>CAMOLA010000014.1 GCA_946618265.1 uncultured Eggerthellaceae bacterium
GTTGCACCTCCCGTTATGCCAGCTCAAATGTTTGGTTGAAAGCAGCGAATGCAGTTTTTGCGGTTTACGGGCGGGTAATTCAACCTAATTATCGACTTTCCTAGCAAAAAGTCCGTTTTCGCAACGCAACAGCCGACGTTCATCCTTGAGAAAAAGCCAGTGGGCACCATCCGCAATCGTGTCAGGCAACCCGCTTATGGAACGGCCATGCAGACTGTGCCGTACAGCATCATGAAAGGCGCAAAGTCGCAACAAAAGAGCACCAACATGCGTCGGCAGCCCCCGAAACCCTCCAAAAAAGCCCGATTTGTCATTCTGAGCGTCAGTGGAAAATCCTCGTAAAGCGGCGACCTCGGTAAACCGTAACGCGCAATATCCTTCGCCTTCGACTAAGGATGGCATCGGGGTTTTTGGACGCCCCCCGCGGGGACACCATCTTGGCGGATGCCCAGCGCGGCTGGCTGGCGTTCCCAAGAACTTGCAATAAAAGCTGGTCTATCGAGTCGGCATAAAACCGACAAAGCTTCATATTTATCTTTATCGGTGAATAACCAATTGCGCAGGTGAATGCATGCGTCTGATCAGGTGGTTTGAGCGTCGAATTGCTCGAACCGGCAAACCCACGTCGCCGATGCGACCATCTAGACCCGCATCCGTGCTGTTCATGGACCCGTACTTGCCGATCTTATCCGCGCGATACGCTACTTTCGGATTCCTTATGTTGCAACCGTCACAGTTCGTAGGCGCCTTCGTCACCGGGATAAAGGCCCCGTTCGAAGGCGAAGAACCTGTCGGGCTAAAGGTTTGCCGACGGATGGCGCGGTGGGCAAAGGGCTTGCCGACGGAAGGCGCGGTGGCCAAGGGCCTGCCGATGAAAGGCGCATCTGCCGGATGAAGGGCGAATCAAAAAGACGACGGAGGAAGGCACGCCATTTGATGAGCCACCATACTGGGAAGCTGCCTGTTTTACCGCATTTTCACCCGCAATTCCCCTGGTGACACCCAACGTGCACCCAGAATGTAACCTTTCTTTAGCATAATTAATGGATTATCGAGAGCGCATTCCGAACCGTAAAGGCAAGAACTAAACTGCCGCCATGAAACTCGTCCTGTCACATAGCACAGCTCTCGACATGATTCGCGCATACCGTTGCGGTGCGTCCTTCGAGCTCATGCGCACGCGTGCGACGTCGCTGGCAGACAGCGCCCACACGCGAGAACAGATCAGCCGCTTCGAGATCCCGGCTTTCCCGCGCGCTGATAACCGCTTCCACATTCTCGTTCCATCAACCTCAATGATGTGTCGCTCAAAAGCGCATATTAGCCATCTTGCAGCTCATCCGTTACCAGCAGGATCGCTCGCGCAAATCAGTCAAGACGTTTTTGTCGCATCGCCAAACCTCGTTTTCGTGCAACATGGCGCATCTTTGCCATGGCTCCAACTCACCCTGCTCGGTTGCGAACTCTGCGGAAAGTACAGCTTGCCGCCCAAAAGCCACTCTGGCATGGCAAAATGCGCGCCCATCGTCCATGCGAGCGACCTATCCAGATTCATCGACCGGCTTCCACGCATGCGAGGTGCCGCGGCCGCCAAGCAAGTCCTGAAATGGGTTCCCGATTTCTCGGCATCGCCCATGGAAAGCGCCATTTACCTCCTCTTCACCTTACCCGTTCGGCGAGGAGGCTACGGACTGGTTCCGCCGAGCATGAACCCACCGACCACTCTGGGTGCACGAAGCGCACGAATTATGGGAACCAACGAGCTACATTGCGATCTACACTGGCGCGAAGCTCATGTAGCACTCGAATACAACAGCAAAGACGCGCATATCGGCCAGCTCACGCGAGATGCGAGACGCTCGAATGTTCTTAACGCAGAGGGAGAGCGTGTTTTCGTCATGACTCCCGCCATTTTGGCCAACCCGGAGGAATGCGACGTCCTCGTCGAGCAGATAGCACATGCGATCGGACATCGGCTTCAGGGCAACGCGATCGGCCGGCCGCCAAAACGCATGCAACTCCGCGCTGCGCTCTTCCCGTGGATAACAAGCGATCACCCGAATCGCACAGGTCGGCTCGCGCCCGCGTCTCGCAAGTACACGAACCAGGCGGATGCGAATTGAATAAACACGAACTAGTCGGACGCGAGCTGCGTGGATGGGAGTCTGGCAAACGCAAGCGAAACAGATGGGACCGAGAACTCGCAAACAGATCGAACCGAGTAGCAGCCCTTTCTGGTACCAAAAGACAGTCAACTTGACGCTGCGGTCAAGTTGAATTGTGCCGCATTCGCTCATTACAACATACAACATTGATCGCGAGCAGACAAAGCGCGGGACCAGCTCGCTCAAGGTGCACCGCAAGGACCAGGCTCGAGCAGAGCGCAGCATGATGCAATGTTAATGTGCGAGTGAAATGCAGACCGGGTTCAACTTGGGCGAAACGCCTTGCGAATTCGTCTCGAGTAAACTGCAGCGCAAGCGCCCGGCTGCCATGCAAGCCTCAGCTCGAGCGGACTGCGGCGCAAGCGCCCGGCTGCCATGCGATTCCTTTTCAAGTTACGAAAACGGCGAAAATGCTAGGAAAGGAACTTATTAGGTTGGTTTTCTTGCAACTGTCATCGATGAATGCAAACCATCGGATTTAGCTGCCACATACTCGCAGTTCAAATGCATGCCCGAAGACGATATGACGCCTGCGGCCACGCGAGCTGCAAGTAAACTAACCTAGTTAATGCCTTTCCTAGCAAAATTCGCTATTTGGCGACGCAGGCGATTGGTCAGCTGACTCCGCTATTTGACGACGCGGGCGATTGGTCAGCTGACGCGGCACGGGCGTCTAGACGGGCGGTGCGACGCGCGACCGCCCTGGCAACGTAGCGCATGGCCGACCGTCCGACGGGCCTATGGCATCCCGACGGACAACGCAGATAAGAAGACCGGCCGAAACGCGACTCTGAAAGAATTGGGTTACACGCCCTGCAAACCTAACGTCTCCGCGAAACGCAGCCGGGGAGCTCCGTCGCGTCGAGTTCGGGCTTGCGGACCGTATGCCTCACCGAGGATTATTCCTCGCGGAACTTGCCGGAAACGAGCTCGATCAGGTTGATTGCGTTCTTGCCGCCGGTTTCGAGACCTGCATCACAGGCCGTGCAGTAGCACACGACCTCGTCGGGCTCGATAGCCGCAGCATGCTCTTCCAGCAGGCGCTGGATTTCCTCTTCCTCATGGACGACGTAGAAGCCGCGCTCGGCGGCGCCTTCGACGTAGCGCTTGGGGGCGAACTTCGCCTCCTGCTTCGGTGCCGGCTTCAAAAACGCCGCGCCGCAGAACGTCGTCTTCTCGCGCACGTCCGGCAGCTCGACGACCTCGATGCCCATCTTGGCGCACAGGCTGCGCACTGCATCCTGCACGTCAGTGCGGTCATAGGCGCGACCGCAATCCTGAACGCCCATCACGTGCCCCGAATAATCGGGCAGCGGAAAATCGGGGTCGTTGTCGATGAGCACCCAGATGCTCTCCATGTCGCCATTGTCGGCATCTTCGTCGATCATGGCCATGCAGTTGACGCAGATGCACACGGCCGTATCGTCGGCGGTGAGCTTTTGGTGGTTCACGCGGCAGCATCCCGTGACCTCGTCAGCGTACCCCCGCTCCCGCACCTGTTCGGCCAGCCATTCGCTTGCCTCCGGGTAGCGGTTCTTCACCTTGCATCCTGGAAAGAAAACCCTTGACATACCTCTACCAACTTCGTTGAAGCGCTTCTGTGCCCATTGATTATCGCACTTCGCGGCAAATGCTTCAAAAGCATGCAAGCCGTTCGCCAACATGCGCTCACAATTTTACGATAACGGTCGTTTTCCCTGTTCATGCCGTTGTCGTCGAGCAGCTCTTTCATACCGGCTTGCATCGTCGCGCGCAACGGCATATCTCAACGGGCGGGATTGGGACTGACCCCAATCGCGCACGCGGCATCAATAGCGGTCGAACATGGCCTGGATCTCGGCCACGTCGGTCGTTTTCGTGAGCGCGAGCCGCAGCAGCACGGCAGCCTTCTGCGGAGCGAGGTCGTTTGCCGTGACCAAGTCGCCCCCATAGGCATCGTCGTGCGTAATCATGCCGGCCCCGATGCGCGAGGAGCGCACGACGGGCAGGCCCCTGCCCGACAGCGCGCACACGCGCTCGTTCCACGCCTTGCTGTAGCAGCCCGACCCGGCGCCCGCTATCACGATGCCGCCGGCGCCGCTTTCCGCGAAATAGTCGAGCACGCCAGGATCCGCGTCAATCGCGAAATAGGCGATTGCCACTTCGGGCAGCGCATCCACGGCGGCCACGTCGAATTCGGTAGCGGTCGTATGCGCCTTCGACGTCGTATTGTAGAAATGCGGCACGCCATCGACCATATAGCCCATGCAGCCGAAATCGCTCGCACTGAACGCGTCGGTCTGGAACGTGCTGATCTTGCGCACATCGCGGCCTCCGAAGATGCCGTCGGAGAACACGACCATCACGCCGCGCCCGCGTGCCTGCGGATCGGCGGCCAGCGCTATGGACTGCAACAAGTTCATGGGACCATCGGGCGAGGTGGCGGTCGCCGGCCTCATGGCGCCCGTCAGCACCACGGGCTTGTCGGTTTTCACGACGAGGTTGAGGAAATACGCGGTCTCGTCAAGCGTGTCGGTGCCGTGCGTGATGACGAAACCGCTGATGGCCGGGTCATTAGCCAGCTCGTTGACGGTGCGCGCCAGCTGCAGCCAATGGTCGGCCGTGATGTCATCCGAATTGACGTTGCAAATCTGGACGGCCCGCACGTTGGCGATATCATGCGCGCCTTCCGCCATGCCGACCAGGGCGTCGACGTCGAGCTGGCCAGGCCGGTAGTTCGTGGCCTTGCCAATCGAGCCGGCGCCGGCGATGGTCCCGCCCGTCGCGAGCACCGCAACGGTGGGCAGCGCCGGATTGCCCGCGATGGCGCGCTCATCACTGGAGTTCTCGTTTTGCCGCATATCCATACCATGCCCCTCTTCCGAGCAACGTCAAACTGGAATTAGTGTACATTACTTAACCCGTATCCAACAAAACGCCTGGTCGCCGGATGCAGGCATCGAAGTAATGTACACTCATTTTCAAGAAGCACCCTACGAGCAATGGCCAGGAGGCAAATCGCATGACGGATATCGCCGACTATCTTGACGAACAGCGGGCTTCCTTCACGGAAACGCCGCTATCAGATGTCGACAGCCTCGTGCTCTCCACGATCGCGTACTTCAACTTCGAAGCCGGCACCCTGGGACGCACTGTGCCGTCTGAGCGCGTCGCCCTGCCGAAAGCAATCTGCGGCATTTCGCATCATGACCTGTTCGGAGGCATATGGCTCGAGCGCATGGGCGGCGACAGGTTTCTCGAGGCGTTGCTCGCTTCGCCGCGCTTCATGGACCTCGAGATCGGCTACTACGCCAACGAAAGCTCGAGCCATTTCGAGAAACAGTTCGCGGCCGTCACGTTCTTCCTTCCCGATAACGCGGCCTACGTCGCCTATCGCGGCACCGACAACTCGCTTGCCGGCTGGAAAGAAGATTTCAACCTCACCTATATGGAGGCGCTTCCCAGCCAGACGCGTGCGCGCGCCTACCTCGAGGACATCGCGGGCACGGGCGCATCCCGCTTGTACGTCGGCGGCCATAGCAAAGGCGGGAACCTCGCCGAATTCGCGGCCTTGACCTGCCGCGATCAGACCTTCGCCAACATCGAGCGCATCTTCAACCACGACGGTCCCGGGTTCGCCTTCGCGCCAAGCGACCGCATCTCGACGCCTGAATACGATGCGAAGCTGAGCAAGACCGTGCCGGGAAGCAGCATCTTCGGCATGCTGATGGAAACGCGCGACAACTACCGCGTCATACGGTCGGAAGGCGTACTGTTCGTCCAGCACGCATCGACGCGCTGGGCTATCGAGGACGGCGATTTCGTGACGCTCGACTCGATCGGGCCCGAAGCGGCCATCATAACGGGAACGCTAAACAGCTGGGCCGACCTGTACGAACCGGCCGAACGCGAACTGTTGATCGACGCCGCCTACAAAGTGCTCCTCGCCGCGAATGCCGATACATGGGGAGAGTTCGCGCAGAACCCCACGGGCAAGGCGCTCGCCATCGTCGAGGCGACCACGCAGCTCCCCGCCAACTTGCGCGCGAGGATACTGGCCATGCTGCGCGACATCGCGCCCACCATGGCGGCGCAGGCGGCCCAACAAGCGCGCAGCATTGCGCCGACTATAGCCTCGCAGGCTCTCAAGAAAGTGCGCCCCAACTGAAACAGGCCTCCTGATACGTTACCTCAGAGGTACTGTATCATTATTAATGATACAGTACCTCTGAGGTAACGTATCATTCCGAGAGCGCCAATCCCGCGATGACGAGCATGAACCCGACCACGATCGCCACGGTCAGCGGCTCGCCCAGCAGCAGGACCGCCCAGATGACGGTTATGGGCGCTTGGAGGTAGATATAGGCGCTCGCCGCCGAAGGACCCAAGTGCTTGACGCTGTAGCCCCACGTCACGAAGCAACCCGCCGACGCGAGCAATCCCAAGAACGCAAGGTTGCCCCAGACGATTGGCTTGGTTAACGCCGCGAAGGGAAAATCGCCGCCCACGAAAACGCGGCTGATCAGCATGAAGGCCAGACCCCAGGCGAACGTGCGCTTCGTGACGGCTATCGTCTCGTAGCCGAAACCCGATAAGCGCTTGATCACGATGGAATACACCGCCCAGGTCAAGGCGCCGACGAGGCACAGCAGCACGCCAGTCGGGCTCGCGTGCGCCGGCCCTTCCTGAAAACTGATGAGCGCGATGCCCGAAATAGCCAGCACGAACCCGACCACGAAACGCGCGCCGAAACCCTTTTCCTTGAGAATCGCGAAGCTCAAAGCCGCCGTGAACAACGGAGCGGTCGACACCGCCACCGACACGAACGACGCGTCGGCGAATTCGAGCGCGGTGTTCTCGGCGAGGTAGTACCCGAACGCGCCCGTCAACCCCGCTACGGCGAACAGCAACTCGTGCCGCCGCGTGTGCAAGCGAAGCATGCGAGGACTCACGAGGCAAAGCGCCAAGAAGCCCAGCACCGTGCGCGAGAGCAAGATGTCGAGCGGGGTCATGTAGCCGAGCAGCACCTTCGTGCACACGAACGTGAGGCCCCACACGAACATGGTGCCCAAAGCGGCGATATGCGGAAGCACGCGATTTTCCATGAAGAGGCATTGTACCCGCAGCTTGGACCGTGTGCAAAACCCAAGGTGACAGACAACGCCCTCAGTCCCCGCCGCCGCCTCGTCACGACACCACGTTCACCGGCGGTTCGCCAGCTGCCACGCGCTCGATGTTTTGCCAGATGGTCGTCCAGGCGCGGCGGAACATGCCGACGGTCACGCCCCCGATGTGGGGCGAAAGCACCAAGCGATCGGCGGCTTCGCCCGACAGCAGGGCGAGCGGGTGGTCGGGCTGCACGGGCTCGGGCGACAACGTGTCGAGCCCCGCGGCGCCGATGGTCCCTTCCTCCAAGGCCCGTGCGAGGGCCACCTGGTCGACGATTTCGCCACGGGCGGTGTTGACCAGCACTGCATCTTCCTTCATCGATGCCAGGAACTCCGCATCGACCATGTTTTCGGTCTCGGGCGTGACGGGCACGTGGATGCTCACGATGTCACACGTACGAGCAAGCTCCTCGAGCGGAAGGTAGCGAACGCCCAGCGCCGTTTCCTGCTCCTGCGAACGGCGACGATGGTTCCAGTACGCCACGTCGCAGCCAAACGCCTGCAGGCGAACGGCCGTCTCACGTGCGATGGCGCCGAATCCCACGAGACCCACCGTGCAATCCCCTAGCTCTCGGATGCCCTCGACCATCAGGCGTTCCTTAACCTTGATCTGCCGGCCCTCGCGCACCGCCGCATCTCCTTCGCGCAGATGGCGAAGGCAGGCGAGCATGAGCAGCACCGCCTGTTCGGCCACGGCGCCCGCGTTCACGCCGGCGTTGTTGCATACCGTGATCCCGCGCTCGCGCGCAGCGGCTACATCGATGGCGTTGTAAGCCACGCCCTCGGAATGCACGAGCTTCAGGCTGGGCAGCGCATCCATGAGCTGCGCGCTCACGGGACTGATCGCATCGGCCGCTATGAAGTCGGCATCTCCCGCCAGCGCGGCGATCTGCTCGTCGGTCGCGCCGCGCGGCGCGACGACGGCCTCGACCCGCGAGACGACGTCGAGGTCGGGCAGGTACTTCTCGAAGCGCTTCTCATCGCCGATGACGAGCAGTTTCATAGCATGTCCTTTCATGCAGGGCGCGCAGCCACGCAAACGGCAGATGCGCACGTGAGCGTAATTCGCTGCACATTGTATTGCAAAACATGCGAAAGATGCGCTCCTACATAGATATGCCTTTGCACGCAATGGCGTCAAACGTCAAGCAATGCGGCCGATGTGACCTCATGCACGTCGACCATCAATCGGTTATGCCAAAAACTCCACGGCGCCGGTCTCGGTTTCGTAGAGGGCGCAAGCAACCTCGAGCCCTTCCGCCTCGACGAGATGGGCGATATCTGCATCCTGCATGATGGCAGCCACGCCCGCGCGCGCGTTCGCGATGCTCGCGGCTCGGGGATCGCGCTCCTCGCCGATGCCTGCGCACACGCCCGAAAGCAGGGGCGCCAACGCCCCGTGGGGAGCGTCGCCGGCCTCCAGCGCCTCGAGCGCAGACGCCACGGCCCCGCATTGCGTGTGCCCCAGCATGACGATGAGCTTCACGCCCAGATGCTCGGCGGCGTACACGCAGCTCGCAAGCTCCATGTCGCCGATGACGTTGCCGGCCACGCGGATGCAGAACAGCTCTCCGAGCCCCGCCATGAACATATGCTCGGGCACCACCCGCGAATCGGCGCAGGCCACGATGCAGGCATAGGGAGCCTGTCCGTTTTTCGACAATTCCTCGACCCGTGCTTGGGAAATGTCGCCCGCATTGGAGCCCGCCGTCACGTATTCCGCGTTGCCCGCCTTGAGGCGCTCCAGCGCCTCTGCCGCACTCACTGCCATGCTGAACGCTCCTTTCATCGACCTGCGACACATTATCCGAGAACTCGAGCGGCCGGACAATGCGCTATCTGCAAGCAATGCGCTCGATGCAGGCAAAGAGAACCTTGGTCATTTTTATTCAACTAATGCAATTTGCGGGAGAAAACGCGCTGCGCCCCGTTATCCGAACATGCGCCCATACCGGCATACTGACAGTTGGGGAGACTCCCTTTCGGTCAGTTACGTGTCGCCAGCTTACCAGATTGCGCGGACGACGTGCCGAACACGGCGCCCGACGTCAACGCCGGCTTCCAGTTCAGCGACCACGACCCCGTGCTGCCACGTTCGAGCTCACGCCGTTCCTCGAATATACTGCGCATGTGTCTGATGTCGCATGCGCCAAGCAGCCGCATGCGGCTTTCATGTATAGTTACCCTACGTTGCACAGAGAACCATCAACATGCTTACGTACGCAGCAAGGCTTACACGAGGAATGTGCGTGACCATCGAGGAATGGCCGTACGTCGTCGTCTATTCCGAATGCGTTAAGTATGGCAAGGGACCCGTATTCGTTCATGTCGAGCTGCGCGATGCCGTATCGGACATCACGCGCAAGATTCGACTCCATCCGATGAAGCGACTCGAAGGGCGCAAGCTAGTTACCAAATGGATGCATTACCTCCAGAGCAATGACGATAACCACGTTTTCTCGGATCGGACGACAGGCGATCAGGCCGACGTGCCGGGCGACCTGCTCGGCGGCGATGCGCAGTGGCTGGAAAAGGACGCTCCGTGGAAACTCGTCTACCTAGATGGAGAGCTGTTCGCAGCCGTGCCGTTGCTTCGCGGGTGACGCACGACGCGAGCAGGCCCGCGGCCGCGACAGCGGGTGCGCTTCGTTTTGCGAAAAAAAAGAAGACAACGGGAATGTTGTCTTCTTTTGGACGATGGCGCTTGCCAAGGAGACAACATCCTCCCGCTGTCTCCGATGGCACGCTAGAAGCGCGCGACGGCCTTGATCTCGACCTTCGCGCCCTTGGGCAGGGCCGCGACCTGGAAAGCGGCGCGGCCGGGTAGGGCTCGACGAAGAACTCGGCGTACACCTCGTTCATGTCGGCGAACTCGGCGATGTCGGACAGCATGACGGTCGTCTCGACGACCGCGCCCATGTCGGCGCCGGCCTCGGCGAGGATGGCCTTGATGTTGGTTAGGCTCTGGCGCGTCTGGCTCTTGATGTCGTCGCCCGCGAACTCGCCGGTCGCCGGGTCGATGGGCAGCTGCCCCGACACGTTGATCGAGACGCCCTCGGCCTTGATGGCCTGGCTGTACGGCCCGATGGCCGCAGGCGCGTTTTTCGTCGCGATTGCAGTGTTGTTCATGGTCTTGGTCCTTTCTCGCTTTGTATGCTGCACGCATCGGTCGGTCCGAACGGATTGGCTTCCCGAGACCGGCGATGCGCAGGTGCCTCTATCGCTTGACGTACGTTCCGCTCCGCTTGCCCGTCGGCTCGCCATCGGTTGCGACGAGCTCGCCGTTCACGAACACGAAGCGGGCACGTTCCTGATCACCAAGGCGAGCCAGAAGGTGTGCACGTTTTTCGGCATCTCGAAGTACACCTTGTACAGCTACCTCGACGAGGCGAAATCGAAGAATGATGCATTACCTCTGAGGTAATGCATCATCCCACCAGCGCCGCGCCTTTGTCGAATGCAGCCTTGCATTCCTCGGGGAAGACGGTTTCGTGGCGCTGCTTCTTGGCCTCGGGATCGAACATCGACCATTCCCAATCGGTCTTGGAATAGTCCTTCAGCTGCAGCGTGTTGCCGCTGATGAGCGTGTCGGTCGGGCCCACGAACGCCGAAAGCGTCTTCTGGTAGTTCTGCACCATCCCGGCATACATCGTGTCGGGAGCGTTGCTCGTCATGATGAGCAGCACCGGAACGACGTTCTGGTTGCAACACGGCGTTTCGAGGTTGTACGTGAGGTTTTGGAAGATGAGCCGCTCGTACAGCGCACGGAACGACGCCGTCATCTCGGAAAGGTAGTTCGGCGAGCCGATGATCAGCCCATCAGCCTCGCGGATCGCGTCGAGCACCTCGGTGAGCCCGTCGCGGCAGATGCAGCGCCCCTTGAACTTCTCCTTCTTGCATCCGAAGCACGAGATGCAGCCCGTGTAGCGCTCGAGCTTGTACAAGTCGAACTTCTTGACGGTTGCCCCCGCCGACTCCGCACCGCGCGCCGCCTCGGTTACCAGCGTGTCGGTGTTCCAGCCCTTGCGCGGCCCCGCGTTGACCGCAACAATCGTCTTGCCCATTCGACATCCTCTCTCTCGGAAATCAGCCCTTAAAACGTTACGTGTTGATACGCGAAGAATAGCATGTAAACCATCCGCTAAAAATCATAAAAGGGGACAGTCTCTTTTATGGTTTTGGCTTCGCCTCATAGTTTCTGAGTGTATTTACAACTAATCGTTGAAATACGCTTCATCGCTGTTAAACTCGCTAATTGCGCTATTTGACGGTCCGCTTACAAGCGGTTATCGTTCATTTCATATAAAATTGCTAGGTAATTCGCCGTAACGGCGTTCGAAGGATAAGGACGGTACATGGATTTCGCGGCAATGGCAGAGTACTTGCCGTTGTACGAGCAGGCAATGTGGCTGACGCTGCGCATCGGGTGGGTCGGTATCTTGGGGTCGTTGGTCATCGGCCTCGTCGTGGCCATGATCACGCACTACAAGGTTCCAGTGCTCTATCAGATTTCGCTGTTCTACATCGAGCTATACCGAAACACACCCCTGCTCATCCAGCTGTTCTTCATGTACTTCGCCCTACCCCGCGTCTTCGGCTTCGGCATAGACGCCGAAGCCTGCGGCATGCTGGGACTCGCGCTCCTCGGCGGCGCCTACATGGCCGAATCGTTCCGCAGCGGCCTCGAGGCCGTCGAGCCCATCCAAACCGAGAGCGCGCTCTCGCTTGGCATGACAAAGGGCCAGGTCATGCGCTACATCGTGTTACCTCAGGCAATCACGCTGTCCATCCAGTCGTTCGTCGCGAACGTCATATTCCTGCTCAAGGAAACCAGCGTGTTCTCGGCAATCAGCCTGATGGACTTGATGTTCGTGGCCAAGGACCTGATCGGCCTCTATTACAAGACAACCGAATGCCTGGTGATGCTCGTCATCTTCTACCTGATCATCATCTTGCCGGTGTCGATATTGGGAACAGTCGTGGAAAGGAAGCTTCGCTATGGAGCTTTTGGGGCTTGATGTCCTGTTCAAGGGCAGCAACGCCGCGCGCCTGCTCCAAGGCCTCGGCGTTGCAGTGGAAATTAGCGTCATCTCGGTGGTCATCAGCATCGTGCTGGGCCTGCTCTTCGGCATCTTCATGACGTGGAAAAACCCGGTAGCGCGCGTGATAAGCCGAATCTACCTGGAAATCGTGCGCATCATGCCGCAGCTGGTGCTGCTGTTCATCGTGTTCTTCGGCGCGACGCGCGTCATGGGGCTCAACATATCCGCCGAGCTCAGCTCCATCATCGTGTTCAGCTTCTGGGGCGTCGGAGAAATGGGCGACCTCGTGCGCGGCGCGCTGGAAAGCATTCCCAAGCACCAATACGAAAGCGCGGCGGCGCTCGGCATGACCAAGGGGCAGATCTACTACCATATCGTGATCCCGCAGGCAGTGCGCCGGCTTATCCCCATGTCCATCAACCTGGTCACCCGCATGATCAAGACGACCAGCCTCATTCTCATGATCGGAGTGGTCGAAATCATGAAGGTCGGCCAGCAGATCATCGAAGCGAACCGCATGGCAAGCCCCAATGCCGTATTCGGCATCTACGGCACCATTTTGCTGCTGTACTTCCTCGTGTGCTGGCCCATCAGCATGCTTGCACGGCACCTCGAGAAGAAGTGGAGCAACTAACGGCTTGCAGGCGGCCTTTCGCCCGCAAGCCAACGCGAATGTACAACTCGACGCACAAGATCGGAGATGAAGCATGGCTGCCAAAGACGTGCTGCGCATAGAGAACCTTCGCAAAGCGTATGGCGACAACGTCGTGATCGACGGACTCAACCTCAACGTGAAGCAAGGCGAGGTCATCGTCGTCATCGGGCCATCCGGCTGCGGCAAGTCGACGCTTCTGCGCTGCATCAACGCCCTCGAGGACATCCAGGGCGGGCATATCTGGATCGACGACGAAGAGGTCGACGGCAAATCGAAGAGCATCGCCCAGATCCGCCAGAAGCTGGGCATGGTGTTCCAGAGCTACGACCTGTTCCCCCACAAGACGATCATCGAGAACGTCACGCTCTCGCCCATCGTCGTGCAAAAGCGCCCCAAAAACGAGGTCATCGCCGAAGGCGAAGCCCTGCTCGACCGCGTCGGGCTGCTCGACAAGCGCGATGATTATCCCCGCCAGCTGTCTGGCGGCCAAAAGCAGCGCGTCGCAATCGCGCGCGCCCTGGCCATGAAGCCCGAAGTCATGCTGCTCGACGAAATCACGGCCGCGCTCGACCCCGAAATGGTCCACGAGGTGCTCGACGTCATCCTGGACCTTGCGCGGGAAGGCAAGACGATGATCATCGTGACCCACGAGATGAGCTTTGCGCGCGCCGTGGCCGACCGCGTCATCTTCCTCGAAGGCGGACATATCGTCGAGGAGGGCATTCCCGAGGAATTCTTCGCCCACCCCAAGACCGAACGCGCCCGCGACTTCCTGCACACGTTCGAGTTCGCAGCAGTCAGGTCGCACGTCGCCGAATAAGTCGCATTCGGTTTCGCCGAACGGCCGATGCGCGCAGCGCGACCGGGAGGCCCCTCGCAGGGCCGGCTCGCTTTCTTCCCCCTCCGATGCGCGCTAATGGAAGGCGCCTGATGGAGGCGCGCAAGTGGCTCTCCCACATCATCTCTCCCGCGCCTCACCCGCGTTGCGCCTTCTTAGGTGCGCGCATCTCCGGCGGCGCTCGCAAGGCCCTGCGAGGGGCCTCCCGGTCGCGCTGCGCGCATCGGCCGTTCGGCGAAACCGAATGCAAACTAGCAGTAATTCGAATAGCTAAAAGCGGCATTTGACGGTACCATTGTCCAAGCACCAGCAATCGCGGGCCCGCAACCGGTCCAGCAAGCTCGGGGTCAAATATCGCAAGGGATATTGGAGAATAGGAGAGGTACATGAAGAGGAAGTTTTTGGGTATCGCGGCCGTCGCCGCAGCACTCGCCCTCGTGGCCGGCGTGATGGTCGGCTGCGGCGGATCGTCGAGCGGAAGCGCGGCGGCATCGGGCAGCGCATCTACGGCTGCAAGCGCGGCAAGCGGCGACGCGGTTTACCGCACGCTCGACCAGATCAAGGAGAGCGGCAAGGTCGTCATCGGCGTGTTCAGCGACAAGCACCCGTTCGGATACGTGGACGAAGGCGGCGAATACGCCGGCTACGACATCGAGCTGGGTAACCGCCTGGCCCAGGACCTGGGCGTCGAGGTCGAGTACGTTTCGACCGAGGCGGCTAATCGCGTCGAGTACCTCGAGACGGGCAAGGTCGACATCATCCTCGCGAACTTCACGGTCACGCCCGAGCGTGCCGAAGCGGTCGATTTCGCCGAGCCGTACATGAACGTGGCGCTCGGCGTCGTCTCCCCGAACGACAAGGTGATCACCGACCTGTCGCAAATCGGGGCCGATGACGAGGTCATCGTCATCACCGGCACCACCGCTGAGACCTATCTGACCGAGAACAACCCCGAGATCAAGCTGAAGAAGTTCGAGACCTACGCCAACGCCAAGACCGCGTTCGAGAACAAGGAAGGCGTCGCCTGGGCCAACGACAACACCGAGGTCATCGCGTTCGCGAAGGGCACCGAGGGCTACACGGTCGGCATCGAACAGCTCGGCAACCTCGACACCATCGCTCCTGCCGTCTCGAAGGGCAACACGACGCTGCTCGAGTGGATCAACGAGGACATGGCCAAGCTCGGCGCCGAGAAGTTCTTCCACAGCGCCTACGAGAAGACGCTGCTCGATTCTTACGGAACCGACTTCGAAGAGACTCTGGTAGTGGAACCCGGCCAGGCCAAGACCAAATAAGTACGTAACGCCGCCATCATTTGACCCGCGTTCGTAAGAAAGGGACCGCCTCATGCAGGCGGTCCTTTTTTCGTGCGGTGAAAAAGGCCCCCACTGACCGAAGGGGAGACTCCCTTTCGGTCACCCAGGTTTTGGGCCGGCCGTCGGCGAGCGGGGCTTTCGCGACCGACCGAAAGGGAGACTCCCCTTCGGTCACCCGCACAAAAAAGCGTAACGGGCAGCTGTTAATCCAGCCGCCCGTTATGGTATCTAGATACGGGTATCATGGGCGAGCGTCTCGCCCATCGTCTTGGTTACTGCACAAGGTAATCGGCGTTCACGTAGCCTTCCCTGTTGAACTTGGGAGAATACACCCACCAGTACCCGCCGGCACGCTTCTCTTCCACCGAGACGACGTCACCGGTGTAGAGCTTGGCGATCACGTTGTCGTCATCGTAGGCGGGCGCCGTGCGCAGGGCCAGGTAGCCCTCGTCGACCTCGACGAAGCACTGGTCGCCATCCTGCGCGAACGCCGCAACCGGAGCCAAGATGAGGAAGAGGAGCAAAGCCACCGCCCCAAGCGCCAACTTGCACACGCCCCTGTTGATTGCTTGCTGATACATATGAATTCCTTCCTCCCGCAATCAAGTAACGCAAGAAACGCCATCCCCAGCTGCAGAAGCGCTCGTCTTCTCGCGAGCGGCGGGAGACGTTCTAAGCATTATACGCCGTAGCGGCCTGCGCGAGCTCAAAGCGATTGCCGCAATCGTCGGGCCCATGCCGGCTTCGGTTATTTCACCTCGACCAGCTCGTAGTCGCGCGTGCCGGCGCCGAGCTCCTCGGCGTGCTTGATGCACAGCTCCCAGTCGCTCGTGGGGTTGATGGCATGCAGGTGATCGGTCTCGCCCTCGCACGCCTCGTGCAGGCCGGGTAGCGCCGAATCGGGAATCATCGGGGCGGCGCAGATGCGGTCGGTCACGGCCTGGTCGAGCGCTACGGGATCGCATGAAGCGAACATGCCGACGTTCGGCACGATCGGCGCGTCGTTGCCGGCGAAGCAGTCGCACTGGGGCGTGATGTCGATGGCGATGGCCACGTGGAAGCATTTCTGGGCATCGACGACGGCGGCGGCATATTCGGCCATCTTGACCTGCATGTCCTCGCGCACGCGATGCCACGCGGGGATGATGGTCTTACGCGGACAGTACGAGATGCAATGGCCGCAACCCACGCAATTGTCGTTGATGAACGCATGCCCGTCGACCATGTCGATGGCGTCCTGACCGCATGACTGCAGGCAAAGGCCGCACCCGATGCAGTTCGCCTCGACGACGCGCGGCATGCCCTTGGAATGCATGATCATCTTGCCGGCCTTCGAGGCGCAACCCATCGAGAGGTTCTTCAGCGCACCGCCATACGATGCCGCATTGCAGCCCTTGGCGTGCGTGAGCGTGATGACCAAGTCGGCGTCCAGAATGCCGCGGCCGATGATGGCCGTGTCCAGCTGACGCTCCACGCCCTCGGGCGCGGGCACGGGGACCTCGACCTCGTCGTCGCCGCGAAGGCCGTCGGAAATCACGATCTCGCAACCCACCGAATCGCGATTGAAGCCGTTGAGCGCCGCGCACTCCAAGTGTTCGAGGGCGTTGTTGCGCATGCCGACGTACAGCGTCGAGCAATCGGTGGCGAAAGGCTTGCCGCCGGCGGCCTTCACCTCCTGCGCGATCGTGCGCAGGTAAGCTGGCTTCAGATACGACACGTTTCCATATTCGCCGAAATGCGCCTTGATCGCCACGAGCTTGTCGGCCACGTCGACCTCGCCGCCGAGCCCCGCCTTCTTCACGAGTCGAGCGAGCTTGGCTGGAATGCTGTCATCCGGCGACGTGCGCATGGACGTGTAATACACTTTCGATGCCGCCATAGTAACCCCTTCTCTCTGATAATGCTGCGCAAATTGTACGCCGAAACGCCGATGGTTTTCGCGAACAATTGAGCACTTCGCCACAATGCGGGGCACGCGCTCGCATAGAGCCATTTTGAACAAGGGATTCACTCCATTGAGACGACATGATTCGCCAACGATTATCCAGGCGTCATCTGGGTACTATATGTCGATTTCGGCATAGGAGATGCCCTTCTCGCACTCCAGCCATGAGAAAAACGTCGGGCAATCCTGCACGCGAATCATATCGGTTTCGGGGAAGTCCTCGTCGCGCGTGATGATGGCGTCGGCGTGCATTTTAAGTGCCAGCTCGACGAGCAGAGCGTCTTCGGGATCTTGCCATGTGGTCGCGAGCATCTTGTCGATATCGACGTCGGTGACCGCGTAGACGTTGACGAACGTGCGCAAGCCGCGCAACTTCTCGAGAACCTCGGGGACCTTCGTCTTGTTCCCGCCGTTCGTCAGAATATAGATCATGTCAGTTACCTGGGACGATGATATCCAAAGGCTAAACTCGCCCACTCTTCCCGCTAGCATGAGCAAACGCGTTTGCTCATAATGGGGATCGCGATGATTGAGGAAGTCGATAACGATATTGGTGTCTAGAAGAAGTTTCTGAATGGCCATTGCTAAATCCAGCCTTTCGCACGGGCACGCTCGAGCTTTATTTGCCCGCGCGTCATGTTGTCGAATCGAGTTTCGATAGCGATTGGCGAGGCTAGCGCATCCAAGAACTTGGCCGCAGATTCCCACTCATGCTGCTCGGGCTTCCGGTGAATGAGGAAATCGGCGTTCTGCTCTTCCTCGAGCTTGTCGTAGAGCAAATTGATGGCCTGCGAAGCGTTGAGCCCTGCTTTCGCGAGAACTTTCGATCCCGCCTTCTTCTTTTCGGCCGACATGCGTCCTGTTACCATTGCGTCTTCCATGATTGCCACCTAACGTACAACAGTTATGTATTCATTCAGTTGTACCGAATCGTACAATGCTGCAATTCACTTGTCAATCCCATTACTTGGACATGGCAACCCGCCAATGACGCGGCCGGCGTGACCGAAGGGGAGTCTCCCTTTCGGTCTCCATGTCAGAAAGAGGGTTAACGCCACCCGTTGCTCGGTCGGAGCGCCTAGCCTCTTCGAGCCACGTCGTCTGGTATACTGACACACCGCACGTATCCGCACCACAATTCGGTTTTACCGTCGTCTACTAGCATGAGCTCACTTGATTTCAAGGCGTATAGCGCCATCCTGCGCGTAAGGTCTGCGCGGCGATTCGACGCCGGCTCCCTGCTCATGCGCCTGTTCGCTTACACGACGACCGTCGGCACCATCACGATGCTCACGCTGGCGGGCGCTTCGGCGCTCGAAGCCACGAGCGTGTCTTCGCTCCTGGCCATCTGCACGTTCATCGTGGCTCCACGCGTATCGAGGCGCATCGACGTGCGCGGCCAGAGCGCCGTCGTTCCCGCAGCGACCGCCATCTCCATGGCCGGGTTCGCCTTGATGCTCGCGACGACGCATTTCCAGCTGCCGTTTTGGCTCAACTACCCCGCAGCCGCGCTGGCCAGCTTTCTGCCCAACGCCCAAGCACTCGTCCGCACACGCTGGGCCTACCTCATTTCCACGGGAAAGCTCGGCGACAACGCCCCGCCCCTCAAGACGGCTTACGCGTTCGAGGGAATACTGGAAGATGTCGCGTTCATGGTCGGACCAGCTGCCGTGATCGCGATTTCGGCGGCGCTGTTCCCAGCTGCCGGCATTCTGGCGGGATGCATCGTGTACTGCGTCGGCGCCACGTTGCTCGTGCAGTCGCGCGACACCGAACCGGAACCCGGCTGGGGCGCACGGGAGCAAGCCGACGGCGGACAGAAGAGCGTGTTCCGCGAAAACGCCGTGGTACGCCTGCTGTTCGCCGTGATGGTGCTCGTCGGATGCATGTACGGAGCGTTCGACGCCTCGGCCGTCAGCTACGCGCAGTCCATCGACTTCGCCGTGCTCGCCTCGATCGTCTTCGCCGTCGAATCGGCGTTTTCCCTCATCGTCAGCACGTTGTTCGGCATGATGGGATTCGCCTCGCCCCTGAGAAGACAGTTCATCGCATTTGCAGTGCTGTTCGGGGGACTGTACGGACTGGTCATGCTCATCGGTTCGCCGGTAAGCCTCGTCGCCATCACCACCATAGCCGGACTCAGCTACCCGCCGCTCCTCATCACCGCCAACGTGGTGTGCGAGCGGGCGGCTCCAAGCGAACGGCTCACCGAGGCCATGGCCTGGATGAACTCGGGAATAAGCATCGGCATGGTGATCGGTCCCGTCAGCGCCGGCGCCATCATCGACGAGATAGGCCCCCTTGCAGGCTTCGACCTATGCGGCGCCTTCGCTATCGCCGTGGCGGTCATCGCGCTTGCGAGCACGCCCATCCTGCGCAAGCACCTGCAGTAGGTTAAGGCCCTGGAACCCAGCTCTTCGAAATTAGTGTACATTACTTGAGGTAAGAAAAAACTGACCTGGGGTTTTACAGACGCCAGGTCAAGTAATGTACACTAATTTCTCAGTTCCAAAGGGATGCCCCTATGAAACCCCTTGGAGGTAGAAGGGAGCATACCCTTTCAAGTCTTTCAGGCCCCTACTTCTTGAGGCACGGATGCCATTTGACATGCCATGCGGGAGGCTCGGGCAGCGGCTCGCCCTTCACCATGGCGGCGATCACCTTGCGATGAACCACCATCGAGGCCACGGCGCAGCCGACGGCGCAACCTACGGCGATACCCAATGCGATATTAGCGGCAGTCTTCATGCAAACGACCTTTCCTCATTCTGACGATGCGCCTATTGTACGCCGTTTCACTCGCTTTTGGGCAAATCGTCAACGGCCCGACACGCGAACGTGTCAGCAGACGAAGGCGGCCCGCTGGCCAGCGCCAGCGGGCCGCCTCATGGTCGGGCCGGGTGTTCACGAGAGCGCGGCGCACGCTTTTGCAAAAGCTGCTTCCGGGCTCGTTCGACAACCCGGAGATGTGCACCGCATGCTATCTCGCGCACATCAGCAAGCACCTGTAGGCCACAGCGCAACGGAGCCGAACGAACTCCAACCCTTGCGTCGCATTACACGGCAATCACGTGCACGGGGTTTCCGTGAGCTTCGATGAGCTTTACGAGGTCGGCCGCCTGCAGCCATACGGTGGCAGTGTTGTCGTTGGGATGCACGCCGATACGGCCCGAGCCAGCCATGAAGTCCTCGTCGATGTAGAGCTCGACCTTGCGCTCCTCGTCGTTGAGCAGCCCGAGCGGCGTCACCGCACCGGCGATCAATCCCATGATCGACGCGAGGCTCTCCTCGGACGCGAAGCGCAGCGGACGCGTGCCGTAGGTTTTTCGAAACTCCTTGAGGTCGACCCGCTTGTCGCCCTTGACCGTAATCAGGTAGAAGTTGCGCTTCTTGTCATCGCGCACGAAGAGGTTCTTGGCGTCGTCGCCCGGATACGGCAGATCAACCGCGTCGAGCTCCTCCATGTTGTAAACCGCCTCGTGCTCGGTCACTTCGAATTCGACCCCCGATTCCTTCAGGAAATCGTAGGTTTGCTGCTTATCCATCATGTTCTCCTATCAGTTTGTTACTCAATGCCAGCACGCGCCCTTCGCGCCGCGACTGACCGAAAGGGAGTCTCCCCTTCGGTCACTGACCGTTGGGGAGTCTCCCTTTCGGTCAGTTGCGCAGCGGGCAGCTTCAAGGAAGGCAATTCGCTTTCGGCTCTGAATGACGAGGACGCTGTTGCAGGCAACCGCCTCACTTATCGGCCGACTTGGCGCTCGCGCTCCCCTAGAAGTTCGGGATCGTGCTGCCGGGCGGGACATGCACGAATCGGTCATTGGGCCAGGGACCGGCCACGAGCTGCTCGATGTAGGTCAACTCGACCGGATGCGTGAGCGTCTCGAGGTTGGCGATATCGCAGATGATCTTCGTGCGCTCCATGAGGCTCGGGATGGAATAGAGGCCGGTATCCAGATACGTCATCGTCCGGTAATGCGCGTACATCATCTCGGTGAAGTTGACGGCCGTTTCCTCGCCGTATTTCTCGAGCGTGTACTGGTATTCCTGGACGATGTTGTGGTCGGCATCCATCCAGCCCTCGGTCATGAACATCGAGGCATGTTCGGCCGAATACGCCTCGCGGGCCTTCTGCGAATTGAACAGGATCGAGATGCAGTCATCGACTTTGGGGATGATGATCTCGAAATCCCGCGCCTTCACGCCCTTGATCGCATTTCCGCAGTTCGCATACCCGAGCAAAACCCGATCGACGTCGCCCAGCGAATCGAGCGCCTCCTGCACTGCCGCATTCAGCTTCGGCGGGAAATTATGCAGACCGCGATCGACCCACACGACGGGAATATCCGTCCCGAGGGTTTTCTGCACTTGCTCGAATTCCTGCGTCAGCGCCTTGCACGATACGATGACTTCGCGCTTCATGTCCCGACTCATACGCGCCTCCCCCCCACTGGGCAAAGCAAATAGGTTGACTGACCCACAAGTTTAGCTCGAAACAGACGACCATCCGGCGGTATTCCGAATGGTCGTCGTCCTCGCTGCGCTAATCATGCATTTGCACAAACGCGCTTGTTCTACCGGCAGCGGGCCGAATCGCCATGGGCCCGGCCCGCACTAATCTCGCGATCGGGCAGCTTACGCCTTGGGCTTGTTGCCGAACAGCTCGTTGCGGTACGCCTTCAGGTAATCCTTGCAGTAGTTGTCGTTGCCGAGCAGCGCATCGGTAGCGTACATCGCGGCCAGCATGTCCTTGGAAGTCGGGTCCATGATGGCGGAGTCCATGCCCTTGGCCATGGCCAGCGACAGGAACTGCATGTTGATGGCCTTGCGGTACGGCAGGCCATAGCTGATGTTGGACAGGCCGCTGGTGAAGTGGACGTCCGGATAGTCGGCCTTGATGAGCTCGACGGCCTCGATGAAGTTGAGGAACGACTGCTGGTTGGTGCCGAGCGTGGTTACCAGCGGGTCGAACAGGATGTTGTCATGATCGACGCCGTACTCGTCGACCTTCTCCATGATCTTCTTGGCGATCTCGTACTTGACCTTCGGGTCGTCGGGGATACCGTCGTCGTCGCACGTGAGCGCCACGACCTTCCAATCGGTGCCGACAATGGCGGGAAGAATGATGTCGCACTTGTTGCCCTCCATGGAGATGGAGTTCAGGCAGCCGACTTCCTTGGCCAGCGGCATCATGTCAACGACGACCTGGGGATCCGGGCTGTCGATGCACAGCGGCGTGTCGGTAACTTCCTGGACGAGGTTCATGAGCCACTCCATGGTCTCATGCTCGATCTCGGGCTCGACGCCTGCGCACACGTCGATGTAGGTGGCGCCGGCATCGGCCTGTGCCTTGGCGATGTACTTGATGTACTCGTCATCATGGGCCTTGATGGCCTCGAGAGTCTTCGGCACGAAACCATTGATTTTCTCGCCGATAATAATCATGTGTCGAACCTTCCTTTCAAATCATTGCCTTTATCAGTAATGCCGAAGCATCCGAAGCCTCGGCAATTACTATCGCTAATCATCCATCGTCATTCCTCGGCCGCGAGTATCGACGAAGAAGTGCTCCTTCTTCTCTGACTGCTGCCACTCGGGCGTATCGGTTGCCAATGCATCGACATTGGTCTCGATATAGATATCCCCATCGCCTTCGCCATCTCCAGACGTCGCATAGACGTCGTCGACCGTGACGGTGATTTCGGGGTTCTTTACACCGTTTTCGTTTGCAAGCTCACGAGCCTTGTTAGCGGCGAACTCCTGAGCATAGTCGCGGGCTTCGTCTAGGGTCTCGAACCATTTCCTCTCCCATGCGGAGTGGAGGTTGAAGCCATCGTTGTTATCACCAGGCGTGATAAGAATCTTCACGGTCTCCATAACGCGCCCAACTGCGGAACCGATGGCATTTGCGACTTCCGAGTGCGGCGGAACGATAAGCTTGCAACCAACGCGCTCGGCCATGGGAGGCAGCCACTGAGCAATGGGAGCACCAACACCAATAAGGGGAATGGTAGGATTGACCGCTGCGCTCAAGTACGTGTCAGGATCGGGATGCAGCTGCTTGTTGAAGAAATACCATGCACCTGCATCTTCCTTGAGGTCAAATCCGCCGCCCTCGTAATTGATCAAGCTTTGGCATGCAGCATATGCAAGCTCGTCGACAACGCGGTCGATGGCATCGTGCAAGAACACATCAAACGTCTTGTTGAAGCGCTTGCCAAGCAAGGTCACGGCAAGCTTGGACGCGTCAACATTCCAAATCTCGATTTCGCCCTTGGCGTGAAGCAGGTCGGTAGGCGTGACGGAAATGCGACCGAGAACGCCCGCGTTTACGAGACGATCGAGTTTCAAGAGATTAGGCATCGCGTTGAGCCTCTTGGAAATCTCGAACACGTTATGCGGGCCGTCTTCGAGTGCTTCGAGCACGCGAAGCTCGATGTCGCTGTAAACGTTTGTAGCCTCTTTGTTCTTGATTTCGAAGCAGTCAACCACCTGGAAGTTGTTGAGCAGGTATCCAAATGGGATGTCGACAAGCTCGAGCTCGCGATACAGATAGGGATGCTCGGAGACGGCGACGCAGATGGGAATGACGCGCGTCGGGCCCACGTGAAGCTTGCGCTCCATGTCCATCCAAATGCAACTATCGCCACCGAGTCCAAATGTGCTGATTGCGGCCGCTTTCACGCGTGTGCGGAAACCGCCGACATAAGCGCCTTCCTCGTCAATGCGTGGAATGCCGTTCTTGGTCACGGCTACGTCACTCGTCGTTCCACCCATATCGAACACAAAGGCGTCTTCGGCATCGGACAGGAACGAAGCGCCGATGATGCTAGCCGCAGGGCCAGACAGCATCGTTTCGATCGGCTTGTCCTTTGCCTTTTCCTCGCCGATGAGCGTGCCGTCGCCGCGCACGACCATGATAGGGGCCTTGATGCCCTTTCGGTCGAGCGAAATGCGCACCGACTTCATCAAGTTGTCGATGATCGGCATGAGCTTTGCATTGAGCACCGTCGTGACCGTGCGCTCATAGATGCCAAGAGAACGCGTAAGGTCATGTGCACACACGACCGGCATGTCAAGCACTTCCTTGACGAGCGCTTTAACCTTGAGCTCGTGCTCCGGGTTGCGTACGCTCAGATACCCCGAAACGGCGACGGCGTCAATTTGCCCACGCATTGATTCGAGCGCTTCACGCACGGCAGCCTCGTCGAACGGCTCTTTTTCCTGGCCCTTCACGTTGTGCCCGCCCGGAACCGTACGAATGCAGGTAGCTGGAATCTCCTTGCTGGGATCGGGGGTGTACCCGAGCATGATAAGCCCGACTTCGCAGCCTGCGCCCTCGACGATAGCATTCGTCGCGAGCGTCGTTGACATCGAAACGACTTCAATCTTGTCGAGCTCTTCAAATTCGACGGCCTCGATGACGCGCGTGATGCCGATGCTCAAATCCTCACGAGTCGTACGGCTCTTGGCTTTTGCGAGCACTTCGCGTGCTACGCGATCAAACACAACGCCATCGGTATATGTTCCACCCGTATCAATACCCAAAACTAATGACATTTCCATGCCCCCCTTGATAACTTCTAGGAACGGGGAAACCGCCTGCCGGCAGTTTCCCCGCGCTCTATCTAGAAGCTATATGTTGTACGATGTATACACTCAGACTATTCACCAGGCATATGGCCAACTGCGTTTTCGACGCATTCGCGAATCTTGGCAGCGAGGCCCTTCTCCAGCGGCTCGCACTCGTGGTTCTCGATGATGTCGCGAACCTTCTCGTTTGCGACCTGCTTGAGGGTCTTGCCACCCTTGCTCTCCCAAATCTCGCGGGCACCACGCTCGACGAGACGGGTCTGATAGTCGACGCGAGAGTTCTTCGGCTCGAATACGCTGTCGTCAGGCTCCTCGGGAAGCTCTGCCGGCTCGAAACGCCCGCCGGGACCCGCGTCCTCGATCTCCTCGAGATCCAACGTCTTCGCGTTGACCTCGATGCCTGCCGTGATGCGGCGAGCCATGCCCAGGACCTCGTCAGCGATGACAACCAGGTCGAGGTTGGAAGTGGTGCCGTACTCGGCATAACCAGTGTCGTGGTTCAGGTTGGCACCGGACATGTTGGTCATGGCCATGGACAGAGCAGCTTCGACGCCAGCCTGCTCATCGATGACGCAGGTATCGGTGCAGCCAGCGGTACCGAACATCGGAACCTTCAGGTAATGGGCAACGTCAGCCAGACCAGCAAGCATGAGGTCGAGCTCAGGAGCGCCATACGAGAAGATCGTGGAACCCATGTCGAGGACCGTGTAAACGCCGCCCATGATGAACGGGGAGCCCTCGTTGGTGCACTGGCCAAGAACGAGGCCGGACAGGGACTCGCACAGACCCTGGACCATAACGCCAGCCAGCGTTGCCGGAGCAGTGCCGCCAGCCATGATGCACGGGGTGTAGATGGTGGGCAGCATCTTGCGAGCGCCGTAAACCATCTTCTGTGCAGCTTCACGGCAGTGGACGCCCGGGGAAATGGGCTCGGCGTACAGGCAGATGAACGGGTGGTTGCGCAGCTCTTCTTCACCACCGGCGATGATCTCGGCCATGTGGATGTTGTCTTCCTGGCCGTACTGGTCGTTGCACACCGTGATGATCGGCTTGTCGGTGTTCAGGACCATCTGCTCGAACTCATGACGGTCGGAGAGCAGCAGCGGCACGTCCTGGACGATGCCCAGCGACATCGCGTAGTCGATGTTGGGCAGCGCGTCGAGAACCTTGGTGGCCCAGCAAACGCTCTGACGGGTCGCACGATGGCGCTCTTCGGTGTAGGGGTTGCGGGTGAACGGCGTGCAGGGGCCGGAGCCGAAGTACGCGTTGCCGCCCTCGAGGAAGAGCTCGCGCTCACCAGTGCGGCTGTTGCACAGAACGATGTGCTTCTGGCACGTCTGGATAGCACGCTCGGTGATGTGCGGCGGGATGTGCGCGATGATGCCATCGATGGTGCAGCCAGCCTTGCGCAGAATCTCGAGCGACTCTTCGTCATGGTACTCGGTACCGGTCAGCCACATAGCCTCCTCGGCAGCGAAAATCAGTTCGCGAACCTGGTCTTCCGAGAAGACGTTCATTTTTACGCCAGTATTGGCGAGCAAATTTGTTCTCATTCTGCAGTCTCCTTACTAACCGGCAATCTTGTCGAGCTCGGCAACTACGTCGTCTTTGAGAGCCCTGGGCGAGTAGGCGACCAAGAGGCTCTGGGTCTTGTTCATCGTGCGCTGACCCAGGGTGAGGGAACCATCAGCTGCCCAGTCGTCGATGCGCTTGCGGTTCATGAGCGTGGGCCAGAACTGCTCGCTGCGGAAGTAGTAGCGGGTGTGCTTGGTTGCCAGATAGTTGCCAGCGGGCTGGACGTGCTCGATGACGCCGCGAGCAAGGCGATCCTCGTCCATCTCGACGCCGCGCATGATGCGCTCAGTCTCGCAAGCCATCTCGTCAACAAGGACGAGCAGGTTCGGGTTGGACGAAAGGCCGCTCTCGAAAATGCCGGCACCGGCGATGATGTTGGTGCCCGCAATGCCAGCGCACAGGGTCGAAAGAGCGGACTCGAGGCCGAGCTGGGAGTCCGAAATCTTCGAGTCGGTGGCGCCGCCGAAGCCGTACGACGGGATGCGCAGGTAGCGCAGGATGTTGGCGAAACCGCCGCCCAGGAGGCTGACCTCGGGGGAAGCCACAGGATGCAGGCCGTTCACCGTGTCGTTGTTGGTGAAGAAGCCACCGGTGATGAACGGGGCGCCTTCAGCAGCGAGCTGGGCGAGAACGAGGGCTGCCAGAGAATTGGCGAGGGCGACGATCATGACGCCAGCGCTCTCGGCAGGAGCGGTGAAGCCGGAGACGAGCTCGTTGGAAACGATGATGGGCAGACCATGACCAGCTGCGAAGGTAATCACGTCGAGAGCCTCGGCGGAAATCTGCAGCGGCTCGTCGATGCAGACATGCAGCGCGACGAACGGATCGAAAGCCAGCTTCTTGGCGCAGCCCTTGACGGCGGCAGCCATTTCGAAGATAGCCTTGGCCTGGTCAACGTTCTTCACATGCTGGATGATCGGCTTGGTCGTGGTCTTGACCAGGGTCTTGAATGCCAGAACCTCGGCCTTGTCCTCGTCGACGTCGGTCGGATAACCGCCCTGCATCGCAAAGTCGATGTTGGGAAGCATCTGAGCGAGCTTACCATACTCCTCGACATCGGCCAGAGTGAACGGACGATTCTCTTCCTTCTCCTGATCGTAGTACATCTTGGCGGCATAGCCAGCACCCCAATGAGCCTCGTTGTTCTCGAGCATCATCGCGCGGTTGCCGAAACGGTCGCACAAGGTGACACGCTGGGGAGCGACACGCAGAGCCCACTGGACCTTGGCGGACGGAATGCGCACGCGCGAACCATCGACCAGGCATCCAGCCTCTTCGAAAGCCTTGGCAGCTTCTTCGCTGAGAATCTCAACGCCGGTGCGCTCGAGAAGCTCCTCGGCGGTGCTCACGATAGCTTCGCACTGATCGTCGGTCAGCATCTGCCAGAAAAGGTGCTGCTGCACTTGGAATCCGGCGGTGGTGTACAAACTTCTTGTCCTATACACTCTTTCCTCCTTTAACTAGGAACCGTTCTTACAGGCTATGCCGCACCTACGAGAGATTTGGCAAGGTCCGCCGCGCTTACAGCATCGGGCGAGTAGCCGTCTGCAGCGATTTCGTCCGCGAAGTCCTGAGACACGGGAGCGCCACCGATGATGACCTTAACCTGGTCGCGCAGGCCCTCTTCCTTGAGGAGCTCGATGGTGTCCTTCATGTGGAGCATGGTGGTGGTCAGAAGAGCGGACATACCGATGATGTCGGGCTTCAGCTCCTTGACGTCTTCGACGATCTTCTCGGGAGCCACGTCGACGCCGCCGTTGATGACCTCGAAGCCGGCACCCTCGAGCATCATGATGACGAGGTTTTTGCCGATGTCATGCAGGTCGGCCTTGACCGTGCACATGTAAACCTTGCCGAGAGACTGCATATCCTCATGCGCGATGAGCGGCTTGACGATTGCAACGCCTGCGGCCATGGCCTCAGCAGCTGCCATGACATCGGGGACGAACATGGTGCCAGCCTTGAACTGGACGCCGACCTCGGTCATGCCGCCCATGAGGCCCTGGTTGATGACATCCAGAGGAGCGACGCCCTCGTCGATCAGCTTCTGGCTAATCTTCTTGGATTTCTTGCTGTCACCGTCGAATACTGCCTTTGCCAGATCTTCAATCGTTGCCATGTGAAACCTCCTTTTTTCCATTTCACGGCTTCCATAAAACAATCTTATGGCTGATTGTTTTTACTACCTAGGACTTTGCATGCCTGTTAGTTATCGAAAAATCACTCGTATTAAGAATTCGTAAGGATTTTTTTCAATTCGACCAACTCGATGAACTGCATCCCTCGCGTAAAGCCTGGTCATCGCATTACCGCAATCGAAACAAGCGCGAAGGACACAACTACCGCGAAGGAGCACAGCCCGCCAAGCATCCAGGCTGTGCTCCTTGAGGTTTTTTATCCTTCTGCAGCGGCTTGCTGCGGCTCCTCATCTGGCTCTTCGACCTTTTTGACATTTTCGGAGCGCAAGGCGCGCGGAATGGCGAACATCACCGCGATGAGCACGAACATGAACGGGAACGCCGATGCAACCGACATCGTCTGCAGGGGCTTGAGGCCGCCGGCCATGAGCATGCCGATGGCGAGCAGCGACTGCATGAGACCCCAGAACAGCATCTTGCTCTTCGAAGGATTTAGATCGCCCTCGGAAGACAGCGTCGACAGCGCGAACGTGCCCGAGTTTGCGGACGTCACGAAGAACGTGATGACCAGCACGAGCGCAATGATCGAAATCACGATACCGAGCGGATACTCTGCAAAGGTTGCGAACAGGGCCACCTCAGGCGTAGCGGACAGGGTAACCAGCTGATCGAAGCTCCACGTGCCGTTGAAGAACAGCGTGATGGGCATGGTGCCGAGCACGGAGCACCAGATGAACGCTACAAGCGGCGGTACGACCATCGCGCCGATAACGAACTCGCGAATGGTGCGACCACGAGAAATGCGGGCGATGAACGTGCCCACGAACGGCGCCCAGGCGATCCACCAAGCCCAGTAGAAGATACGCCAACCGTACGTCCAGCTGTTATCGCCATAGGTGTTGAGCAGCAGCGAATCCTGGAAGAAATTCTGGAAGTACGCGCCCACGCCGCCGACGAGGTTGTTGAGCTGGTCGATGCTCGGACCAACGATGAAGCAGAGAACCATCAACGCGACGGCAAGCACGAGATTGATGTTGCCAACGGTCGCAATGCCCTTGTCGATGCCGATAACGGCCGTTCCAATGTAGATGACGGAGATGACGGCAACGATGATGATGAGCGTGAAGAGCTCATTGGGAATAGCGCCACCGGTCAGATAGGACAAACCAGCGCCGATCTGCATCGTGCCAAGACCGAGCGAAGTGACGATGCCGCACATCGTGGCGAAAATAGCCAGGATGTCGACGAGCTTGCCGAGCCAGCCCTTCGTGAGCTTCTCGCCCACGAGCGGCTCCAGAACGGAGCTGATGAGCTGCGGCCTGCCTTTGCGGAACGACATGTAGCCGATGCCCATGCCCATTACGCAGTAAATCGCGAATGGATGGAACGTCCAGTCCATGAACGTAGCCCTGAACGCGAACATCGCCGCCGCGTCAGTGCCCGCCTCGACGCCGCCCGGAATGTTATCAGCTGCGAAGTGGCAGATAGGCTCGGACAGGCCCCAGAAAATCAGGCCGATGCCCATGGCGCAACCGAACAGCATGCCAAACCACGTGATGGTGCTGTATTCCGGTTCGGAGTCATCTGGCCCCAACTTGACTTTGCCATATTTGCTGCATGCGACAGCGAAGCCGAATACCAGGATTGCCATAACCGACAGCAGGTAGAGCCACCCGAAATTGACTTCGAGGAAACTGAGCACCTCGTTCGACATAACCGAGAAACTCTCGTTGAACCCGACCGCATAGATCACGATGGCCAAACTGACGACCAGCGATATTATGAAGACTGGGTTCCAGAACTTAGTCTTACCTTGACCCTCTTTGACCTCTTCTTCCATAACCTCCCCTTCCGTCGACTTCAATACCGCCGTTTTCATGGACGCCGTATTCGCCAATATCGCCAATCCGTTTCGCACGGACGCTTCGGGGCATGCTGGCAGCCCTGGAAGGTGAGCTGACCAAAATGCGCCCTCACGAAAGGGATTCGGCTTCGTGAACGAATAGGTTCCAAGAAAAACAGCATGTATAACGATAGGAGATAACTTATGTTTTTAATAGGAATTGAATATCTTGATATAACGATGGAATCGGGGAAAATTAGGTGCGAAAAAAACTATCGCGTTCAGAAAATAATCCCGCTCCTTTTTTCCTAGGACAAATTGACAAATGCGTTCTTCTGTTATATTTTTTATATGTTATCAATGATAACTTTTTGTAGGAGAGCTCGTTCGAAAGGTTTGCTCGTCTTAACAGAGAGGGGTGTACGTATGAGCGACAGCGTCGCTATCATTGAACGACTCCACGCCACCGGACACGTGTTGAGCCAATCAATAGGTTTCAGCTGCGCCATCATTGGGCCCGAAAAGGAAATAGCTTTAGAAATGCCGCCGAATCATGTCGGCGCATGTTTTTGCAAGCGGCTCGAAGCTCTGACGGGAAAAGAACGAAATATCGATCATCTGTATACTCACCGCGATCAGGTGTCGAAAAGCTCCGATGGTAAATCCTACGCCGTGTACCATTGTCCCTACGGACTGGCAAACATCATCGTTCCTGCCTTCAATGGCTCCACGTTCGTAGCCGCATTGCAGATCGGACCCATCAGGACTTCCTCATCAGACGAGCTATTGCTCAACCAAAACCTGCTCGAGCAAGGCGTGCCAGGAGACAAACTCGACAAAGTCAAGTATTTCCTCGAAGGGCTCCCCCATGGCAGCATCTCCTACGTCATGGACATCGCGAAACTCGCAAGCACGCTGATAAGCGATGAGGATCTCGAGTTCAAATCGCTCAATCTCGACGCCGACATCGACAACGCCAAAGCCGAACTCGACGTAGCCGACGACCTGGTTTGCTCTATCCAGCAATTCATCGTCGAGAATTTCACCGACAACGGCATGTCGCTCGATATGGTTGCGAAGCACGTGTACGTTCATCCGTCCTACATCAGCCGCATCTTCTCGCAGCAGTTCAACACGCCGTTTCGCACCTATATCAACGGACTGCGCGTCAACCTTGCATCCAAGATGCTCGACGAGACCGAGAAGAGCATCGGTGACATTTGCCACGAAGTGGGTTTTTCGGACCATAGCTACTTCAACCGCGTGTTCAAGAGCATCCGCGGACTGACGCCGAGAGAATACCGTAACCGCCCACGATAATCGTACATTTGGGGACTGTCCCCAAATGTACGCTCGACGAGCGAGGACCCCGGGTCGATTATGCGGACCCGGGGTTCCTGGTTTTCAGCGACGCGAATCGCCGTTACTTCTCCGCCTTCTTCTGCGCCCGCTCGTCGAGCCAGCACGTCTCATCGTCCTCTTGGCCGTTATAGTCCTTCTTGACTTGCCGCGCGAGTGCTATGCACATGAACGCGACAACGACCATGAACGGCAAGGCCGCCACAACTGACGCGGTTTGCAAAGCGACGAGCGCGCCCGACCCGCTCACGAGGATAAGGATGATGGTCACAGCGCCCTGCGCGATACCCCAGCCAGCGCGAGCCGACTTCGTCGGGTCCTGCGTGCCATTGAACGTGAGCATCGGCAGCACGAACGTTGCCGAGTCAGCAGCGCCCACGAAGCAGATCACGATGAGCACGAGCGTCAACGGAGCCATGATCTGATAAATTGGCAGCTGCTGCAATACGGAAAACGTTGCGGTCGTGTACTGGGTCTGCGTTGCCGCAACGATCGAGTTGCCCGACGCGTTGTTGACGTGGAACGCGGCGCCGGCGAAGATGACGATCCAGATGAACGAGAATCCGGCAGGCAAAAGCGTGCCGCCAAGGAACATCTGCCGAAGCGTACGGCCCTTCGAAACGCGGGCGAAGAACGTGCCGCAGAAGGTGCCCCAAGCGATCCACCAACCCCAATAGAACACGGTCCAGTTGGACAGCCAAGTGGTGTCGCCATACCAGAACGATTGGTTCATAAACGTCGTGAGGTACGAGCCCAACGTCCAGGTCGTTTCGCGTAGTATGAACTCGGTTCCTCCGAAAACCAGGAGGAACACCATGAAGAAGATGGACAGCCACACCTTGAAGTTCACGACTGCGGACATGGCCTTCTCCAAGCCGGCCACCGTCGCAAGCGTGAAAATGGCCGTGATGGCGCCGATGATGATCGCGATAGCGACGCTATTCGTGCTGAACCCTTCTACGCCGTAGACGAACTCGACGCCGCCGGCTATCTGCATCGCGCCGAGACCGAGCGACGTCGCAACGCCGAACACGGTGGCGAACACTGCCAAAACGTCGACCGTCTTGCCGATACCCCCGTAAATTCGGTCACCGATCAGAGGATACAGCGTGGAACTGACCAAGAACGGCAGGCCCTTACGATATGCCGCATAGCCAAGGCACATGCCCACGAGGCCGAAGATTCCCCAGCAATGCACGCCTTCGTGCATGAACGTTATGCGAATGGCGTCGATCACGCTAACCGGAATGTCAGTCGCAAAATTCGCCGCGGTCAACTGCTCGGCAGCGAGAGCGGCTACCGGAGCGTTGGCGAACACGGAACCGTCGCCATACGATCCGCCGAGCCCCGAAGCGTGCATCATGGGCTCCGCCATCGACCAGAACACCAAACCGATTCCGATGCCGCCGCCGAATAGCAGCGCGAACCATTGGAAATTGCTGAACTCGGGTTCGTCATCTGGCTTGCCCATCTTCAAATTGCCGTACTTCGAAAGGGCGATATAGAACCCGAAGAACAGGAATATCATCATGGCGAGCAGGTACAACCAGCCAAGATCGTTGCACAAAAACCCGTTCACTGCGTTGATGACATCAGCCAAGTTGTCCGGCAGTACGAGCCCCCATACGGTGAACAACACCACGATGATAGCCGACGCTATCAGCACGACCCTATCGGGCTTCCCCTTCCCCGTAGAACCATCCATGATTGCGCGCTCCTCTCTCGATTTACAGCCTGTCAAACCCGATGGCCGCTCGACAGCCAAGCCCGCTCCAGCTCTTTCGGGCAACCCGCGTCGACCGACCCGCGAACGTCCGAATTGGACAAGCTCCCGCCAATTCGGCACCATTTCACGGTATATTCCCGAAAGATTGAAAGATATGAAACTCTTACAGAATTATTCCCATGTAGTAGCTTAATTCAAGGTTAGTGAAAATTCTTATTAGGTTTATGTCCTATATTATTTCTTACTATTATTGGATTATGTCTACTTCATAAAAGTATTTTATGACATTTCCGCAGGTCACAATAGTATTTTCTCCGTCTCTTACCTATTGATTATTCAATCTAAGAATATTTCTAAGACATTCTTGAATGCGCCGTTGTGAGCACGAGCTGGTGTTTTGAATAGTTGCGCCCTCTGGCGACCGTGAGTGGGCTGCCAAATCAGCGAATCCTCAAGAAATCACGCAAATATTTCCCTATAAGCTCCTCGAACCAGCTCAATAGAATTGCCTCAAGGCGGCATGGGCCACCATTAACGAAGGAGGTTTCACAATGAGGTATCATCTGACGGGAATCGACGAAGGCAAGCGCGAGATCTACATGGTCGCCGACGACGACGAGACCCTGACCGTCACCATCGACGCATCCGGCGAGGCATGGTCGGGCAGCGAAAAGGACATCGAAGTACTGAACGCCCCCAACGGAGCAACCGTTTACTACATTGACGATGACGGCGCTCGTACGTACAAGAACTACCGCTTCGGGCCCGAAGGCGTCGAGATCGTCTAGGGCGAACACGTCAAAAACGAAAAGCGGGAGGCGCAACGCCGTCTCCCGCTTTTTTTGCACCTGGAATCTATGGCGGCAGGCACCTACAGATGCCTGCGTCGAAATGCGCTGGACGAACCAATCTTCCCCTCCAGCGCTTCCTTGCGTTCGAGCTTCATTCCCTCACGACGATGGGCAACCAGGGCAGCGCCAGGTTGGACCAGTTGCGCGGCGGCACACCATTATGCGCGGTTATGTAGTAATCTCCAGGCTCGTCGAGGGAAAACGTGACGATGCCGTTCTCGTCGGTGACCGCACCGTCAATGTCGGTAAGCTCGAACGTGGTCGTGTTGACTATCGCCAGATGAGACGCCTCGATTGGAGATACCATACGCCGCTCGATGCGGTCCTCGTGCACGAACGGCCCGCCGACGACGAACAAAAACCCCTCGTGCCGCAACGTGATTGGCTCGCCCGGCGACACTTCAGCAAACCGCAACCAGGTGCCGTCCGGTTTCATGAAGTAGGTGTAGTAATCCATGCCGCGGCTCTCGGGGAAGCTGAAGAGCTCCACGACATCGAGATCGTAAACGGGGGTTTCCGCATAGCTTAAGCCCCTGAAGCCGAAATTCCCGTATTCGCTCTCGGCATCGTAGGCGTATTGACCGTTGATGACGAAACACGTGTAAATGCCCGGCAGCCCCATGACCGTGCGCAAAATGCCATCTTCGTCCACGTCGAGCAAACAGCGGCACTCCCTTTCGGTAAACGCGTCTCCGTAGATAAGCTCGTGAGCCTGCGTGATGACATCGAGCATGGACGGTGCCATCTGATAAGGAATGCTGTCCGGATAACCGTACCACTCGGCCGAATCCGATCGAATATCGACAGGTGCGTACGGTATGTACGTGAAACGCCCACCGTACTGCACCGATAGCACGATACGCGCAGTAGTTGCCACCTGAATTGTCCCTGGCTTCTTGCGCGGTATGCGAGCGATTTTGGTCGACCTTCCGAAAGCGTGTCTCAGGTAACGGGAAATGCGGTCGTCAGACGCTTCGCCCATGATGCGACTCCCATCAGTGGTACGTAACTATCTCTGTCCCGACATCGGCAATCGTTGGGTCATCCGATAATCCGATGATTCCGCACACCGCCATCACGGGCCGCATGAGACCGGAATCCAGAAGCTCAAGCCCAATCTGCCCAGGATCGAGCGCGGCGAATACGGCCCGCAGCAGCCCCAGTTCCAAATCCCCTTCGCCGGGAACCCATCCCCTGCCCGCATGCCGTCCGGATGCGGCAACGGCTTCTCCGATAGCGTTCTTTATCCAACGATGCACGCCCATCGTGTATCCGACGCCCCAAGCGTCGTAGAACATGCCATCGAACATGGAATCGCGGGCGGCCTTCGCGAGCTCCTCGTATCCATGAACCACGCCGGCATAGAGCACGACTTCGTCGGCCTTGGCCAACGCGCTCGCGAGCATCGAGCTGCTCAGCGTCACGCCGCCTTCGATGCGCACTGCGTCGCCGCTGATTTCCTCGATGGCGAAACTGCGGTACATGCCCTTGCAGCGCAAGGTCCCGCGGCACGCCTCATCGGTATCCTCGAAGATATCGTCGAACTGCTCCATGACCATCTCGCGGTCCATGTGCAGCATCTCGAACGCGGAATCCTCGACCCGCTCGAGCTCCTCGAGGGGTATGTCGCTTACGCGCGCTTTGACAGTAGCCATGGCAAAACCTTTCTCATGCATGCTGGCCACGTACATAAACAGTATACGTTTGCAGTTTCGCCCCGAATCAGCGCACCGGCACCTTGAGCAATAAAGTCCTAATGGATAGTACTAAAACTGCTAAAAGCCGCATGTGAGAATCAGAGACGTTAAAAGACGAAACCAACACTCGGTACACGGAAAAGGCAATCATGTCACAGGGCATACGCATACGCTACTCTACGCAAATCGACGGCAGTTTTCTCCTACTGCCCACCACGGAATTCGTAGTTGAAGGCGGCGAGGCCGTTGCCTACGGACTCGTCGAGGAAACCGACCCTGACGGTGCGCCCGTCGTCCTCGACGCAGTCGTCGTTGCGCATCAGATCTTTCTGGGAGACGTTTTCACGCCCGAAACGTGCGACGAGTACCTGGGGATGCAGGCGAAGCACTGGCTTGGCCGGGCTTTCGGGCACAAGGCATTCTTCTCCGGATACACGATCAACGGGCATTACGCCTACGACCTAGCAAGTCCCTACAAAGCGAACAAAGGCTACAAGGGCCTCTCGTTCGACAGGGCGCGCATCCAGGAAGGCGACCTCGTGGAGGTTTTCGCATTCCAGGACAGCTACGGCATGGATTACTACACGTACTTCCGCAAGGATGGCGTGACCATCGCCACGCTCGACGTGCGAGCAGGAGAACAGGTCGAACTCGAGCTCGAAGGTCTGATGTTCGGCTACGGCGGTCCCATGACGCGCAAAGACCGCCAGCGGAACCGCCTCCTGTCCACCGTCAGCGACGCCCAGCTTGTCACCGTCGACATAGCCGATGGCTCCATGGAACCGATTGCAGACCTCATCACCAATGACGACGGCCTCGTGACCGTATCGTTCGACGCTCCGGGCACCTACTACGTCTCATGCCAAGGCGGGGAATGCCGCTACACCTCGCACATCGCGCTGCCCTGGCTCGAGGTGACCGTAAGTCAAAATTGAAACGATTACCCTGGAGGCGCATTCGGTTCCTGAACCCGAATGCGCCGCTCCTATCTGCGAGCGGCCTCGGCTCCCGCCGCCAACGTCTCGGGTCGGGGAAGCCCCTCGCGGGACCCCTCGCTTGAATCCCCCTCTGATGCGCGCTAAGGGAAGGCGGCGATTGGAGGCGACGGTCTGGCTCCCCCACGCGATGTCCTTTGCGCCTGCTTGCATTGCCGCCTTCTTAGGCGCGCGCATCTCCGGGGGCGCTCAGAGGTCCCGCGAGTGGCTTCCCCGACCCGAGACGTTGGCGGCGGGAGCCGAGGCCGCTCGCAGATAGGCGTTATTTTCACAAAACGGGCTCTTTCGAATTGTGCTATCATGCGCTCGCAATCGATTCTGCATCCGATTGCGATGACGTGGCCGGATAATTCTGCCGTAACCCGCCGCGTCGACAGATGGGCCGTCTGCACACGAAGTCAAAGCCCACGCCATGCACGCATGCGCACTGCATGCAGCAAGGCGCAAACACGATTCCTCTGCATAACACGAACATGCCGAATCACGCATTCGACACGTTCGCGATTACCGCATAGAAAGCGCCGGGCATCCTGCGCTCGAGTTGCATGACGAGAGGAGGCGAGCCCATGTCCCGCACCGATGCGGCAGCGAAACCAGTCAAGACGGCAACCCAAGCCCTGCGTATCGTGGGCGCACTGCTCAACAGTGCCCTGTGGGCCATGGCCATAGCGCTCCTGTTCAGCAAATGGACCTGGTTGGAGATGCGATTCAACATCGGCTGGATCTTCATCGGCGCATGGGTTGCGATATTCGCGCTCATCCTGTGGCGCGCCGAAAAACCACTCGGATTCGCGTTCTCGATCGCCAACACGCTGACGTGCGCAATCGTCTATTTCGCGTTGAGCGGTGGCTTCGCTGGCCTTCAGATGGTACCCGCAAGCCTCGTGCGGGAAGGACTGCGGCAAACCAGTTGGAGTATCGCCGCCGTGAACATCGGCATGCTCGCGTTCGTCGGTTGCTGTTTAGCCGCAATCGCCGCGCTAGAAGCGACGCAGCGCGTGAACGCAGCTACGAGCACAAGCGGAAACGGGTAATAACGGGGCCCAACTGCCCCGTTATGGCTTTCATAATGTAAGAGACAAGAAAGGGGACATTATGAAAAAGACGATACTGGCAGTACTCGTAGGAGCGGCGATGGCATTCTGCCTCACCGCATGCGGATCGCCGGCCGCATCGAGCGGCAGCGCTTCCGCGTCGGCATCGGCCGAATCCGCCTCCGCATCGGCGGCGGCCGCTAGCGCCGAAGCATCGCCGGCAGCCGCGGCAACGCCCACCGAAGCCGAGCTCGCTGAGCTGGTCGTCGACGAGCAAGCCAAGACCATCACCGTATGGGGCCAAGTCAACGGCAAGTACTTCACCGAGCCCACGCATCACTTCCTCGTGAACAAGGACGGGAAGAACGGCGAGAAGGCCGTCCTGCGTGCTTGGGCGAAGCCGGCTGACTTCCATGCCGCCCTCGTGAAACTCGGCGCCAAGCCCGGCGACAACCTGACCGTCGAAGACGCCGCCGGCAAGTTCGTCGAAGGCGACAAGATCAACGTCACCGTGTCGTGGGAAGGCTCCAACGGCGAGATCCCCATGGCAGACTGCATCAAGACGCTCGATGGCACGCCTTACAAGACCGACGTCCGCTTCGGTGGCAACCTCGACGCCAACAACGAGCTGCAAACCGGCTGCCTGTGCTGCCTGTTCAGCTGCCCGGTCGGCATCTGCTCCAATGCAGCCTATGCATATGATTCCGGCGACGTCAACAGCAACGGCGACGTGCTGCCCGCTGACGGCACCTATGTCCAGGTGAAGTTCGCCTTGGCATAACCGCTGTCGGACGAAGGGGCGGTTTTCGGGCAGTTACGCCGATGCAGGCTTCCTACCCCCCTCTTCCTCAAGAAGTGGCCCTCCAGGCAAATGCCTTAAAACTGCAAGCGTTGCCCTCGCTTGCAAACCGCCCCTTCGCACTCATGCAGGGCAACGGGGGGTAGCCGCATAAACATGCACCGCGCCGCGCTGGAAGTTTTCAGCGCGGCGCGTTAGCATGTTCCGACCAATCCGACTGACCGAAGGGGAGTCTCCCCTTCGGTCAGTCGGCATGGCGAACGTTACGGACATGCCGCGCCAAACCTGAATCACCGGAGTGCGAAGCATATGAAGATTTCAGTCATCGTTCCGATTCTCAACGAAGAGAAGGCCCTTCCCGCGTTTCTTCGCTACGCATCCCAGTGGGGCGGTATCGATGAGATCCTGTTCGTCGACGGCGGCAGCACAGACGCCACGCACGATGTCCTCTTGCGATACGGGCACACGGCCCTTACGGGCGCATACGGCAGAGGCGCCCAATGCCGACTCGGCGTCGAATGGGCGCGCGGAGACGCCTTCGTGTTCGTCCACGCCGATTCGCTGATACCCGCCGACTCGATGGCCGCGATATGCGACGCCTTGCAATCGGGAGCCCCCTGGGGCTGCCTCACCCTACGATTCCGCAGCTATGATTTCGGGATGAAAGTTGGCGCCTTTGCTTCGAACGCTCGCGTGCGCTTGACGGGAATCCCGTTCGGCGACCAAGTCATGTTCATGACGCGCCAGGCATATGAAAGCGCAGGCGGCATGCCAGACTTTCCCCTCATGGAAGATTACGAGCTCTCGCGGCGGCTCAGATCCATCGCGTGGCCCAAACAGCTGCGCCAGAAGGTTTACACCTCTGCCCGACGATTCGAAGAAGGCGGCAGCCTGCGCACGATGGTCAAAATGCGCCATCTGAGGCACCTCTACCGCAAGGGCCACGACATCGAGGAAATCGCCGATCTCTATCGTTCCAGCTCTCGACGCTAGTACGCTAGAGCCGCAACCCTACCCCCCGCGGCCTTCACCGCCAACGCAATGCGCGCGAGAACGGTCACTGACCGAAAGGGAGACTCCCCTTCGGTCAGTAACCGTTGGGGAGTCTCCCTTTTAGTAGCATATTGAGGCAATGG
>CAMOLA010000015.1 GCA_946618265.1 uncultured Eggerthellaceae bacterium
ATTGCACCACTCTTTCCCTCGTGGTGCAATGACCGCTAGAATCCGCCCTGGAGACCCGTTTCAGTGTCGATGCGCTATTCGTCGTCGTCCTGCATGCTTTCGAACATCTCGGTGGCCCACAGGCCGTGCTTGTTGCAGTAGGCGTAGACGTTCAGCGGGATGTCGCCGCTCAGGGCGAACTGGGCGAACGGTTCGATGCCTGGCCGCAGCTTGACGAGCTGCGCGCCCATCTCGGTGGAGATGTAGATCCACTCGATGGAGTGGTCCGGGTCCATGGGATGCTTGCTGTCCTCGTCGCCGACGGTGACGGTGATGATCTTGCCGCGCTTCAAGACGGGGAGGTGCTTCTCGGCGGCAGCCTTGCCGGGGTTGTCCTCGGTGTAAGGCTCGAGCACCTTCATCTCTTCTCCGCAGCACGAAGGGGTTGCGCCTTGGGTGCCGAACTTCATGACGATGCTTCCGCACTTGTCGCACTGATAGAACACGTCTCTCCAGATGGCCATGATGGTGCCTCCTTCCCCAAATGGATATCGCCCAAAGCTGCGCTATACTGCGCTTCTTTGTGGCGTATCTATCATACAGAAAGCAGCGCTTCGATGTTTGCCAGGTTGCGCCCGATTATCACGAGTTTTGGCTTTCCGTCATAATCGACGGGAGACGATTGCATGTCGCCGTACACGTACTCTACGTGAAGCATTCCGCCGTCCGCGCTTGCAACGAAGCCCTTCGCACGGAGGACCTGACCTGCGCGTTTCGATTCAAGCAGTTCGCGCAAATCTTGAAGGTCCGCCTGTCCGAAACTGCGCTCGGGATGCACGACGGCGGACTCCATTCCCCCGATATGGCGAACGTGATCGCGGTCATGCCCATGCCCGTGCGCGTGCATGGGCTCGTGCCCGTGCACGTGCCCGCAGTCGTGCTCGCTGCTGCTATCGGTCCCGTGCGCGTGCTCGACCCCGCCGCCGTGATCGCTCCCGTGCTCGTCGGCAACCCCGCTATCGCTATCGTCCTTGCCGTCGCAATCGCCCTCGTGCTCGCGGGTGCCGCCCGTGCCTGCACCATCTCCGTTCGCAAACGCCTCTTGCGCAACGGCCAGCACTTCGAGGGCATCCAGGTCGTCCCAGGCGGCGTCGATGATGGGCACGTGCCAGCCGACCTGCTCCCAGATGATCGCGCGAGCGTGCTCGACTTCTTCGGGCTTCAGGAACTGCGTTCGGCTGAGAACCACGAGGCGCGCCTGCTCGAGCTGCACCGAAAACACGCCGATGTCCAGGTCGATCAGTTCGTCGGCGTTTTGCGCGTTGACGATCGTGACCACGGATTCGACCGTGAGGGGCAGATGCCACAGGTCGTTGGAGCAAATGCGGATGAGCTCGTTCGGACATGCGATGCCGGTCGGCTCGATGATGATCGTCTTCGGCGCGAACTTGGACACGACCAACTCGATGGTGTCTGCGAGGTCGCCCCGAAGCGAGCAGCACACGCATCCCGACGTCAACGTGCGCACTTCCAGGTCGCCCGCTTGGAGCAATTGGTCGTCAATGGACGTTTCGCCAAGCTCGTTTTCGATGAGGACGGTAGAACGCGCATCCACGCCATCGGCGAAGAGCTTGTTGATGAACGTCGTCTTTCCGGCGCCGAGGAAGCCCGCGATGATGTGAACGCTCACGTTTTCGCTATTCATCGGCGGCGCCCTTGTCGCGTTGGTTTTCCGCGAGAACGGATTTCGCATACTCGACGGTATCGCGCGCATCTTCGCAGTAGTGATCGGCGCCTATCGAGTCGGCGAATTCCTGCGTAACGGGAAGCCCGCTCACGTAGATGCGGGCTCTCTTGCGCAGGCCCGCCTGGTCAAGCGCCTCGACAACGTTGCCCATTTCCTTGATGGTGGTGGTAAGCAGGGCCGATAGCCCCACGACGTCTGGGTCATGGGTTTTGACGGCTTCGACGAATCGCTCGGGCACGACGTCGATTCCCAGATCGATTACCTCGAACCCCTCGCATCGCAGCATGAGCACGGCGATGTTCTTGCCGATGTCGTGCAAGTCGCCCGCCACCGTTCCGACCACCGCCTTGCCGCGAGGCTGATCGATTTCGCCCATGTTCAGGTCGCCCTGCAGGGCGAAGAGCGCGGCATGGGAAGCGCGCGAGCACATGAGGACGTCGGGAATGTAGAACTCGCCGTTCTTGAAGTCGCGCCCGACGGCGCTCATGCTGGCGACGACCGCCTCCTTCAGGATGAAGTTCGCCTCGATTCCGCTTTTCAGGGCGCCTTTTACCAGCGACATGGTGTTCTCGGCGTCGCCATCCAGGATGGCTTCCCGAATGTGCTCGATCCAGACATGCTCGTTTTCCGCGGCGTCGGATAGGTGTTGGTTCGATGGCATGACGCTTCCTTCCATCTAGTGGCTCAAACGGTACTCGCGCGGGCTCATGCCGAAGTGCTTCTTGAACACGCGGGCGAAATAGCTGGGGTCGGTATATCCGAGTTGCGCGGCGACTTCGTTTATGCGGTTCTTCGGATTGGTGAGCAAGTAGCTTGCCTCGGTCATTTTCAGTTGGGTCGCGTATTCCATTATCGACGTGCCCTGGTCTTCCTTGAAGATCCGGCTTGCGTAGTACGGCGAAAGCTCGACGGCCTCGGCCACATCCTGCAAGGTGAATTCGCGGTATGCGTTGGCCTTCATGAAGCCGCGCATGGCGTCGACCGTGCGCCGGCGCGGTCGCGTGTTGGCCTCGATTGCGGCAAGCTGCTGGTCGAATGTGGTCTGGGCGATCTTCCCGAGGCTCTCGAGGCTGCTGGCATATCGCGCGGCATTGCAGCATTCCATGTTGATGCGCATGCTCTCGTCGGGGTTCACGCCGCAATCGATGATGAGATGCGATACCGAAAACACCAAGTCGAACACGTTGGCATAGGCTTCTGCAAACGTGCTGGATGTGGAAAGGATGTCTGCGAACACGACGGTGTAGGTCTTTCGCGCCTCGTCGAGGTCGCCGGACTTGATGAACGTGGTGAGCGTTTGGATCTGGTCGTGAAGGTACGTGATCGAGTTCGTGTTCAGCTTTTCCTCGAGCTTGAGGCGCATGTCGCGTTCCTGCGCGAGCAGCTCCTTCTGGTATTCGACCTCGTTTTTGCTCTTCACCTCGTTCAATACCGAGGACATGATGGTGTTGGCCATCATCAGCAGGAGCTTCGAGGCGGATTGGGCTTTGGCGGGGGAGACGACTTGCAGCTTTTTGGCGGCGTCGATGAGGGGCTGCATGTCGTCGGTGATTTCCCTGTTCTGCTGCTCCAATTCGATCCAGAAGAATTCCTCCGGCTCCCACATGAGCACCTGCCCGCATACGAGCGAGCCGATATGGATGTTGTCGTACGTGATGGGCGCCACCCATTCGACCAACCCGGCGGGGCACCTGAATATGTTGGGCTCGTTGTATTCGGCGGCGAGCGTCCCGGCTCTCCGGTATGCCTCGACGCAGCGGTTGATGCCCTTCTTTCGTTCGAGCTTGCGCACGAGCTTGCAAAACTCGCAGTTCTTCTGGGCGTCGGCTTTGGTGAAAATCGATTTCCCGGTGGGCGAGACGATGTTCGCGGTAAGTCCCGTGGCCCCGGTGAAGTCTTCGAGGAGCTCGCGCAAGAAGCCCTTGTCGAGCAGGTTCAGCAGCTCGTCGGTGTCGGTGCGCAATGTGCTCGGTTGTCGTTTGTCTGCTTGCATCCTCATCACGCTCCTGGTGCATGTGCGAAGGGACGGCGCTGGCAGTTGCGGGCTCCGGCGAAACGCAATGTGCGATTGGGCGGATACATTATCTCACGCCCGTGCATACATACCCACCTCGCCTGCGCAGAACGTAGGCGAGGTGCGAAGTGTGTAGCGATTGTCGTCCTTTTGCCATGGGCGGGAATGGCCTGAGCTCGCTTCCCGGTTGGCATGCTTTAATCGAAATCGAAGAAGCCCTTCCTGTTCGACTTGATGTAGGCCTTGCAGTACTTGTCCTGGCCGAGCAGCGTGGTCGCTGTGATGACGTCGGCCATGATCTCGCGGTTCGTGGGGTCGATGATGTAGCCGTCCACCCCTGCCGTCATGGTCATGACGGTGAACACGCGGTTGAGGCGTGCGCGCTTGGGCAGGCCGTACGAGATGTTCGACAGGCCCAGGATCTGGTGAGTCTCCGGGTAGGCCTCCTTGATGCGCCTGTTGGTGTTGAGGACTTCCATTCCAGCGTCGGTGATGGAGCTGACCGGCTTCACGAGGGCGTCGAAGAACATGCGGTCGTCCTCGATGCCGTCGGCCTTCAGGCGGGCGTACAGGCTGTCGACTACCTTCATGCGGTCGTCGGCCGTCTCGGGCATTCCGGTCGAGTCCATGCAGAGTAGCACGACCTTGGTGTTGTATTCCTTCACGAGCGGCGCGATGGTCTCGTAGCGCCCGTCTTCGCCCGAAATGGAGTTGATCATCGATTCGGTGCCCTTGTACACTTCGAGTCCGCGCCTGAGGGCTTCGTGGTTCGGCGAGTCAAAGCAGATGGGCGCGTCGACTTCGTCCTGGACGATGTTGACGAGCCATTCCATGACCTCCAGCTCGTCGTGAACGCGGCTGCCGCAATTCACGTCGATGAACGTGGCGCCGGCTTCCGCCTGCTTGCGCGCGAGGTTCCGGATGACCGACTCGTCACGCGCGTCGACCGCTTCGTTGACTTCTTTGCGGCTCGTGTTGATGAGCTCGCCTACGATTGTGAGCATCTGTTAGCCTCCTAGGGTAGTACATGAGAAAGAGAGGCGGCGCCCAAAGGGATGTCGGCATGCGGGCGCCGCCTTTACCAGAATCGGTCGCGACTTATGCGGCCATGATGGAATCGCACAGCTCGACGCAGGCAGAGGCGTCCTTGGAGAAGCCGTCGGCGCTGATCTCGTCGGCGAATTCCTGGGTGATGGGCGCGCCGCCGATGATGATCTTCACCTGGTCGCGCAGGCCCTCGTCGACGAGGTGCTTGATGGTGGTGTCCATCTGCATCATCGTGGTGGTCAGCATCGAGGACAGGCCGACGATGGCGGGGTTGTGCTCCTTGATGGCGGCGGCGAAGTCCTCGACCGGCACGTCGATGCCAAGGTCGACTACCTCGTAGCCATTGGACTCGAGCATGAGCACGACCAGGTTCTTGCCGATGTCGTGCAGGTCGCCGTCGATGGTGCCGATAACGACCGTGCCCTTCGTCTCCATGCCCTCTTCGCCGAGCAGCGGCTTCAGCAGCGCCGTGCCGAGCTTCATGCAGTCTGCGGCTTCCATGACCTCGGGAACGAACATTTCGCCGTCGCGGAACAGGGGAGCGACGATGTCCATGCCGCCGATAAGGCCGTCGTTGATGATGACCTGCGGGTCGATGCCCTCGTCGATGGCCTGCTGAACCAGCTCTTCGATCTCGTCGGTTTCGCCGTCGACAACTGCTTCTTTGATTTCGTCCAAAATAGCCATTCTTTTAACTCCTTATTCGAATCTGTTTGCTGATGAGCGGGTCGGTGATTGTCTAGCCGAGCAGGTAGTCGCCGGGGCGGAAGGTGTCCAGGTCGAGCTTCGGCTTGATCTGGTTCCAGAACTCCTCGGGATCGTCGGGGATGCCGGCGAGCGACTTGTTCATGCGCTTGAGCCACTTCGCGTCGCGCTTGTCGGATTTCAGGTTGCCCTCGTCGATGGCGCGCTGGAGTTCGTCGATCGTAGCCTGGCAGGCGATCTTGGTGCGCTTGAGCGGCTCGGTCTCCGAGAGGATCTGCTCGGAGATGCGCAGCACGACGTCGGGGCGCAGGATCCATGCCTGCGGATCCAGGTAGCAATCCGAATCCACGAGGAGGTCGCGGAAGGCCAGCTTGTCAGCGAGTTCCTTGCGCGTGTTGTACAGGCGGCAGTCGTAGATGAGCTGTTCCATATGAACGGTCGGGGCCATATCGGAAAGCAGGCGGATGTACTGGATCGACTCGTTGGACCACAGGTCGGGCACGGCGCCTGCGATGTTGCCGACGCGGCTCAGGTGAGCGCCTGCGCACGTGCGGCCTTCCATGGCGATGGGCGAGCCGGTGATCGCCTTGAGGTAGGGACCTGCGTATTCGCAGTCCTTCGAGGGGCCGACCGCGCCGCGCTCGAACGCGACCAGGGCGCGCGGGACCAGGGCGACGCGGGCGACGGCTGCGAACAGGCGGGACACGAAGCCCTTTTCGGCGAGCACCATGGCGGTGTTGGCGAAGCCGCACGACGAGTCGCCCGCGGGCAGCGCGCCGTTGGCGTCGCAGAGCTCGACGATGCGATCCCAGAGGAATTCCATGTCGCGGGCGCCCATGACGCCTACGGCGAACACGAGTTTTTCGAGGTCGCCGCGGATGATGGCGTCGTCGCTGACTTCCTTGCCGCCCGTGGACTCGATGGAGATGAAATCGGCGCCGTCTTTTGCAGACTGCTCGATGAGGTGCTGCATCTTATCCCAGTTTTCGCCCGAACGCATCTCGGGAGGACGCACGAACTCGCGGTTGTCGTTGACCGTCATGCGCAGCGACGACTTCAGGCCGTAGGCACTTTCGGCGTTGTCCATTTCCTCGAGCAGGATCTGGTTCACCTTGATGCCCCATTCGGGGTTGAGGGTGAATTCGACGGTCGTTTCGTATTCGAGCTGGGCGCCGGCAACTTCGAGCTGCGCGGCACGCTCGAGCGAGTCGTGGGCGATGTTGCGATAGATGGTGTAGGCCTTGTCGATGGTGTCCTCGTTGACTTCCATCGTGGGGAGCGTGAAGTTGAGCTCGGGCAGAACGTCGCCGCCACCGATGACCAAGCCCTTCTTCGTGGTTACGGGGTTGGGGCACGAACCGAATACGAACTCGTCCAGATTGTCGATGGCAAGCTTGTCGAATACTCGCTTCTGCGGCATCTTCGATCTCCTTTCAGCTTTCTTGTAGATGAGTGCGGCATCCCGGTTTCGATAATCGCTCGAGTTGGAGGCGTCCCTGTGGTGCACTGCACAAGGCGTCATGCTTTGGCGGTCATCCCTTTTCGTGGTTGCCATGAGGCAAGTGTAATCAGGAGCATCATGGATGTGCAGGCCTTTAAGTACGAAAAAGTAGGACAATCTTGTCCTTGAAGTAAAGAGGGCAATAATGTGCTTGTTTCGGCACGATTGTGCGCATTGATGTGGCTGGGCATGCTGGTTTATGGGGAAATGCATCAGATTTGACCGCATATGTTGTGGTGGAGTTGTGTAGGAACGCGCGTGGAGGTGCGCTTTTATGCCAGATGGCGCTGCTGCACGAATCGTGAACGCGCTGTCCTTTGTGGTTCTCGTGGTGTCGAATGCAGTCTATCTGGAGCTGCTTCGTACGATTGCCTTTGTCTGATAAGGATAATATTGACATTATGCGGACAAGATGTGCGCAAAGGGCGGGGCTGCCCGATCTGAAACAGGTCTCCAGGGGAAGTGCTTCATTCATGTTCACTGCTCAGGCTAACAATAGTAAGCTTATGTCTGCTAAAGCGGAAGAAAGGTTGTGCGATGAGCAAGCACGAGCGTTTCTTCAAACGGTTGATTTCGTTTGCGCCCGCCGCGGCTTTGGCGGCATACCTGGCGAGCTGCGCGTCTAGGCTTCGGAGGTTGAGACGTTCCGCCTCAGGGTGCAGATAGGTGGTGTGACTTGCGTGCCATAGTAACGCAAAGGGAGAGCCTCGGTCCGCACGGCGGGCCGATCGACAGCTTGGAGCGGGAGTACGTCGACTTCCTTGGCGGCATGGGGTTCGAGGTGTTCCCGGTCTCGAATTTCGCTGCTGATGCTGTCGGGTTTGTCGCTGCCGTCGAGCCGGAGCTCGTCGTGCTGACGGGCGGCGGGATCATCCAGGCGGAGGCGTATCGGTATCCCGTTTCCGGATGGCACCAGGACGAGCGCGACCGAATGGAGGACGAGCTGATCCGGGTGGCGTTAGAGGCGGGGATTCCCCTGCTTGGCATCTGCCGCGGCATGCACAAGCTGAACGCGCTCTTCGGTGGGAAGGTGAGCGGCTTCGACGATTTGCCGGCGCCCCGGGAAATCGGGGCCTTGCACCCGGTCGAGCTTGCCGATGGACAGCGGTTCTACGCCAATCACTTCCACCGCGACGGGCTGTATCCTGCCGATTTGGGGGACGGCGTCGAGACGCTGGCGTGCGATCCTGGCAACGGCACCGTAGAGGCGCTTCGTCACGAAGAGCTCGCGGTTCTGGGCGTCCAATGGCATCCGGAGCGAATGGCGGCCGACGACCTCGCGTGCAAGTGGGTTGAAGCGCAGGTCGCTTTGTTGTTGGGTTAGCGGTGCGGAAAACGACGGGCAGAGGGCGTCGTCTTGCTGTCGGACGTTAAGGAGCAGATCGTGGATTCCGAAGTTCGGACGAAACGCGATGAGCTGTTGTACTCCTTGCTGAAGGGGGACTGCAGGCTGCATCTGGGGCTTGTTATCACGTACGGGGCTTGTGCGATTACCGCCATCGTTTTCCTCGTGCTCATAGTGGCGTGGCATAAAGGCCTGGTGGCGTTGGCGTACGACGTTTCCATGGGCTTGGCCTTTGCTGGCGCTGCGGTTTCCTGGTGGAAAAGCTACAAAGACGACGTTGCCGCGCTGCGCGAGATCGGAGACGACCCGACGGGCGTCGATACGTGCCGGACTTACTCGAGGACGACGGCTGGCGTAATCGCGGCTTCGCGAAAGACCACGGGCGAATTGATGCAGTTGTGGATCGCGTATGGCATCCTCGGGCTCGTTATGCTGGCGATGGGCGTTTTCATGTTCGCATTCGTGTTGTTCGACAGCTTTTCGAGTGAGGGTGCCCTTGTCTTGACCGGCGTCGTCATGCTCGTGGGAGGAATCGTCCTCTCGTCCATGGCGATAGTCGCCTTCCGCAGGTGGATGGTCGCCCGCAGCATAGAGAAGCTTGAAGGGTGAACAGGAACACGTCCCCTGTTCATGTTTCTGAGGAGTATTTGGCCAGCAGATCGCGGCGGTTGCTGCAGCCGGTCTTCTTGAACAGGTTGTGGACGTTGTATTTCACGGTGCCTTCGGTTATGAACAGCTCGGAGGCGATTTCGGCGTTCGTGCGCCCGGCGAGCACGAGACGCAGAACCTCGCGCTCGCGCATCGATATTCCGTAGACGGCGCTGAAATGGGCGAACAGCTCTTCCTCGGTTTTGCGGGGTGCGGGGCGAACGGGGTAGAGGCGCAGGAACAGGTGGTAGAACGCGAAGACTGTGGCCGCGAACAGCACGGCGGCGACAGCGACCAGCGCGACGGCGTTTGTTTCGAGTGCGAGCCAGAGCGCCGTTCCCAGCGCGTCGCCGATGCGTCCGAACAGCAGCCCGAACCCAGCGAGGTGTTCGCACCCGGCGTCCGCAGCTATGTCGCAGAACAGAACGGCGCGGTATACCGAGAAGAACCCGTAGAACAGATAGTCGGCTGCCCACAGGATGGTTCCCGATACGGGTTCGTTTGCCAGCGCAAGGAACCCGAAGGGAATGACGAGCGCGGCGATGCAGCAGAGGGCGGCGTACTTGCGGCTTGAGTCGGCGATGAGGCCGGCGGCAAGCAGCCCGACCGCGTAGAACAGGCGCGACGATTCCAGGCTCACGCCCTCCAGCAGGTCGGCGGAGGGAAAGCCGAAACCCACGTTCTTCACGAGGCTCAACAGCACCACGGTAAGGCAGGCGAGCGAGAGCAGGTCGGCGCTGATCGTCGCGCCTCTGGATGGGCTGTCTGCGCTTGCCGCGAGGGCGTTTGCCGTGGAGGCGCCCGCATCGGGGGCGTCCACGTCCGTTGCAGGGCTGCGCGTCGCGGGACCGCCCGCCGCGGAAGCGCTCGCGCGCAGGCCCGCCACAGGGCCGCGCGCCGCAGAAGTGCCAACTCCATCGGCGTCCGACAAGCTCGCATCGGCGCGAGCGGGCACGACATTGCTTGACGCCGCGACAAGCCCGATGGCTACAAGTGAGAGCGCCGCGCAGACGACTACGGACTCGGTCGAGCCAAGCGGGTTTCCGCCTTGGAAAAACGAGAAAGCCCAGGTAACGGCAACCGAGCACGCGTATCCGCCGCCAAAAGCTGCGCCACGGTGTTCGCGCGGCACTCAATGCGCGAGCCGTTGCAGGTAGAACGCGCTGACGATGCCGCACAGGAAGTTCATCGCGAAGCCCAGCCCGACGAGGCCCGTCGGCCCGGTTGCGAGCATTGCTGCCGCCGCGCATGCGAAATGCAGCGCGATGGCAGTTATGAAGAGCAGCCGGCTACTGAGCGTGGGCCGCCCGCGCATGAGCGTGCACATGAAAGCGATGCCCATAGCCTGAAACGAGTAGCCGCCCACCATCGTGATGCCCTCGATCGAGGAGCCCGGCATGAATTCCATCAGGCGGTAGAGCCATGCGAGGTAGCTCGTGGAGGCCAGCGTGAAGCAGGCGAACACGAGTGCCAACGTGAAGGCGCCGCCCGCCAGCTGCGGGTGCTCTTCCCAGTATGGAATCGCCCTATCTCGCACACTTGCCTCGCTTTCGCCTAGGGAAAGTGTAGCGGATGCACGGCGTTGGGACGGGTGTAAGAACATACGGTTTCCCCAGTTAAAGGGGCACCTTATCTAAAACTAGACCCCGTTTTCGCACGTCTTGCCTTGAACAAGCCTTTTCTATGGAGTATATGCGCGCGACAATCGGGAAAACGGGTGCCAACGCGTGGACGCTCGCGTGCGCGCACCCAAACGCTTTTCGGCACCGTTCCAATGGGCACGGTGCACCACCGATTCTGAGAAGCCGTAGCCGCTTTGTCGGGTCCTGAGTTTGGAAGGAGTAAAGATGAAAAGAAAGCTTCTGTTGCTAGCAGCGGCGATGACGGTGATGATGGCCGCTGCGCTCAGCTTAAGCATCCCGCTCTCGTTCGCCGACGAGGGCGGCAACACCGCACTCAGGCTTGCCGCGATGGACGACGATGAAGACGCCACCTGGGAACTCGATTACACCTACAACGACGCGACCCCCACCGCGACCGTGACGGGCTACCACCGGATTGCCGGTGCGTCTGGAAGCATTACCGATGACCTTGTCATTCCCAGCAGCATCGTGGTTTCGGGGACGACCTACACGGTGACGGAGATTGCCGACAACGCGTTCAAGGCTGGCGGAAGCGGGGGCGCGTTCTACGGACGGCTCATCCTCCCCGATACCATTACCCGCATTGGAGCCTCAGCCTTTTTCCAACAATGGAATATGACCGGCGATCTCACGCTGCCCAGCAGCCTGACGGAAATCGGCGAGCAGGCCTTTTGGTCGACGAAGTTCAGCGGGGATTTGCGCATTCCCACAGGAGTTGAGACCATTCCTTACGCAGCATTCAACAGTTGCGAAAACTTCGCCGGCTTGAGCTTTGCCGAGGGAAGCCGCATCAAAAGCATCGGACACGCCGCCTTCAGCCAAAACTGGAGAATGGCGACGCTTGCCTTGCCGGAAGGCCTCGAGGAAATCGGGGAGAGTGCATTCTACCGGTGGGAGTCCCTCGAAACCTTCGCCATTCCTTCGAGCGTCGAGTCAATCGGAAAGAGCGCATTCCAGATGTGCACTGGCCTGACGCCCATCACCTATAACGGCGGCTTTTTCGGCGAGGGCCTCCAGCACATCGGAGTCAGTGCGTTCGACCAGTGCGAGAAGCTTGCGGGCGACCTCGTCATTCCGGCGAGCGTGATATCGATCAGCGACTACGCGTTCTCGCGCTGTGAGAGCCTCGGCAGCCTGAGCTTTGCCGCGGGCAGCCACCTCGAACGCATCGGGAAGTACGCCTTCGGCAAAACCAATTACGGCGCCCATGTGCCCATATCGGGCGCGCTGGCGCTTCCGGCAAGCGTGACCGAGATCGATGACTACGCCTTCGCCGGCTGCAAGAACCTCACCGGTGCCGCCCCGTCGCTCGATGGCATTGCGCTGGGCGAGGGCGTGTTCAGCGGCTGCGAAGGGTTCACCTCGTATAGTCTGCCCGAGAACGACCCGACGTTCACTACGATACCGGCCTACCTGTTTAGCGGCTGCAAGAACCTTACCGGCGCCTTCGATATCCCCGCGACCGTGACGAGCATCGGCGACTACGCCTTCGCCGATTGCACGCAGCTTTCGGGCGACCTCGACCTTTCTGGCATGAACACCATCGGCAAGGGTGCCTTCATGAACTGCCTTGGAATCACCGCGCTCACGCTGCCCACTACGGGAAACCTGATGGCGATAGGGGCCGATACCTTCAGCGGCTGCTCGAACATCACCGGTTCGCTCGTGATTCCCGAGGGCGTGGAGGCTATCCAAAAGAACGCGTTCTACAACTGCTACGGCCTGAACGGCACGCTCACCCTTCCGAGCACCCTGACGGAGATTTGGGACTATGCGTTCTACAACTGCCACAGCCTGACGGGCGATCTGGTGATTCCCGCCGCAAGCGGTAGCATACAGGTTCGGCAATACGCTTTCCAGGGTTGCTCGGGCTTCGCGTCCCTGAGCCTGCCGAGCACCCTGACGCACATCGGGGAATGCGCCTTCAGGGGCTGCTCGGGCCTGAAGGGCCTGGCGTTCGCCGATGGCAGCACGCTGGGCGCGATAGGGGATGGCGCCTTCTCTGGTTGTACGGGCCTCACGGGCACGCTCGAGCTGCCGAGCACGATCACCCAGCTGGGAGCCTCCGCCTTCTCCGGCTGCTCGGGCCTCACGGGTACGCTTACGCTACCGAGCTCGCTCACCCTGCTGGGAAGGTATGCCTTCAGCAATTGCACAGGCCTCACGGGCGATGTCACGCTGCCGAGCGGGGTTACCAGTTTGGGCAATTACGTCTTCTCCGACTGCGAGAACCTTTCCGGCACGCTTACCATTCCGGCGGGCTTCTCTGCCAGCAACTCTTACTTCCTGCTCAACTCGTACTTCTCGACCATCGTGAACGAGGGCGACAAGACGTTTAACGCCCCAACGTCTTCGGATGCCTACTATGTCGATAGCACGGGTGCCACGGTTACCGTCATCGGCGCGGGTACCTACACGCGCGTCGCCGGCGCAGCGCCAGTCGACCCTGACCCCAGCCCCGATCCCGGCCCCCAGCTTGTCGACATCTCGGGCGCTACGGTTACCGGCATCGTCGGCAAGACATACACGGGAAAGGCGCAGACGCAGTCTCCTAAAGTTGTGGTAGCTGGCACGACGCTCGCGGCGGGCACGCACTACACGCTGTCGTACAAGGACAACATGGCCGCCGGCACCGCGACCGTGACAGTAACGGGCGTGGAATCCGCTGGCTATACAGGCAGCATCTCCAAGCCCTTCACTATCGCGAAGGCTGCAAACCCGCTGGTCGTGAAAGCGAAGATCGCAAGCGCGAAGGCCAAGAAGAAGGCCGCGCTGAAGGTGTCAAAGGTGCTCGCAGTGAGCAAGGCCCAAGGAGTTCTGAGCTATGCGAAGAAGTCTGGCAACAAGAAGATTTCCATCAAAAAGAGCACCGGCAAGGTAACGGTGAAGAAGGGTCTGAAGAAGGGTACGTACAAGGTGAAGGTGACCGTGACGGCGGCTGGCAACGTCAACTACAAGCCCGGCATGAAGACCGTCACCTTCAAGGTGAAGCTGAAGTAAGAGGAGGCAAGGCCGCGGCCTTCCCCGAGCCGGGAGACTTCGAAGCGGCGATTGCCGCGACGGCCCGCATGCTCGGCCTCATCGTCGGTGGCCGGGTCGACGTCAGCAACCTGGCGTACGACTACGAGGGTTGGGAGTGCTGCCGCTACCAGCCGCGCGCGGCGCGCGGCGCGAGGGCTACGATGCGGTTCATGTTCTCGCGTTCGGCCGACGGCGTGCGCGTACGCGGCTTCGGCAAGCGCCGGCGCCCCGATGACTTCTACCGCCGCATGGCCGAAGTGGAGCGGCTCGGTCTGGAGGGCTGAGGCTCGGGAACCAGGCCAGCGGCTGCGCAAGCCGAGGATGAGCAGGGGACGAGCGTTGTTCACGCCGCGTCGCCCCGCCGCTTGGCAAAACCATGTCTACCCTCGATTTTTCTGCATTCAGGAGGCTTCGTTTGCAGGAAAATCGAGGGTAGACATTATTTTCGCGCGGGAAGGTTGCGAGGAGGATGTCGCCTTCTCGTGCGAAAGCAGACAACATCCTCCGATGTCTGCTTGGCGTGTCAGGGGACGGGGGCGTGGCATATGCCAGGGGGACTGTCCGAAAATTGTTTGGAATTCCATCCTTCGTCTTCGGCTCAGGATGACAACTTGGAGCGTCTTTAGCCAATCTCGCGGGGGACGGCGAGATTCGCATCGATCGCGTCTTTGCGGTGGCCTAACAGGGCAAAAATCTTTGCATACAGCGAATTGCCGGCAAGCTGAGAGGTTCGTGGCGGATTTCGGGTCGATAGATGAGATAATGCTTGCAAGTCGATTCGGATAAGGCGCGAGATGCGAACAGCGAGCAAGCGATACCTGATAATTGTGATTAACGTTGCCGTCATGCTTGGGATCATCGGCTTCGTATTGCTGTACGCGCAGCGGGCGGCCAACGAATCGATGGAAGCAGAGGTTGCCCAATTCGAGACGGCGACCGTCACCACGGAGCGGGTTACGGACAATTACCTCGAAAGCGAGCAGGACGTCTGCAACGTATGGGCGCGCTACATCAACAGCAAGCCCATGACCATCGAAGAGGCGGTAACGTTCATCAGGTCTTCCCACGTATCGCCCGACATCGCCGCGCACGTCGTCTTCACAGACGACGGCTCGCTTCAAGGCCTCTCGACGCGTCCCAAGACGGGCACCGAAGACGACTTCGCCGTGTCGTACGAGGCGATCGGGCTTCCCGTGTCGCTCGACAAGCTGGTCGAGCAGGATGGCGCCGTCAACGTCTCGCGGTCGTACACCAACCCCCTAAGCGGCATCCAATCGCTGGCGTTCTGCAGCAAGATCGCGCTTTTGGATTCCGCCGACGCCTCGGTGCGGCGCGAGGCGGTGCTGCTGCGCGTCATTCCCACGGCGAAGTTGCAGGAAAAATGGGTGTTTCCCAACGATCGGTACAAGGAAGCCGAAGTATCGCTCATCGACAGCGACAGCAACTACGTCATCAAGGGCCACGAATACAAGAACACCAACTTCGCCGAGTTCTATAAATCGTACAACCAGGTCGACGCGGCCGGCGTCGAGGAGCTGAAGGAACGCCTGACAACGCAAAGCGGGTCGTTTTTCATGGAAAACTCGCGCGGCGAGGAGTGCCTGATAGCATATGTCCCGATCAGCGAGAACCGGGGCTGGACCATCCTGAACTACATCCAGGCGAGCAGCCTGCAGCGAAGCTCCGTCGACTGGCTTCTGGTCGGCGGGGTTGCCTGTGCCCTGCTGTTTCTGCTGATTTGCGACATGGTTTTCATGAACTGGTTCAACGTGCGCCTGAACGAGGCAGCGAAGGAGGCCGAGGCGGCGAATCGCGCCAAGAGTGACTTCCTGTCGGCGATGTCGCATGACATCCGCACGCCCATGAACGCGATCTTGGGGTTGACGACCATCGCGCAGCGCAACGTCGACGACCCGGTTGCCGTCAAGGACAGCCTGCATAAGATCGGGCTCGCGAGCAACCACCTGCTTACGCTCATCAACGACATCCTGGATATCTCGAAGGTCGAAAGCGGCAAGCTCACGCTTGCGCCGGTCGCCTTCTCGATCGCTGAGGTAACCGAGAACCTCGTCAACATCTCGCAGCCCATGGTCAAGGAGAAGGACATCGACTTCCACTTCCGCATCAACGCCATCGAACACGAGCGTCTCTACGCCGACCAGCTGCGCATCAACCAGGTGTTCATCAACATATTGTCGAACGCGCTGAAATACACCGAGCCCGGCGGCAGCGTCGACGTCGAGCTGCAGGAGCTGGAAAGCAGCGTGCCCGGCACGGTGCGCCTGGTCTACCGTGTGGCCGACACGGGCATGGGCATGAGCGAGGAGTTCATGGAGCGCATGTACGAATCGTTCTCGCGCCAGACCGACAGCCGCGTGAACAGCGTGCAGGGCACGGGGCTTGGCCTGGCCATCACCAAGCAGATGGTCGACCTCATGGCCGGCACGATCGAATGCCAGAGCAAGCTGGGCGAGGGGACGACCTTCACCGTCACGCTCGACGTGCCCACCGCCGACCACGAGGACGAGGACGTGACCTTGGAGTCGGTCGACGCCTTGCTGGTCGACGATGACGAGGTTTTGCTGCAGACCGCGCAGCACACGCTCAATTCGCTCGATGCGCGCGTCGAGGTTGCCTCTTCGGGCGCGCGGGCGCTCGAGATGGTGAGTGCGCGGCACGACCGTCACGACGACTACGGCGTCATCATCGTCGACTGGAAGATGCCCGACATGGATGGCATCGAAGTCGTGCGCCGCGTGCGTGCCCTGGTGGGGGAGAAGGTGCCGATCATTCTCATCTCGGCATACGACTGGTCCGATATCGAGGAGAGCGCGAAGGAAGCCGGCACCGACGGATTCATATCGAAGCCGCTGTTCAGATCGACGCTGTATCGCGCGATCAGCGAGCTTTTGCACCTGTCGGAAACGCCTGTCGCAGGCGAGGACGACCACTCGGACATCGCGGGCGTGCATGTGCTCGTCGCCGAGGACAACGATATCAACTGGGAAATCATCAACATGCTGCTGGGCATGCACGGCATCGAGTCCGTGCGCGCCGAAAACGGCCAGGTCGCGGTCGACATGGTCGCATCGTCGGAGCCGGGTGCCTACGATTTGGTGTTCATGGACGTGCAGATGCCCGTCATGAACGGCATCGAGGCCACGAAGGCCATACGCGCGCTGCCGGACGAGCGGCTGTCGGGGATCCCGATCATCGCGACGACGGCGGATGCGTTCTCGGAGGACGTCGCCGTGTGCATGGACGCCGGCATGAACGGCCATATTGCGAAACCGCTTGATATCAAGCAAGTCTTGAAGGAGGTCAGGAAGGTGAAGGAGGGCAAGTTATGAGAAAGCATGTCGTGCGTTGCCTGAGCGTTTTGTCGATCGTGCTCGCGGCGGCCGCTTTGGCGGGCTGCGCCGCGGCGCCGGGGTCTTCTGGGTCTGCGGCGCCTTCGGGGCAGGCGAGCGAGCAGGCCAGCTTTGCGCCCGCGTTGGATACTGCCGCGAAGTGCTCGATTTCGGTGGTCGGCAGCTATGATAACTTCGAGGCGCTCGAGGCCGAATTCGATAAGTTCAACGCATATTACCCCGACGTCGAGCTGAGCTACACCAAGCTCGACGATTACAACAACGTCGTTGCGACGGCGCTGGGCTCCGCTGATCCGCCCGATATCATCTTCGCGTACGACTTCATGCTCGAGGACGACAGCTACGATGCGGTGTTCGAGCATGCCGAGGATCTTTCGGACCCGTCGCTCAACATCGACCTGTCGTGCGTGCGCCCGAGCCTGCTGTGCAAGGACGAGACGGGCGCGATTCCCATGGCGCCTATTTTCTCGACCACGTCTGGCATCCTCGTGAACGAGGACCTCTTCGCGAAAGAGAACATCGCCGTTCCTGCAAACTACGAGGAGCTGCTGACGGCGTGCGAGGCGTTCAACAAGGCCGGATACCCGACGCCCATCTTGGCTTTCAACGAGCCGTCCTCGTATGGCAACCTCGTGGGCGAGCTCATGTACGGCAACGCTGCCAAGGACCCGGAGATGGTCGAGAAGCTCAATTCGCTCGATTCCTCGGCCGGCGAATACATGAGGCCCGTGCTCGAGAAGGTGAGCGACATGGTTGAGCATGGCTGCTTCAACCTCGACGTCTGCAACGAGCTCGAAGACGGCTACAACGCGCTGATCCTGAGGTTCTTCGAGGGCGATATTCCCATGGCGCTGGTCTCGGCCGACACGGCGTCGGGCACGGCCAAGCGCGAGAGCCAGTCCGAAGCGTTCGCCGCGCACCCGTTCGCGTACGCGCTGCACCCGCTGACGCTCACCGACGAGAGCGCGTACCTGCTCGACAAGACGTCGGTGCAGTTCGCGGTCAACAAGGAGAGCGGCAACCTTGATATGGCGAACGAGTTCATGCGCTTTTTGGCGAACGCGAAGGAACTCAACGACATCGCAAGCGCGAAGCACCTGCTCACGGTGACGTCGGATATTCCCTACGAGGGTCTGTACGCGCCGTTCAGCAAGGTTGATGCAAGCCGGATCATCGCGACCCACGAAGTAGGCCTCGCCGACGAAGCGACCATCCAGTTCCGCGTCGCCGCTTACGAAGTCGCCAACGGCAAGGCGTCGATCGACAAGGCCATCGCCGGTTACGGCACGTACGCATTGTAAAAAGCGTGCGCCTGCGCGTGGCAAGCCTCCATCTTGGCACGCGCAGGCCGCCCGAGTTGGGCTTTGTGTGCCAGGGGAGCATCGGGGGCTTGGCACACGTGCCGTGCGCCAAGCCCCTGTCCCCCGACACATGCGCTATCATATCTCCAGGCGGTATTGGCAACGTGGCGAGGGGGTTTGCAATGGATCGTTCAGAGTTCATGGCCTTGGAAGCGCCGAAGAAAGCCGAGGTGTTGAACGCCTTCATCGACGAGGGGAAAAGCCAGAAGGAGGCCATGGCCGCCGCTGGCGTGAGCATCAAGGACCTCATGTCGACCCAGGTGTTCTTCTCCAAGTCGGAGGGAAGGTTTGCCGCGAAGGCCGTCGGGGGCTATTCCAATTTCCACAACGACTCGACGGGCGAAGCGGCGAAGTAGCCGTCGCTTCGGCATTCGACCAGATAGTTCGTTGGGGCGGCGAACCGGCCGTCATTTCCACATTCGATCAGATCGCGCAATCGGGCGGCGAGGCCGGGCGCGCTGCGGCGCGCACGCGCGCATGCGTCGGGGCGGTGAAGCCGGTGCCGCTGCGCCGGCGTGTCTGGAGCGCAATTCAATAGGGCGTTTTGCAAAGAGAGAGGGGGCACGATGTCAAGAGAATCGATTGTCGAGAAGCTAGGTGAGCGCCATGAAGGGGTGGACTACTTCTACACCACCTGCCACAACAACGGCTGTTGGGATGCCACCTGCCTCATCAAGTGCAGCGTGAAGGATGGCAAGATCATCGCGATCGAGCCCGACGACTCGGTCAATGCGGGCGTCGCGCGCGAGGACGATGACGAGAACGCCGTCCAGACCGGCATGCTGCAGGCACGCGCGTGTCCGATGGGCCATGCGTGGCGTCAGGAGCTGTATTCCGAAAACCGCCTGCTCTATCCCATGAAACGCGTCGGCGAGAAAGGCGCGGGCAAGGGCCATTTCGAGCGCATCAGCTGGGACGAGGCGCTCGACACCATCGCCGGCAAGATGAAGCAGATGTCCGAGGAAAGCCCCGACCGGCCATGGCTGTACTACTGCTATTACGTGGCGTTCGAGAGCTCCGACTTCCCGCTGGCGTCTTACATGCCGGGCACGATCACGGGCTGGGGAGACCACTCGACATCGGGCGGCGCGGCAGCCGAGGATTTCCACCTGGGCGTTCGCCTGACCGATTGCCTGATCAAGGGCACGTCGGATGCGTTCCCGGGCTTCGAGGCGCCCGACCTGCTGAATTCCAAGCTCGTCGTGCTGTGGGGCTTCGACCCGATGGTCGCCTGGTTCGGCCATGTGCCCTACTATATGAAGCTCGCCCAGGAGCGAGGCTGCAAGTTCATCCTGATCGATCCGGTCTACAACGTGAGCGCCGAGGTGCTCGGCGCGCAGTGGATCCCGATCCGTCCCGGCACCGACACCGCGTTCGGCCTTGCCGTCGCCCACGTGTTGTACACCGAGGACCTCTACGACCACGAATACGTCGAGCAGTGGGTGGAGCCGGACGGCTTCGAGGAATGGCGAAAGTACATCGTCGGCGAGGTCGACGGCGTCGAGCACACGCCCGAGTGGGCCGAGCCCATCACCGGCATCCCGTCCGAGACCATCCGCGAGTTCGCGCGCTATTACGCCGCCATGAAGCCGGTGCACCTGCACCAGATGTACAGCGTGTCCAAGCGCAACCTGGGAGACTATGCGGCTGCGGTAGCCATGTTGCTGCAGGCCATGACCGGCAACCTCAGCATACCCGGCGGTTGCGAGGGCGGCGGCGCGTGCCTGGTCACCCAGCCGCGTCTCTTCCCGCCGGTGCCCAACACCGGCCAGATCAAGGGCGACGTGGTCAATCCGGTCACCAACAATAACAACAAGGTGACCGAAATCATGTACTGCCAGAAGCTCTATGCGGCCGGCGAGATCGGCGAGGAAGAGTTCCGCCGTCGCATCGGCTGCCCGAAGGGAAGTCCGCTGCCGCATCTCAGGATGGCCATCATCCCCAACAACTACATCAACAACCAGCACAACGTGTCAAAGCGCATGGCCGGCTTCGCCGACATGGAGTTCTCCTGGGGCTGGCAGTATTTCCACGATCAGCCTTCCATCGAGTTCCTCGACATCGTGTTGCCCTCGCCGGTCATCCAGTTCGAGTCGACCGACATGCACTTCTTCGGGATCAACCGCTTCTGGGGCTCGCCTTCCGGCATGATGAACTACTTCCTCTTTGCCGGCAAGGGCGTCAACCCGCCCGGCGAGATCCGCTCGAAGGACTGGGTCTGGATGGAGCTGGCGCGCCGTTTGGGGTTTGCCGACAAGTACTGCCCGAAGATGCTCGACGTCACCGATTGGCGCGAATGGGACGAGCAGGTCATCGAGCGCATCTACAAGCCCGCCTACGAGGAGTGGGCGAAGGACGAGGACGGCCTGCTGGCCTATTACGAGATCGAGCCGCTTTCGTGGGAGGAATTCCAGAAGATGCCGATCGTCCGCGTGCCCGGCGAGCCGGGCGAGTGGTTCTACCCGTTCAAGAACACCGTGGAATGGGGCCGCTCGCCGTTCAAGACGGCGTCGGGCAAGATTGAGTTCGAAAGCTCCTTCGTGAAGAACAACGACCTGACCCAAACCCGGTATGGCGGGCAGATGCACGCGTATCCGCGCTGGCAGCCGACCTACCAGGACGAGCCCGCCAACGATAGCTACTACCATTCGTGGACGAAGAACTATCCGCTCTCGATGGTCACGCCCGTCTCGTCGTACCGCCAGCATTCCGCGAACGACCAGAACCCCTGGCTGAAGGGCGATTGCTACGAGCACATGGTGCGCATGTCTCCCGCCGACGCCGCCGATCGCGGCATAAAGACGGGCGACCGCGTGCTGGTGTACAACCAATTCGGCGAAGTCGAGATCACCGCGTACGTTTCGTCGAAGCTGCTGCCCGGCACGGTTTCGATCGGCCACGGCGAGTGGTCCAAGTTCGACAACGTCAGGAAATCGAAGCTCATGCCGTACGGCATCGACACTGCCGGCAACTGCAACCTGCTCATCGGCGACACGCATCTTCCGCATGTCGTGGGCGCGCTGCTGACGGCCGGATTGGTTGAGATCAGGAAGGTGGGCGAATAGAACATGACGCAATATGGATTCTTCTTCGATCAGAGCCGCTGCTACGGTTGCAAGGCGTGCTCTGTCGCCTGCAAGGACTGGTACGACATCGCGCCGGGTCCCGAGAAATGGATGAGCGTGTACATGTGGGAGAAGGGGAGGTTCCCGAACACGCAAATCGGCATCCTGGCGTTTAGCTGCGGGCATTGCGACAAGCCCGTGTGCATCGGCGCGTGCGAGCACGGCGCCATCTTCAAGGAGGACACGTACGGTGCGGTTCTCGTTGATCAGGACAAATGCCAGGGCGACCGCAACTGCTTCGCGGCCTGCCCCTATGGCGCACCGAAGTTCGCGAGCGACGAGCCGGGCACCAAGATGGGGAAATGCACCATGTGCATCGACCGTTTGGAGAAAGGCCAGCTGCCGTTGTGCGTTGCCTCCTGCCCGATGCGCGCGCTGGACTTCGGGCCGATCGACGAGCTCGTCGCGAAATACGGCGACGTTCGCCAGATCGAGACCATGCCCGATCCGGATACCACGATGCCCAACTGGATCGCCAAGGCGAACCCGCCCAAGGAACAGCTCATCCCCTACGATGCCAAGAAGGCGATTCGGCTGACGAAACGGCGCACCGCCACCGACGACGTGTACGCCGGCGACGTGTCCACCGTCACCGAGTTCGCGTCCGACGTCGTGTGCGTGAGCGAGCTTCGCATGAAGAACGCGACGGCCGCCGAGGTCATGGCGGCTACGTCGAGCGACCAGGGCTAACCGCGCTTGACGCGACGTTTGCCACGGGGCTGTCCAAGAAGCTCGATTTGTCGTTCCGGGCCCATGCGCAAGAGCCCCGCGAAGCGGCTTTCCCAGCTCATCGCTTCGCGGGGGGTCCTGAGGCGCTTGCGCCGTTTGCGCTCAGGATGGCATTCCACGCGTTTTTTTGTCGTGGGGACGGCCGGCGTGCGCTTGATGCGCCGGCTGCGCCCCCCCGGTTTGCAACTCTTACGAGTCCGAGCCGCCGAACGAGGCGGCGGAATGGAGCAGACATGCACGTAAGCTTTCAACATGCGGGCGTTTACTGCCGCGATATCGACGAGTCGATCGCGTTCTATGAGGAAATCTTCGGCTGCAGGCTGCTGTTTAGGTCCGATGCAATGGAGGGCGACAAACCGCTGAAGATGGCGTGGATGAAAGGCGTCGGCGCCGTTTTCGAGCTGCTGGAGTGCGAGGACAAGGCGACGTGCGATGCGGCTGGCGCTTGCCTGAACCACCTGGCCGTTCGCGTGGACGACATGGACGCGTTCGTCGCGTTTTTGGGCGAGAGGGGAATCGCCATCGAGGCCGGGCCGTTCGACCCGCCCCTCGAGTTCGATCGGCCGCTTCAAGACGAGGACGCTGACGTTTTCGCCACGTACGGGGACGCAGGCGCGCAGCTGCGCATCATGTTCTTCCGCGGTCCTGCCGGCGAGCGCTTCGAGGTCATGCAGGACAACATCGCCGCTCTGTAAATTGCCGAAACGCGCGGTGGTGGAGCATCTCGTCGGCCGTCCGCCTACGCCCGGCAATCGCTCACGCTCCGTTCCCGTGCCGGCCCATCCTTGCGATGGCCTTGCGGAATTGCGCTTTGGCAGGGCGCATCGGGCGATTCCGTCTGTTGCATCTGTGCAGCAAGTTAACGTTTTTGCAAACAACTCGAGGATTTGGGGACGAAGAAGGGCTTGCCTGTAGAATAACGGGCATGAAACGCATTGGTTTGCTCATAGCGGTCGTCGCCTTGGCCCTTGCATGCTGCTTTGTCGGATGCTCGTGGACGTCGGGTCTCGTCTCGACGGCCACCGAGAAGCTGTCGCCTGCAATCGAGAAGGTCAAGGGGCTGATGCCTGCGGCCGGAGGTGCGGGCGCAGGTGCGACGGGCGCATCGGACGGCTCGGATGGCGAGGCGGATGCGGGTTCCGATGGATGGTCGTTGCCGTCGTTGGGCGGCGTCGGCTTGTCGGCGGGGACGCTCGATTCGACTGCGGACATCGCGCTCGTGCCGACGGACGATTACGGCGAGAACTACGTGTTCGAGTACGGCGGGGAAGAGTTCAGCGCCTATTTCGATTCGACTTCTTGGAAGGTGTACGATTCTTACAAGATAACCAACCATCGCGTCATCGTCGTGATCTGCCAGGCGCTGCTCGACGAGCATCCCGTTCTCGGGAGCGACTGGGAGTCGGTGCGCACGGCCGACGACATGGCGTTCGAATGGGAGCAGCACAACCTGGCTTACACCATGCTGCCCGCCGATAGCCATTGGCGCGACGACGCGAAGGATGTGGACCTCGACCCCGACGACCAGGGCAAGACGTTCCAGGAGATATACGAGAGCCGCACGGGCCGCGAGTTCGATATCAGGAATTATCTGCCAGGGGAATAAAGGAAGCGGGCTGTAACAGAAGTCCCGTTCGGGATATCCACGTTAGGTTCTCTGAGCGCAGCGTATGAACCAGCCAGACCCTGCGCGCGGATTGCTGGCCTGTTCGTTTGGGCCGCGACGTCCTGCAAACAAGGCGAAAGTCGCATATCGACTCAGGTTGGACTTCTGTTACGGTCCCGCTGTCTGGCGTATTTGGGCCGGGACGCGGGTGCGCGCTACCTGCATCAGGTGCCGATAGGTATGCGCTCGAATTATCCGAGATGCCCCCGAGCGGCGGGCTTGCCAGGAATGTCCTTGGAGCGGAGGGCTTACCGGGAATGTCCTTGGATAGCAAATCCGCCTGCTTTTTTCTCGCCGGGGTGACGAGGGACGCCAGTGTCGCGTCCGGAAGCGTCGGTTTGGCGCGCGGCGCTCGGGATTCACGCTTCCGGACGCGTTTCGTGGGGTTGCAGGCGTTTGCGTGCATGGAATCGCCGCTTCCGGACGCGTTTCGCGGGGTGGCCCGGCCGGGGCGATTGCATCTTTCCAGCTCGGGGGCTTGCTGGCTTCGGCTGCTCGTCCTAAACCGCGAATCCGGCGCACGCTGCCCTCGCCGACTGCGGGAAACGCGCTCGAAACCGCGAATCTCGTGCGACCGCTGCATGGGATTACCGTTTCCGGACGCGTTCTCGGGGATCGCGCGCGGCCGCCTGCGCGGGATTTCCGCTTCCGGATGCGTTTGGGGGTGCGGCTCGATTGGGGCGACCGCATTCCCCCAGCTCAGGCGGCTGTGGGTTTTCTCGGCTCGTCCTAAACCGCGAATCCGGCGCCCCGCGCCCGCCCGGGCTGCGGGAAACGCGTCCGAAACCGCGTATCCCATGTGGGCCCTGTTGGGAATCGACGCTTCCGGACGCGTTTCGCGGGGTGGTGGGCGCTCGCGCGTAAAGAGCCGACGTTCGTGATGCGTTCCTCTGGAATCGAGAACGGCTTGTTTTAGTGGAGGGCGGGAAGCGCTCTCGGGGATCGGCGCAGGTATTCGACAAAGAAAAGGAGCGAACGCTTGAGGGCGAATTCGTGGTGGTGCGGGGTTGTTGCTGAGATTGGCGTGGGACGAGCAAGGGGTTAGCAAGGGGGTTGGACTGTAAGGTTGGCAGTGTAGGATGGCGTGGTCGGGGCAATAAACGGGAACGGCATTGTGGCTATGCTCGCGAACCGTGATTCGCGCCGAAGGGCCGTCTGTAGTTGCGACGAACTCGCTCGTAACGGCCACGAACACAGCAGGTTGTCGTGGGCAAGGTCTTTTGGGCGGAGCTGGTTCTTTCAATTCGGTGGCTGTTTTTAGCCTAGCAGGTCTGATGACATTCGCATATTGCGGGAAAGGGGCGCAATGACAAAAGAATGCATTGTTCTCGATCACAGGGTTTCTACTGAGTTTTTCCGTAGGCTTTATTCTTTGGAACGGGCACCGCGTTTTGCGGTTGACTTGCCGGAAGATGCGAGTTTTGTATATAGAGAAGAGGACGTGTGGTCGCGGGCTCCCGCTTGGGTAACCCCTCGTTTTATGGATGGCAATCTCGATAAATTGGGCGCGCTCGTGTTCGAGGAAGCTTTTCGAAGGCAATCGAAAACGCACGTTGCGCATCCGTGGGCGGGCTTTGTTCCGCGCAGCTCGTTTAATAGGGCTGGTGACGTGCTGATATGTGCGCCGGAGTTTTGTTACTTGCAGGCGGCGTATGGTCTGTCGGTTATAGAGCTAATCGCCTTTGGCTGCGAGCTGTGTGGGGTGTATAGCTTCGATAAGCATTCCGAGCGGGGCATGCGGCAGCGTGAAGTGCCGTTGACCACGCGGGATAAACTGGCGGCGTATCTCGAACGCGCGAAAGGTTGTCGAGGGCGCAAGAAGGCGTGCAAAGCGTTGCGATTCGTCGTTGATGGCAGTGCGTCACCAATGGAGACGTACGATGTGATGTGCTTGTGTTTGCCGTATCGTTATGGGGGATATGGGCTTGTGTATCCTGAGGTCAATGGGGAAATAGAGCTCGACGACCGCGCGGCGCGCATTGCTGGCGAGGACCGCGTGCGGGGCGACCTGTTGTGGCGAGATGCGCATTTCGATTTGGAGCATCAGGGGGCGTACGATCATTCTGATACCGAGCGATATTACCGCGATCGCGCTCGAAAGAACGGCTTGCGCGAAATGGGGATTGAGGTATACGAGTTGACCGCGCGCCAAGTCGATGACCTTCGGTCATTTGAGTTGGTGGCGTTGCGAATCGCTGGTTTGCTGGGCAAACGCATTCCCTCGGATAACCTTGGCGCAACTACTGGGCGTATGGCGCTTCGCCGTGCTCTGAAGGAGTGGAATTCGTCTTATGGGAAGCTGCGCTAGCGGAGCTTTGCGTTGTGAAGTTGCGGAATGTGTTGTGGCTTCATTTTCGAACGGAATCCACATCCTCGGCTACAACCGCATGCCTTGCGCATAAAGCTGGTTTGGAATCGGGTTTGAGCGGGAAATTGCGCGCCTGGCGTGCGACAATACTGATAACGAATAAACCGCGAAGCCGTTGTATGACAATGCCGATTACCCAGAAAGCGCATCCATTTCCACGCTTTTGGCGCGTTATGCGGGTTGCGGGTGTCGAAAACACATCCGGAACCGTCGATTTGGCGCGTGGTCCGCATGAGAACGCCGCTTCCGGACGCGTTTCGCGGGACGGGCCGGTCGGAGCGGTTGCGTCTTCCCAGCTCAGGGGGATGCGCGCTTCCCCGGCTCGTCCGGAACCGCATATCCGGCGCACTGCGTCCCCGCCGATCGCGGGAAACGCGTCCGGAACCGCGCATCTGGCGCACCGCACCCGCCCGGACCGCGGGATACGCGTCCGGAATCGTGCATCCCATGTGGGTCATGTCGGGAATCAACGTTTTCGGACGCGTTTCGCGGGGTGACGGGCGCTCGCATGCAAGGAATCGACGCTTCCGGACGCGATTTGTGGGAGCTTTTTCTTTCTCGAAACGCGATGACGCAGCTGCGGGCGACGGTTTGATAGTGCGAGGAAGTAGGGATGGGTAAGTGCCAGCGGCCGCGGCGGCAAATGCGGTGGCGAGGCGAGTGGCGTCGGGTTGGGAGCGATCGGCGTTGGGTTGCAGAGAGGCGAGCGGAATGTGCGGTAAAAAGGGCGGCGGGCGCGGCAATGAGCGCGATGGTGCGATTGCGAACCCAGCTGCGGACGCAGGCAGTGGCGAGCGCGGTGGCGTGGTCGCGAACCCGGCCGTGGACGTGAGCTGCGGCGCGAATGGTGGGTAACGAGTGTGATGGAGCAATCGCAAACCCAGCCGCGGACGCAAGCGGTAACGAGTGCGACGGCGCGGTCGCGAACCCGGCCGCGGGTAGTGGAGGATGCGATGGTGCGATTGCGAACCTTTGGTAATTCTTCTTGAAACTGGGATTTCGTTCGTTTACTATGCTTTCGTATCTTTCATTTTCCCATCTAGGCATAGCACGCGCGCACTTGTCGCGCTTTCAATGCCGTCATGTCCCTTGTTAGGAGGACCTGTGAAGTTTTTCCTGGATACTGCCGATTTGAACGAGATCGAAGAAGCGGCGAGCTGGGGCGCGCTGGCCGGCGTCACCACCAATCCGTCCCTGTATGCCAAGATCGGCGGGAAGCTTGACGATTTCCATGCTCACATGAAGCGCATCTGCGACATCGTCGGGCTGGAGTGCCCGGTGTCCGCCGAGAGCGTGGCGATGACGCGCGACGAGATCGTGGCCGACGGCCTGAAGCTCGCCGAGATCGCCCCGAACATCGTGGTGAAGGTGCCCACGATGGTCGAAGGCCTCGCGGCGACCAAGGAACTTGCGAAGCACGGGGTTCCCGTCAATATGACGCTGTGCTTCAGCGTGCCGCAGGCTATTCTGGCCGCCCGCGCGGGCGCTCGCTACATTAGCCCGTTCATCGGCCGGTTCGACGACATTTCCGAAGACGGCCTGGCTCAGGTGGGCGACATCGTGGCCGCGATCAACAACTACGATTTCACGATGAACACGTGCAAGGGCGAGAAGGTCGAGATCATCGCGGCATCCATCCGCTCCGCCAACCACGTCACGCAGTGCGCGCTCATGGGCGCCGACATCGCCACCGTGCCGTTCGGCGTGCTGAAGAAGATGGTGCAGCATCCGCTGACCGACCGCGGCCTTGATTCCTTCATGAAGGACTGGGAGAAAGTGCAGAACGCATAAATGGCAGAGGAAACGATCGAAGTGCAGGAGGCGCAGGCCCCCGAAACCGAGCAGCCGCGCCGCCGCGTGCGCCGTTCGACCAAGGCGGCCGAAGCTCCGGCCGAAAAGGAAGGCAAGCCGGCAGCCGACGAGGCGCCTGCGAAGCGGACGACCCGCACGCGCAAGAAGGCCGACGCGGCCGAAGCGCCGGCTGCTGCGAGCGATGCGCCCGAGGGCGCCGAGGCCGAAAAGCCCAAGCGCCGCGGTCGCCCGCGCAAAGTCGCGGACGACGCGAAGGCGAGCGAGCCTGCGGCCGAGACAGCCGAGAAGACGGAGAAATCCGAGGCTCCCGAGGCGACGGCCAAACCGCGTCGCACGCGGCGGAAGACGATTTCGACCGACGCCGCGCAGGACGAGGGCGCGCAGCCTGCCAAGGCCGAAGGCGCCGACGCGGCCGACAAGCCCGAAGCTGCCGACAAGGGCGACAAGGCCGAGAAGCGTCCACAGCGGCAGCAACAGCAGCAGGGCCGCCAGCAGCGCAACAACGCGCAGAACTACAACAACAACCAGCGCAACAACCGGCATCAACGCCGCCAGCGCAACAACCGCGAAATTGAGCCCAGCGTCACGCGCGAGGAGCTGGCGGAGCTCAAGGTCGCCGAGCTGCGCGAGCGCGCCGCCGCGCTCGAACTCGACGTGACGGGCATGAAGAAGGCCGAGCTCGTCGAGGCCGTGTTCGACGCGAGCGTCAAGGCCGAGGGCTTCCTCGAGGTCGCCGGCATCCTGGACATCCTTTCGGACGGCTACGGGTTCCTGCGCACGACGAGCTATCTTCCCGGCGAGACCGATTGCTATGTGGGCACGTCGCTCATCAAGCGCAACGGCCTGCGCAAGGGCGACTACGTCGAGGGCACCACGCGCCCCGCGCGCGACAACGAGAAGTTCGCCGCCATCCAGAAGATTTCGCGCGTCAACGGCGTGCCCATCGACCAGCTGGCGGGCCGCGCGCGTTTTGCCGACCTGACGCCGATCTACCCGTCCGAGCGCTTGGTGATGGAGCACGGCAAGCAGACCACGACGGCGCGCGTCATCGACCTGGTCGCGCCCATCGGCAAGGGCCAGCGCGGCCTCATCGTGTCGCCGCCGAAGGCCGGCAAGACCACCATCCTCAAAGACATCGCGGCCGCCATCAGCGCCAACAATCCCGAAGTGCACCTGATGTGCCTGCTCGTGGACGAGCGTCCCGAGGAAGTCACCGACATGCAGCGTTCCATCAAGGGCGAGGTCATCTCGTCGACGTTCGACATGCCGGCCGACAACCACATCGCCGTTGCCGAGATGGTCATCGAGCGCGCGAAGCGGCTCGTCGAGAAGGGCGAGGACGTCGTCATCCTGCTCGATTCCATCACGCGCCTTGCGCGTGCGTACAACCTGGCGCAGCCCGCGTCGGGGCGCGTGCTTTCGGGCGGCGTCGATTCCACGGCGCTTTACCCGCCCAAGCGCTTCCTCGGCGCCGCGCGCAACATCGAAAATGGCGGCTCGCTCACCATCCTGGCCTCGGCGCTCATCGAGACGGGGTCGAAGATGGACGAGGTCATCTTCGAGGAATTCAAGGGCACGGGCAACATGGAGCTTCGCCTGGACCGCCAGCTCGCGGATAGGCGCATCTTCCCGGCCATCGACCCGGTGTCGTCGGGCACGCGCAAGGAAGAGCTGCTGCTCGACAGCCAGCTCGCGCCGCTCATCTGGGCGGTTCGCCGCTTGCTGGCCAACATGAACAACACCGAGCGTGCGATGGACATGCTGATCAAGTCGATTCGCCAGACGGACAACAACGAGGAGTTCCTGCTGCGCACCGCTCGCAAGGCGCAGCATAGCAAGAGCGAAACCTTCGAGCTGTAACGGACCCGACGAGAGGGACGACATCGGGTCTGGGACGGGCAGCCGGGCTGCCTGTTCGAAAGGCCGATAACGGGCCAAGCAACCTGGTTGCTTGGCCCATCGATGGAAATGGAGAAGCATATGCCGACCGATAATCCGTGGAACAACGTTCAGGGTTCCGGCGACGTGCCGGTTTCGAATGCGGCGGGCGATTCGCGGCAACAGCAGGTTTACGGCGTCCCGTCAGCGCAGCGCGGGTCGGAGGACGCGCAGGCTCGGCAATCGCAGGCACAATCCCAGCAAGCCGGCGTTGCGGCCGAAGCGAACGTGCAGCAGTCGGCAGCGCAGGTCACGCAGCAACCAGTGAATCAGGCCGCGCAGCAAGTGGGCCAACAGCCAGCCGCGCAGGCTGCACAGCAGGCGGGCCAACAGCCAGCCGCGCAGGCCGCAGCGCAAACCGCGCAGCAATTCCAGCAGCAACAAGCGGGCGCGGCGCAAGCCGCCCAACAGCAATGGCAAGTCCGCCAGCAGCAGCCCGCACAGCAGCAGACAGCGCCGGGGGCGCAGCAACCGAGTGCGCAGCAGCAGGCGGCATCGGTCGCACAGCAGCAGGCAATGCCGGGAGCGCAGCAACAAGCCGCGTCGGGCGCGCAGCAGCGCCATCGGCAACAACCGGCGGGAGGCGCTCAGCAGCATTGGCAGGCCGGCCAGCAGTACCAGACCAACCAGCAGCAAACAATGCCTCCGAGCCAGGGCGCTTATGCGACAAGCGTGCCGTACCAGCCCGCGCCGCCGCAGAAAAAGGGTCACGGGTGGATCGTCGCGATCGTCATCATCGTGTGCCTGTTCGCGTTCAGCGCCTTCGCCGTGAAATCGTGCACGGACGCCATGGCGACGCTGCCGACGACGAGCTCGAGCTCGGGTCTCGAAGACCTATCCGGCGACACGATCGGCATCATCAACCTCGATGGCACCATTCAGTACGACGGCAGCCTGTGCAGCCCCGAGGGCCTGAAGGAGATGCTCGACAAAGCGCAGGAGAGCAGCCACATCAAGGCCATCGTGCTGCGCGTGAATTCGGGCGGCGGCGTGGCGACGGCCGGCGAGGAGATGGCCGAGTACCTGCGTCAGTTCGAAAAACCCGTCGTGGTGTCGAGCGCGTCGATCAACGCGAGCGCTGCGTACGAGATTTCCGCCCAGGCCGACTACATCTACGTCGCGAAATCGACCGAGATCGGTTCGATCGGCACGGCCATGGAGCTCACGGATCTTTCCGGCCTGTTCGAGAAGCTCGGCATCAGCATGGACACCATCACGTCCGCCGACAGCAAGGATTCCTCGTATGGGTACCGTCCGCTCACCGACGACGAGCGCGCGTACTACCAGAAGATGGTCGACCAGATCAATGACATGTTCATCGAGAACGTCGTCGTCGGCCGCAAGATGGACGAGAAAGACGTGCGCAAACTGGCGACGGGCCTCGTCTTCACGGGCGTCGACGCCGTGGACAACGGGCTGGCCGATGCCATCGGCACGCGCGAGGACGCCATCAAGAAGGCCGCCGAGCTCGCCGGCGTGACGGATTACGACACGACGAACCTGGTTTTGCCGAGCTACGACATCTCGAGTCTGGCCTACCTGTTCGGCGACGCCTCGTCTTCGACCGACGAGCTGGTCGCCGCCCTGCGCGAGCTGCAGGAGAACCAGAACCGCACCAAATAATCCTGCAGGTAATTTGACGGGCTGGCATCGCGGGGTGCCAGCCCGTTTTTGTCGCTATATAATGGTTCGATGCTTTCGAAGCCGTCGAGCGGCGCGGAAGGGGGCCATTTCCTTTCGCGTTGGCAATGGCATGGCGAAAAGGGGAGGTCCCTTTCTTCGCGCATCGGGACGGCGATCGGGAGATATTAGGTTAGCGCGAATGGAGTACACGATGACCTCTTCGACAACGTTTGAACGCCAGGCTTGGCCGAAACGCGCCGTCGTCACGGCCGGCATGCCGTATGGCAACAAGCCGCTGCATTTCGGGCACATCGCCGGCGTGTTCGTTCCAGCCGACTGCTACGCGCGGTTCCTGCGCGACCGCATCGGAGCCGACAACGTGCGTTTCATCAGCGGCACCGACTGTTTCGGATCCCCCATCGACGAGGGGTACCGCAAGCTCGTCGAAGCGGGCGAGTTCGACGGTTCGATCGCCGATTACGTGCAGCGCAACCACGAGGCGCAGAAGGCCACGCTGGATGCCTACGACATCAGCCTCTCGATCTACGAGGGGTCGGGCATCGGGCATGCGGGCGAATGCCAGCAGCTGCTCAGCGAGAACTTCATCCGCCGCCTGCACGAGAACGGCTGGCTGCATCGCCGGTCCACCATGCAGTTCTACGACGCCGAAGCCGGCATTTACCTGAACGGCCGCCAGGTCGTGGGCCGCTGCCCCGTGCAGGGCTGCAAGTCGGACCACGGGTACGCCGACGAGTGCTCGCTCGGCCACAGCTATGCGCCCGAGGACCTGATCGCACCGCGTTCCACCGTGTCGGACACGGTTCCCGAGATGCGTCCCGTGGAAAACTGGTACTTCGACCTGCCTGCGTTCGGCGATTTCCTGCGTTCGCACGTGAGCAAGCTCGGGGCCGATCCCGACATCCGCACGATCGTGCCGCAGACCTGCGCGGAGTTTCTGGGCGCGCCGATCATCTACGTGAAAAACGACGAGCGCGAGCTGTACGACTCGGTTGCCGCCGAGTTGCCTGCGCATACGGTGCGCGAGCCCGAGAAGGGCAAGGCGTCGTTTGAGGTCGAATTCGCCTCGATCGATGACCGCGACGCCGCGTGCGTGGCCATGCGCCGCGCGGGCATGCGGTTCCGCACGGGCAAGGCGCTCGTTCCGTTCCGCATCACGGGCAACATCGAATGGGGCGTCAAGGCGCCGGTCATCGACGGCGTCGAGGGCCTCACGGTGTGGTGCTGGCCCGAAAGCTTGTGGGCGCCCATCTCGTTCACGATGGCCGCCAACGACCAGATGGGCCTTCCCGAGGGGTCGTGGCGCGACTGGTGGTGCGCCGACGACGCCGAGGTGTACCAGTTCATCGGCCAGGACAACCTGTATTTCTACGGCGTGGTGCAGCCCGCCTTGTGGGAGGCGCTGCGTCCCGGCGAGATCTTCTCGCACGAGCCCGCCGACCGCGTGGTGCGCCAGACGCGGCTCATCGCCAACTACCATGTGCTGTTGGGCAACAAGAAGGCGTCGTCGTCGGGCAAGGTGAAGCCGCCCACGGCCGACGAGCTGCTCGAGCATTACACGGCCGCGCAGCTGCGCGCGCACTTCCTCGCGCTCGGGCTGGGGCAGAAGTCCGTCGGCTTCAAGCCCAAGGCCTTCGATCCCGACGAGTCCGTGCGCTCCGATCCGCGCGTGGCGGACCCGGCGCTTAAGGAGTCCAAGCTGCTGTCCAACGTCTTCAACCGCCTGGCTCGCAGCGTGCTGTACGAGGCCAAGCGCAACTTCGACTGCCAGATACCCGTCGACGACCCGACGCCGTCGGTCGTGGCGCGGGCGCACGAGGCGCTTGCGGCCTACGACCGCACGATGAAGAAGGCCGAACTGCACAGCATCATGTCGCTGATGGACGAGTTCATTCGCTACGCCAACAAGACATGGGCCGATGGGATATCGAAGGCCGAAGGGGCCGAAGACGCTGACGCGCGCCGTCAGGTGCTGGTGGACGCGGCGTACCTGCTGTGGGTGTGCACGCTGCTCATGCACCCGGTGGTGCCGGCGGGTTGCGAGGACATCTGCGAGAAGCTCGCATTCGATCCTTCCGGCTTCTTCAGCTGGGACCATGACTTCGACTCGCTCGCCGAGCTGTGCGACGGGCCGAGCCATGCCGTGAACGAGCTTGCTCCGCGCTACGATTTCTTCTGATTCGAGTGCTGTAACCATAAACCAACGGAGTTTCCATAAGTGGAGATGAGGGGCCTGTCGAGGTGCTTGTTTGGGCCATGACGTGCTCGAATGCATTTTGGAAATCGTCTCTAACGTGGTAACCTAGTACACGCTGAATAGCAGGAAATGGAGGTTCTACATGGAGTGCTCTTCACGTTTCAAGTTCGTGAGCGGCCTTGCTGCATCTGTGACGGCTGGCTTGCTCGCATGCGCTTGCGCGCTGCCCGCGGCTCCCGCTTATGCGGTGACGGCCGCCGAGAAGGAAGCCGAGGCGCAGGAAGCCCTCAACCAGCTTAGTGCAATGCAATCCACGCTCGAGCAGGCATCGAGCAAGTACTACACGTCGCTCGCCGAGTATCAGGCAGCGAAGGACAAGTGCGATGCAGCTCAGGAGCGCATCGGCGAGATTTCCAAGGAAATCGAGAAGATCCAGGGTCGTCTGGGCAATCGCGCCCGCGACATGTACCGTAGCGGCGCGGCGTCGTTCGTCGACTTGCTGCTCGGCGCGGCTTCGTTCGAGGAATTCACGAACAACTGGGATCTGCTCAACCGCATGAACACGACGGATGCCGACCTGTCCGCCCAGGCGAAGGCGCTGCGCGAGGAAACCGAGCAGAAGAAGGCCGAGTACACCGAGCAGACAGCGGTTGCCGAGGAGAAGTCCAAGGAGGCCAGCAAGGCGTTCAAGGAGTCCGAGGAGCTCGTCAAGCAGATGGAGGCCACGTACAACAGCCTCAGCGCCGAGGCGGCTGAGCTCTACTCGCAGGAGCAGGCTGCTGCGGCGGCTGCAGCCGAGGCGGCGGCGGCCGAGGCGGCTGCCGCTGGCGGCGGTGAAGAAGGCGGCTACGTCGTCGAGGGCGGTTACGAGAACGAAGACGGCACCATCACCGATGCCACGACCGGCGAGACCTATGCTTCTGCCGAGGAATACACGGCGGCCACCGGCAACGAGATCGTCGACCGCGCCATGGCCATGCTCGGCGCGAGCTACCGCTACGGTGGCACGGGCGCTGACGGCTCGTTCGACTGCTCCGGTCTGGTCGGCTATGCGATCACCGGCAGCTACGACCGCATCGGCAACACGGACACGTTCCTGGGCTACAACCAGGTCGACGATCCGCAGCCCGGCGACATCATGGTCAACGACGGCCACACCGGCATCTACATCGGCGATGGCCAGATGATTCACGCGGCTGACGAGGACACCGGCGTCGTCATCGGCAAGGTGCAAGACGGCATGATTGCCGTTCGCCCGTAACGCGAGCACACACGCATAGCACGCACAGCTCGAACTTGATGAGCGCCTCCGCACCAGCGGGGGCGCTCTTCTTTATACATTTGGGGACAGTCCCCAAATGTATAAGAGCCCCTATTTGTCGCATGGTGCCGTTTTGCCATTCTGAGCCGAGGGCGAAGAATCTCCGTGAAGCGGTACATTTGGGGACTGTCCCCAAATGGATACGACGCTGGAGCGCGGATAGTGGCGTAGCGTTTTGAAATACCATATGTTGTGGTCGTGCATTTCGTGAACTGGCCTTTATGAATTTTCGACGGTCATATTGTGGCATGGGCGTTCGAATTCTACCGCTTAGAGTCACAGTTTTGCGAGCGCTTGCAAAACTGTGGTACCCTCGTAGCGTGCGGAACGTTATGCAAACGGAGGTTAAATGATGCAGCATACGACGCTCATGTGGCATGCGCATGCAAAGCGCGCCATCTTCGGCCTTATGGCCATGGCGGTCGTCGCCATCATGATGGCGATGCTTGCGCCGGGCCGCGCCTACGCGGTCACGGCGGCCGAGAAGCAGGCCGAAGCCGAAGCCGCCTACGCGAATCTCATGGCCATGCAGGAGACCCTCGACCGGCTTTCCGCCGATTACGGCGAGGCGGTCATGGCGCAGGAGAAGGCCGAAGCCGATTGCGAGGCTGCAGACAAGCGCATTTCCGAAATCAAGACCGAAATCGAGGACCTGCAGGGCAGGCTGGGGGAACGCGCGCGCGAAATGTACCGCAACGGCGGCGTGACGTTCTTGGAGATGGTGCTCGGCTCCCGCACGTTCGAGGAGTTCGCGACCAGCCTTGACATGGCTTCCAAGGTCAACCAGAACGATGCGGACATGATCGACGAGGAACGCGCCCTGAAGGCCGAAGCCGAGGAGCAGGCCAAGGTGTACGAGGAGCAGGCCAAGGTCGCTGCCGAGAAATCGAAGGAGGCCGAAGCCGCTGCCGCCCAGGCGCAGGCTACCGTCGCCGAGATGCAGGCCACGTATGACAGCCTGAGCGCCGAAGCCGAGCAGCTGCTCGAGGAAGAGCGCAAGAAGCGCGAGGCCGAGGAGGCCGCCCGCGCCGCCGCCGAGATGGCCGCAGCGCAGGAAAAGGCGCGCCAAGAGGAAGAAGCACGTGCAGCCGAAGAGGCCGCGCAAGCCGCCCAGCAGGACCAGTCGGGCGAAGAAGGCGAAGACGGCCAGGCGGCCGAGGGCGAGTCGACCGATGAGGGTTCCGGCGAAGAGCAAGCCGATACCGCGAGCGCTCCCGCCTACGAGGGCGGCGGCGACACGGTCAGCCGCGCGCAGGCGTGCCTCGGCGCCCCGTACGTGTGGGGCGGCGTCGGGCCGGATGGCTACGATTGCTCGGGTCTGGTGAGCTATGCGCTGACCGGCGCCCATGAGCGCCTCGGCACGACGTACACGTTCATGGAGTGGCCGGCCGTGTCCGACCCGCAGCCGGGCGACGTTTGCGTCAACTGGGGCCATACGGGCATCTACATCGGCAACAACCAGATGATCCATGCGGCGACGTATGGAGTCGGGGTTATCGTCGGGCCCGTTCAGGCGGGCATGATAATCGTCCGCTATCCTGGCTAAGATTCCAATCCGGCGGCTTTCGGGCCGCCGGTTTTTTGCATTGAACGATTGAGGGGGCGGGCGTCTGGCGTCCCTGTTTCACGATGGTTTGGAGCTGCATGTGAAGGTAGAGCTGTATTCCGACGGATCGTCCCGTGGCAATCCAGGACCCGGCGGGTACGGGACGGTGCTGCGCTACGTCAGCCCGTCAGGCAAGGTGCACGAGCGCGAGTTCTCGCAGGGCTTTCGCACGACCACCAACAATCGTATGGAGCTTCTGGGGGTCATCGTCGGGCTCGAGGCGCTCAACCGTCCATGCGCGGTCGACGTGTACACCGATTCCCAGTACGTGGTCAAGGCGTTTAACGAGCATTGGGTCGATGGGTGGCTGAAGCGCGGCTGGAAGAGCGCGTCGAAGAAACCCGTGAAAAACGTCGACATGTGGCAGCGCCTCCTCGCCGCCATGCGCGACCATCAGGTGGCGTACCATTGGGTACGCGGCCATGCTGGCCATCCCGAGAACGAGCGTTGCGATTCGCTGGCCACCGCCGCTGCAGACGGCGACAACCTGATCGTCGACGCGGGCTTTGCCGGGTGAAACGGATCTCCAGGGGCGGGTTCAGGCGGCCATTGCGCCATCTGCCAATGCTTCCTGCAGAGTCGTGACGAAAGGGGAACAGTCCCTTTTGTTACGACTCTGCATTTTTGCTGCTAGCGCACGCATCGCGCGGGCCCCTATCTCCGCCGTGCCGGCATCCGGCCCGCCTCGTCAGGTGCGCGCAGACCGAAAGGGAGTCTCCCCAACGGTCACAGACCGAAAGGGAGACTCCCTTTCGGTCTGTTTTGCTTGTCGTTAGTCGCGGGTGAGCTTGCGGTGCAGGCGGTGCGGCTTGGCGGCCTCGGGGCCGAGGCGACGGACGCGGTCCTCCTGGTAGGATTCGAAGTTGCCCTCGTGCCAGTGCCAGTTTCCGGGGTTCTCGTCGGTGCCTTCCCACGCCAAGATGTGCGTGGCCACGCGGTCGAGGAAGAAACGGTCGTGGCTCGTGATGACGGCGCAGCCGGAGAACTCGTCAAGCGCGGTTTCCAGGCTTGCCAGCGTCTCGGTGTCCAGGTCGTTGGTGGGCTCGTCGAGCAGCAGCACGTTGCCGCCCTGGGAAAGCGTGAGCGCGAGGTTGAGGCGGTTGCGCTCGCCGCCGGAAAGAACGCCCGCGCGTTTCTGCTGGTCAGAGCCCTTGAAGCCGAATCCCGCCACATAGGCGCGGCTGGGCACCTCGGTCGTGCCGACCATCATGAAGTCCTGGCCGCCGCTGACGACTTCCCACACGTTCTTCTCGGGGTCGATGCCGGCGCGATTCTGGTCGACGTAGGACAGCTGGGCGGTTTCGCCGAGCTCGAGCGTGCCGCTCGTGGGCTGCTCCTGGCCGACGATCATCTTGAACAGCGTGGTCTTGCCGACGCCGTTGGGGCCGATGACGCCCACGATGCCGTTACGTGGCAGCGTGAAGGACAAGTCGTCGATCAGCACGCGGTCGCCAAAGGCCTTGTGCAGGTGGTTGGCTTCGAGCACCTTGTTGCCCAGGCGCGGGCCGGCGGGAATGTGGATGTCGGTGAAGTCGACGTTCGTGCGGGCGGCGGCTTCGGCGGCCATCTGCTCGTAGCGTTCGAGGCGCGCCTTGCCCTTGGCCTGGCGTGCCTTGGCACCCGAACGGACCCATTCGAGCTCGGCCTTCATCTTCTTGGCGCGCTTGGCGTCCTGTTGGCCCTGCAGCTCGAGGCGGGCGGCCTTCGTCTCGAGGTAGGTCGAGTAGTTGCCCTTGTAGGGGTAGAGACGGCCGCGGTCGACTTCGCAGATCCATTCGGCTACGTTGTCCAGGAAGTAGCGGTCGTGCGTGACGGCCAGCACGGCGCCGGGGTAGGTGGCCAGGAACTGCTCGAGCCACAGAACCGATTCGGCGTCCAGGTGGTTGGTCGGCTCGTCGAGCAGCAGCAGGTCGGGCGCTTCGAGCAGCAGGCGGCACAGCGCCACGCGACGCCGTTCGCCACCCGACAGCACGTTCACCGGCGCGTCGGGGTCGGGGCATTGCAGCGCGTCCATCGCCTGCGACAGCTGCGAGTCCAGGTCCCAGCCGTTCGCGGCGTCGATGGCGTCTTGCAGCTTGCCCATTTCGTCCATGAGCGCGTCGAAGTCGGCGTCGGGGTCGGCCATCTCGGCGCCGATCTCGTTGAAGCGCGCGACTTTGGCCAGCGTGTCGGCGAACGCCATCTCGACGTTTTCGCGCACGGTCTTGTCTTCCTCGAGTGGCGGCTCCTGCTGCAGCATGCCGACCGTGAACCCGGGCGTCAGGCGCGCCTCGCCGTTACTGACCTCCTCGAGTCCGGCCATGATCTTGAGCAGCGTGGATTTGCCCATGCCGTTGGGGCCCACGACGCCGATCTTTGCGCCGGGATAGAACGCGAGCGTCACGTCGTCGAGGATGACCTTGTCGCCATGCGCCTTGCGCGCCTTGTCCAGGACGTAGATGAATTCTGCCATGAGAACCTCGTTTCGTCGGGGTGGGTTGCGTGCGCCTATTGTAACGTATCGGATGCGGGCCCGAGAACGGTGCATGTCGTTGCGAGCTGGTTATGTTGCGCAACGTTCTTGCGCGGGTCGTTTCTACAATGAATCAAGTCAAGGCGGATTGCTCGGACGTCATAAAAGGGGACTGTTTCCTTTTCATATGTTCATCAGCTTGTCAAGTGAGAATTATCAACCGGTCCAGCCGG
>CAMOLA010000016.1 GCA_946618265.1 uncultured Eggerthellaceae bacterium
ACAAGTCGCACGTCATACACATCGAGGGCGAGGAGTCGATGAGGAAGAGAATGGGCGGAATCAGCTAACGTCGGCAAAAGACGGAGAGGAGGCCGCACGCCTCCTCTCTTTATCGCCTGCTAATGGAATGCCTATCGGCATATCGCGCACGCCTAATCGGCGAACCGTGGAATTCCTACCGCTAAAACGTGTCGTAAGCACAGTGTTCTCGCCATCCTTCTTCACGTTTCGATTCTTTGCACATCGTTATCACCCACTCCCGCTTCGTTCGTTCGTCATCGAACCAGCAACTTGTAATGCAAGTGGGGTTGTGTTCCAACCGAATACCAGGCCATTCCATTGGTATTACGAATCGCCAATACTAGCCGAGGATTCCCTCAAAAGTAGTGATAGCAGCGCTTACGTCTTCGAAGGCTGTAAGGTCGTTAACGCCTTTCCATGGGTCTTTCAGACTCACCATGTCATCATGCCCCCATGCGTTAAAGATGACGTCCAACTTGTCATTGTCGCTACCATGGTGGACCGTTATCGCCTCAGTGTTCGCGGCAGTCTCCTCGACGCTCGCCTCGCCAAAGGTGTAGTACCCACTCGGGTTCGACGATGCATCCAGCTTTAAGTCGAAGTATCCACAGTAACCGTGATCTTTACTCAGCAATAAAACGACGATATGCTGGCTACCGTCGCTTTCTGATTCATCGTGCAGCGTCCACGCTTGATCGAACTTGCTTGAAATGCTGCGGAATTCCTTCAGTTCGTCTGATTCGCTTTGCGTAGCACTTGAGCTAGAAGCGCTATCCGATGCTGCAGAGCTCGATGAGGACGCTGAAGCAGAAGCGCTGCTCGAGCTTCCGCTATCCTTCTGCGACCCGGGCTCCGCTTTGAGGTCTTCCACGTTCAGCATGAACTTGATTGCGACGCGCCTCGAAGCATCTTTGTTTTCGTTGCCGTTCTCATCGTAAACAAGGTCGGATTCGCCATATCCTCTGCAGACGGCGAGCGCGTCGAACCTTGCCTTTTGCTTATCGTCCAACAAGCTCGAGCAATACCCCATCACCGCATTGGCACGATTCTCAGAAAGCCTCGTGTTGTATTCGGAACCACCATCGGAATCGGTGTTGCCCTCGAAGGAGATCCCCTTCAACACAGCTGAATATTTGTCATTGAGGACAATCGAGGTGTATGCTTTGAACACCTTGTTTAGATACTCTTGTCCTTCAGCTTCCAGCTCGTAAGAGCCCGTAGCAAATAGGACGCTGTTATCCATGGCGACTTCTCCGGTTTTTTCGTTGATTACGACATCGAGTCCAGCCGCCTTGAATGATTTTTTGAGCTCATCGAGGATTTCATCTCGTTGCTCTGTGACTTCTCTATAGACAGAGGGCTTAAGCTCGTCGAGGTCATCATGCGCAATATTGTCTTGCAACCCTGCGTTCAGATAGACGGCATCGCCAATAGAAACCGACGACAACACGTTGTCTTCAAATTCCAATCGGATATCGCAAGAGCGCTCGGACTCGAGTACGGTTGCGCCAGTGTCGTACCCTTCGCCCCATTTGGTTATCCCAGTTATGATGGAGCTATACCCAGCCTTGTAGCACAAAGAATCTTTTGACGCTTCGTAGGGCAGCACGTAATTGTTGTATACGTCAGAATACGGTGTAACGCCGAACTCTTGAGATGTATGACTCCATTCGTACTTCGATGGCATTCCAACAGTTAGGCTGCCACCTTTCTTTCCATCATATTCATACCAACAGATCTTTGAATATCCTGCGGGTACCGATTTCTCGTAAGGGTTGACGAGCTTTGCTGACAAAGTGGAGCCACCGGGGGTTTTAACAGAAAACTCCTCGGAGATAGCACGCGATGACAAAAGCCCATCTAAATCGCAATCGAACGCGTAGCCCTTACCCAACAGGTCTTTGGGGCTTCCTCCCAATAAGCTGATAATACTGTTGCCTTCATACAGCGGTTGTCCGAACCAGAAGGACTTGTGCATTTGGTGCAGGGCATTCTGCTGTTGAACATATGTGGCGCTAACGCCATCATAGCTAAGCGTTAATCGGTCGCCGTCAAGACTGACTTCGTAATCAAGCTCGGTTAGCGTGCACTCGTTAAGCGCTTTATCGTCTTTGTCTATCACTGCCCCATATTCGTCAAGCTCAGAGTCGGGCCCGAGAAAACCGAGCGCCAAGGTGCTGCCGTTAGTTGCACAGATGAAGCCGTTGCCCGCATAGGGCAATGACGGACTCATTTGAATCCCGACAATTCCGAGGTCGTTTGAATCGTCGGCAACCTCTTGGAAGATGGCAGCGCCATAACCAAACCCTTGCGAGATAAGTGCTTTCATAGGCGAATACGGCCTGATATCAATGCTTTTTGGCAGGCATTCAATCTTTCCTTCGTTAAGGTTTATCGTCTTATCTGTAACAACGGAAGAGTCTTTGTTGCCCGATGTTCCAGAATTGTTTTCATCTGCGATGCCCTCGTAGAGCCAGAAACCTTCGAGTTTCTCCAATGACAGCTCATTGCTTTCATGAGGCGTAAGCGCTGAAGAATCGAACTCGCCGCCTTTTTCGATATTCGTTATATTGCTTGGTATATATCCACCTGAAATGATCTTTTCAGGTGCACCACCTCCGCCCGCGCATCCAGCAACACCCAACGCTAGCACTGCCACAAGCGCGCATGTTACAACGCGCAATTTGTTGTTCATCATCGGCCCCTTCCTTGTTGATTCTTCAAGTACCGCATCTGTTTGCCTGCAAAAGACCGGTGTTTTCAGCTTTGGGAGATCAATCACTCACCATACACATCGATTGCCTTCTTTCCGTCCTTTGACTTCAACTGCCCGTTTTCGGCCGAATAATGCTGGTTTTCCGTACTGACAATGAATTTTCCTATCTTGAAGCTATTAAAGGCTGCTTGCCCAATCCACCGAACGTCTTTTCCGATTTCAACTTCATCGATGGTGTCTTTTTCAAACTTGACGGAGCCCAAACCGATTGTTCCTGTGAGGTCGGTGCTACCGAAAGCCTCCATCCCGATGATCTCGAGGCCTTCTGGCAAATCAATACGCTCCAACCGGTTGCATTCAAAGAAAGCAGCGTCGCCGATCTCTTTAAGTGAGCTTGGGAATTCAATGCTTACAAGGCCGTATCCGACGACGTTGTGCCCATCGGAGCTATCGGTCTTACCGGAAAAGTTTTCTGTGTAGCACCCGTAAAATGCTCTGTCGCGAATACGCACGGTGCCTTCAGCAACACTGTATTCCGAGTGGAAAAGCCCGGGGCAAGAAACCAGCTCGGTTCCGTCGGCTGTATAGATGACGTTCCCGTCCTCGTTCTTTTCGACTTTGAACGATGCGTTACCATCGGCAACTGTGAGCTGTCGCAACCTGCTGCAGCCCTGGAACGCACCGTCCCCGATATACGTAACATTAGCAGGTATTTCTAAGACTGATAGCTGTTCGCATCTATCAAATGCCGCGTCACCAATTTTTTCCAGCGATTGAGGGAGTTTAACTTCTGTCAGGCTTTTGCAGCTCGCAAAAGCGCTCGGTGCGATTGACAGAAGACCTTCGGGCAGCGAGATTCTCTCAAGGGACTGGGTCGCGAACGCGCCGTTTCCTATCTTGGTTATGCCAGTTGGTACCACTACGCTCTTTACAGACGATTTTGAGAAAGCGCCCCTTCCGATTTCGGTAACGGGTTTACCCTGATACTCGCTTGGAACAGAAAACTCTTTCGAGGCTCCTTCCGCTTTTGACAATACTGCATAGTCGCCGTAAATGGTGAAGGTGCAATTGACCCCATCGACCTCAGCGTTCTCCTCACCAGGCGTTCCCAAGCTGTCCAATTCATAAAGATCAGACGCGTACTCTTTGCCGTGAACATCGGTGATAACAATCTGGAGAACGTAATCGCCTTCGAGCTCCGCTGTCGTAGTTGTGCCAATTGCCAATTGCGAGTCAATGGGCATTGGCTGCGCTACAACTCCGTCCCACTTCTTCCAGTTCCACGCAGGCTCAGAACTGTTTCCATCCGGACCACACGGTTGTACCCAGTTCGATAAGTAATCGTACCTGGCGATATCGACATCGCTTTTTCCTTCGACAGCATCGCCTCCATCACGGTAGTTTATCGACGAAATAATCGGTTTTCCGCCATCGAGAGTCTCTGTTGCTACTATCGTAACAGGGGTAGAATCGGTCCAGGCCATTGGGCCAAATGGCCCATCTACGGTTGTTGCCAGTGACTGATACTTGGCGGTCTGCGCACCGCTGGCTACCTGCTTGAACGGCCAAACGGTCTGTTCTCCGCTCTCGCCACATAACGTCAACAGCCTTTGGTTCTTTGGGATGCGAACATTGCCATCGGAGTCCATCGCCACCTGACAGTCTTGAAGTAGCATTCTATATCGTTCACCTCCCCCGCTCCATGAATCATCATCGCTTCCTTGCCTCAAAACGTTGTAGCTGATGCGGGCGATTCCTTTCTGCTGTTCCTCTGGTATACGAATCGTATATTCCCCGGAGGATTCGGGCTGCGTTTCCCCTGTTCCGCTCTCAGGTTTGGGCGTGCCGATTTCCAGGTCGGCATCCTTCTCGCCGTTGATCAATATGTCTGTGAACTTATCGAGATAAGCAAGGTAGCCTTTCGAAACAGCAAGCTGCTTGTAGAGGTCGCAACCGCCTTGCTTGTCGTAGAGCTCCTCATTGCGGTAGGGGTAGTACAATGAGACGCCCGATGCCTCGGGCACGTTGGTGCGCTGATAAAGTACCAGTTCGTTGATGGCGTCTTTGACGCCCTTCGCCTCTTCGGGATACATCTCCTCAAGCGTCCAAGCCATGTATCCCAAGTCGACGATGTCGAGGCCCCCGCCCTCGTTGAACTCCTTGGTGTATTCGCGAAGCTTTGCGAGGTCTGTGTATTTGCCGGATTCAAGCCCATCGGCCATTTTGTAGAAAAGGGTGTCAAGTGCGGTTTCAGCATCCTTGATTTTTGTCAGGTCCATAAGGGACATCGTGTAGATAGTGCGGGTGTTATGGTCGCTGGATGCTAGCTCTTTGCCGTCCGCGTACTGGTTAATCGCTTCGGTCGCTATGCCTATCGGGGAGGCGGTCGAATTCAGCTTGTCTAAAAAGCTGTACACCCATGCCGTGCCGTAGCTGAACCCGCCGGCAAAGCCAGTCTCGAGCTCCTGAGACGCAATCATATAGTAGGAATACTTCGAGAGCGTGTCCGCGACTTCGAGGTCGCCCATTAGGCAGCAGTCGAAGCCAATCCAGTCAAACATCTTTCCCTTGCCGAAATCCGTTGCGTCTAATGCATCAGCAATCTCTGGTAGCAGGAGCGCATCCTTGTTGTGGTTCTCGTCGACGGCACAGCCGTATAGGGGGCCGTTTCCGTGATCCCAGATCATCAGCGCATAATGGTCCGCAGGGTATTCTTTCGCGGCGAAGTCCACGAAAGAATATAGGGTATTGGGATCGCCCATGTTCATAGGCTTTTCGGAGTGATAGTCGACCTTCGCGGATAAGCCTCCTCCACTGCCATCTTTGACTATGTGAAGGATGTAGTTCCCGTTTCCCTCGAGTCCTGCATGGCCCCATGAATCGCTTCCGCCCGTCATAATCACGACGTTTGCCTTGTCTGGGTCGACGCCGCTCGATAGTATTGCGTCTATCGTTATACTGCCGAAGGTCTGACCGTTGTAGTCGAAGTTCGGGTCTTCGAGATTCGTCGACCCGTCGAGGTAAATCATAACCGTGTACGACCCCGCGCTTGTGTTAGTGACGTATTCGTCCCGGAGCGTCGTCGCGTCGTATTGCCGCTGTTCGTAGGTCCTATCACCGAAGAATGCGGCTGCGGGGGTCTTGTTACCGTTGAAGTCCGTTCCCATGGTGGCCGCGTTCGGAACCGTGCTTGCACCCGAGCCTTCCACTCCGCCCTGGGATGATTGCGTCGATCCGCCGCAGCCGCCCAGAACTGCAACCATAATCATTGCAGCTATCAACGCCCCAACTTTCGTTATCCGCTTGCGCATCCTATTCCTTCCCGCAATGCCACAACTGGCAACTTTGCTATTTCTTGATATACGTCTCCCATTCGCTAGGGCTGTAATACATCTGCGCGGTTAGTTTCTCGGTAGTCTCCGCATACGCCATGCGCGTAAACTCTGCTGGGCCTTCTTCGAACATCCGCTCGTTGCCATCTTGGGCTTTGAGGGTGAACTTTATGGCTCCTGCGTCTTCGTCGATGACGGTCCAATTGCCTTTTGCGATCGTCCCATGGTTGTCGTCCCCGTAGGACACCTCACCGTTCGCGCTAATGGTGATTCGCCTATCGGTGTCGGTCGGCACATACCATTCGCCAACATACTCGCTGCCGCTGTTGTTACCATTGCCACCAGACGTAAAGATTGGATACAGGAGCGCGATGGCGACGACGATCGCCACTAAGACAATGGGGTATACGAATACGGGAATCTTTCGCCGCTTTTTCTCTGTGCCGGGTATGACATCAGATCCAGCCTCGCCGTCGTCAGAATTCTCGTTCGTTTCTTCGATAGCCTCGTCGACCCTATCCCGCGCCTGGCTTTCGGGGTCCAGCTCCTCTATATCGGTGATGCGTATCGCCTCTAGCCGATCGTGCTCCTGCCGTTCTTGATTCTCCGGCTCTCTTTGACTTTCGATTTCTTGTTTGCGCCTTTCGGTTATATAGCGTCCTTCGCTCCATGCGACTAAATCAGCATGAAGCTCCCGTGCTGACTGGTACCTCTTGCGCGGGTCGGCATTGCAGGCTTTGAGCACGATTTCTGCCAGCGCGTCATCAGCTTCGCCTGGGGCGGGCAAATCGTCGCCCTTCAGCCTGCGGAACAGCGCCTGCTCCATATCGACAGCGGTGAACGGCTGGGGCGCTGGCGGCAGGAAGGGAAAGCGCATGTTGTTCAGGTACCGGTAGAGCATGATTCCGAGGGAATAGACGTCGACGTTGCCCCCGTACTTTTCCCCCCGAACCACTTCTGGGGCCATGTACGGACCGGTGCCCTTTTGCGAGTAGACGGATCTCGTGCAGTTCTCTATCTGGCGGGAAACCCCGAAGTCCCCGAGCTTGTATTCGTCGAACGCGCTGCGAAAAACGTTCTCTGGCTTCACGTCTCGGTGGATTACTCCCAGACCTTCGCAGCACATCAGCGCGTTGCAGATATCGATGCCGATACGAACGGTTTCCTCGACGCTCGGGGGGCCGACTTCTTTCTGATAGTCGGTAAGGCTTTGCAGGAGCTCCATCCTGATGCAGATGGTCCAGCCGATGCTGTCCTCGTGCTCGACAAGCTTGTAGTCCTCGATGGCGACGACGTTGCGAGCACCTTTGAGCGATTCCATAACGGCAATCTCGTTGATGATGTTTCGCGCCGTGCTCTCGAAGTAGCTCCTGATGGATAGGTTGTCCATGCCCATGTCCATCAGGCTGTTTATCTCGCACGCATCCTGGGGAATCTCTATGAGCTTGGCAGCGGCGTAAGAGGTGTGGCCGAGCTCGCTTCTCGATATGCGGTACACCTTGCCGTATGCCCCCTGCCCAAGGAGCTCCTCGGCGTGCCAGCCCTCCCATATGGTGTTGATATCAGCCATGGCGCCTATTCCAATGAATAGGATGCCCGCTGGAATTCGCAGCACCTTCTAATGGCCGAATGAACGCCAGAGCTTCTTCGTTTCTGGGGTCTTCGAAGAGCGTTTGTCCGACGCGATTTGCCGGCATCATCGCGACGCTGTTTTCATCGATAAAACCCAGTCCGCTCGCATAACACCGCAAGAAAAATGATGTGAACACGTGATATCGACCCTCCCTTAGAAATCGACGTATGGAATAAGTTCAAGCTCCTCATCAGGCAAGCCTAGAACTTCGCCGATTTGCTTTGCCGTTATTCTGTCTTCGCAGTCGTAGTTAGCTTGGCTATCTGCACTGAAATTATAATTACCGACTATCTCAACCGAATAACTCAAATGCTGCTTGTAGCTCGCAGCAAGTGCGTTGTGAACGGCCTGAGCTCGTCGTTGATGATATGAGGACGTGACTATTGTCATTGTTTTTGCACCGAGCGTCCGAAGGGTCTCCATGGTGTAGACGGCATTCTCCGCGGTTGAGACACCCCGCTCGTCAGCAATCACCCTAGATTCGTCTACACCGCATTCATGAACAAGGTATTCTTTCATTAAGGCGGCTTCCGTCTGGTGGTTTGGGTTATTGTCCCCAGTTGCGCCTCCTGAGCACACGATAAGAGTGTTTGGGTAGGAGCGCGCCGCTGCGGCCGCAGCATCGCATCGACCCCTAAGCTCGTCCTGCATTTCGCCATTTGAAAGGGCGAATCCGAGCACGATAAATGCATGCGTGCTCTTATTGGGTATTTTCACGGAGGACAGCTCATCCGCCAACTCGCCGCCATCGTAACAATAAAGCCGATATTGCGAATTGGCATAAACATTGTTCCAATGATCGACGATGGAGCAAGCCACCTCGTAATCTTGGCTCTCGGCATCCTTCATCGACTTAAGGTCGACATCAATGGCCTTAATCGTTTCGACCGACGGCGCTTCATAAGCATCGATAAGGTCTGCAAGCAAGCGCCCCATAGTTGTGGCCTCTATGGGCGGTTCGCTCGGCATGGCAACACCAACTTCCTCCTGCGAGTCTATGCTAAGTTCGGGAATCTCGCTGTAAGTGAACGTGATTTCATTGTCGTCGCCGGCCTCGACCGTAATCGTCTGGGTTTCAGAGGGCGAAACCGAATAGCCATCCTTGCTGGGGGCGCGCTCGGTGACGGCGGTCCCAGCCTTCACGCCGCTAACGCTTTTCGGATCGAACACATCGCCTTCGCCACCCCGGTAGTAAACCATGTAGCTCGCCTCTTTGGGCGAAGCAAACACAAATGCAATCGCCACTATCGCGATAATCGACAGCGCCACGACAGATACGACGAAGATGAGCCTCGTCAAGTCGGGAGGGCCTTCCCACCCGCAGTAGCACTTTGACGAGCCCCGAGGGAGCTCCCTTTCGCACCTCGGGCAGAGCGCTGGAGTAGGCTTAGCCCAGAATGGCGGCTTACGCTTTTTTCCTTGATCAAGCGCGGCGTCGGGCCCAATCCCGCCGTCTTCAGAGTCCTCGTTAGGCTCTTCGACATCCTCGTCGTTCCCGCCTTGTCCCTGATTGTCATGAGACGGCACATCTATATTAATGATAGGTATCGCTTCTGGTTGGTCACGTTCTTGCCGTTCTCGGTTTTCCAGCCCTCTTTGGCTCTCGATTTCTTGTTTGCGCTGTTCGGTTAGGCCGCGCCCTTCGCCCCATGCGACCAGGTCGGCGTGAAGCTCCCGTGCCGATCGGTACCTCTTGCCGGGATCCGCCTGGCACGCCTTGAGCACGATTTCGGCCAGCGCTTCGCTTGCTTCGCTCGGGGCGGGCAGCTCGTCGCCCCTCAGCCTGCGGAGCAGCGCCTGCTCCATGTCGTCGGCGGTGAACGCCCGTGGAGCAAGAGGGAGGAACGGGAACCTCATCTTGTTGAGGTACCTGTACAGCATTATCCCCAGCGAGTAGACGTCGACGTTGCCGCCGTACCTCTGCCCGCGCACCACCTCGGGGGCCATGTAGGGGCCGGTGCCCTTCTGCGAGTAGACGGACTTCGTGCTGCTCTCGATCTGGCGCGAGATGCCGAAGTCTCCCAGCTTGTAGTCGCCGAACGCGCTGCGGAAGACGTTCTCGGGCTTCACGTCGCGGTGGACCACGCCCCGCTCCTCGCAGCAGACGAGCGCGTTGCAGATGTCGATGCCGATGCGAACGGCCTCCTCGGCGTCCGGAGGACCGGCTTCCTTCTGGTAGTCGGCAAGGCTCTGGAGGAGCTCCATCCTGATGCAGATGGTCCAGCCGACGCTGTCCTCGTGCTCGACGAGCCTGTAGTCCTCGATGGCGACCACGTTGCGAGCGCCCTTGAGCGATTCCATCACGGCGATCTCGTTGACGATGTTCCGCGCGGTGCTCTCGAAGTAGCTCCTGATGGAAAGGTTGTCCATCCCCATGTTGGCCAGGCTGGCTATCTCGGACGCGTCCTGCGGAATCTCGATGAGCTTCGCGGCGGCATACGAGGTGTGCCCGAACTCGCTCCGGGACATGCGGTAGACCTTGCCGTATGCCCCCTGCCCAAGGAGCTCCTCGGCGTGCCAGCCCTCCCATATGGTGTTGATATCAGCCATGACGTTTATTCCAAACGATAATCGGATTCCGCAGAAATCAGTTCCGAGACTCCCGCTAGAACCTCACGGCCGAAATCGTCCAGATATCCCCTGTGTACCACCCTCGATACATCTACTTCGTCAATGAGAATTGCCGCATTTTCTAGCAGCGCCCCCACCGGGAATGGCACAACTAGGTACTCTGCGCTATCGGTCTCCGTTTGGGGAAAGAAGCCTATCACCATGAAAAGTGGCGCTTGCTCACGCGGCACTTCAACGACACTCCCAATAGGCAGCAAGTCCTTATTCATCTGCATCACCTTCTTCCTCGGAAGGCTCATCCAGGTACAGCCTCAGCGCTTCCATGAGGAGCATGATGTCTTCGTAGCTTGCCTGCCTCGCTTTTTCATCAAGCTCGGCAAGCCGCATCAGATACGCCCGAGTCACATCATCCGCATACCCCTCAAAAAGCACTTCGTGTTTGATGTCAATAGTGGAAGAGCAGAAACTGCGTTCGTCAAGGTATCCAAGCGGGTAGGGGATTAGCAGATATGCCAATCCGGTCATATCGCCCTCTTCGTGAAGTCGATATCCTGCAACCACAAATGTCGACTCATCGCCCACCCTTATCGCGGTGCCTATGGGATGAACCGTTTGCATGACACAGTCTCCTATCTCGAGCCGATTGAGCCGCCACTGCCGGGCGCGTTATTCGCTGCTTTTATCAGCCTTGAAGTAACACGGGAAACGCCTTTATCGATTTGGTCTTGTGCAGCATCGACATAGCCCGGCATTTTCTTTCCTGTAAAACCGCGCCATAATGTGTCGGCTATTTTCTTTCCGCCCTCGTACATAGCGTTGGTTTTCAGGAAATTTGTCACACTGCTGCTGGGCTGAACCAACACTCTGGAACCCATGAGAGCATTCAAGTTTTTGGCCCTTGTCGTGATTTCGGTCGCTGCTGCTACTTGTTTTTTAACCATGTAAGAAACGGTAAAGGCCGCGCAATGAGGTACTTCAGCGAGAAGAAAGTCTCCGAGCTCCCAAAGCGCAGCGGGAACAGTTGCTGCAATGCCCCACCCAAGTCCATGCTCTTTTGTGACTTTGGTTACCCAGTCCTGAGCCCTCTTGTTTCTGGCTTCGCCCCGATCCATTGCGTCGGGCAAAAACGACGGCAAACCGATAATTCCTGCGACAACTCCATAAGACGATTTGAAGTCCTCATAAATGCCGTCATCCTTGTTCGGGCTAGTTGCCATATCGACTATATTCTCAATTCCTTCAACTTTGCCGATTCCGTCTTCCACATAGCTTTTGATTACGTTCATCACAAAGCTATTAGATACGCCTTTCCCCTGCTGGATTTCGACGTCTTCGCAAAGCGATTCGACAACGCTTCGCAAAGCGTTACTCAAGCGGTCGCTCGAGTTCTCCATAGCGCTATCGACGATAGCGGCTTTTGCCTCGGTTTCGCATTGGCGATAAGCTTCAGCTATCCTCCCCATCCGGGCGGATGCGGTCCTAGTGCCTTCCGCGGCTTTGCTGATGGAGCCGCTTGCTACGCCAATCTTTGCGGGGTAGCCCTTGTTGGCTAAGGATCTTATTCCGCCAAGGCTATTCCCGATACTGTTTACGCTCGATGCTATTTCATCTGCGCGTGAACCCAGGCTTTTCAATTCAGCCTTAAGATTCTCCAACTGTGCTACATCTGCAGTGAAGTCAGCCATCGTCGCCCCGTTCGCTCACACATTCAGCTCAACGTATAGTCGGAAACAGTGTTTGCAATCACACCTGCTTGCCTCTCGGCTTCCTTCTCGAGGTCGCACAGCCGTTGGAGTTCGGCGACTTCCGTTTCGAGGTTTTCGCTTGCCTTGTTGAAGTTGGCGACGAGCGTGCTCATCTTCTGCGCGTAAGCGTCTGAGGCATTCGATCGCCATGCTCCCTGCAGGGACGATGCGTTCGATTGGAGGCTGCCTTCGAGGGCCGATATTTGCCCACTTGCGGCGTGAAACTTGTTGATTGCTGAGTCAAGTGCATTGAAATCGACGATTACAGTGTCTGCGCTAGGCATGGTTGGTTCCTCCTTGAATCGTATTGATCGAGCTTTAGGCTTCTGCGGCCTGATAGGTGTTCAGAATTTCAACGAGCTTGCTGTGGTGATCCACGGCACTGGTGTAGAGGCCTTCCACTGCCTGCTTGTACTCAGCGAAGCGCTGGCTGAACCTCGATTTGTTCGGTCCGTACCAGAGCTGGTCGTTCAGCAGTTCCTCTTCGGTTTTGTTCATGTCGTCAATCTGCGACCTCAAATCCTCGATGATTTTCTCCAGCTGGCTGGCGCCCTGCGTCGCCTCGTCGAAATGAAGCTCGTAACCGTCCATGTCAATCCACCTTTCTAATCGAGCGCCCCATTGGCGCTAGAAACCCAACTATGCGACTAGCGGCTCGCCCCGTCCTTCGCCTTTTTAGCTGCGACGCGTGCCGCCCTTAGTTGGCTAATTTGTTTCCTCTCATATGCGTTCGCGGTTTGCTCGATAGCCGAGGCCAGCTCCTCGAGTCTCGCTGCGGATTTCTGCAGAGATGACACCCGGCCGTTCAGGCTTTGCTTGAACTTCTGCGCGCTTGATCCAGTCCAGGCAGAATCAATCTTTCCTGCTACACTCTGGTAATCACCAATCAGCAAATGAAGATCACCAGCCTTGTCACGCAATTCGGACGCCTTGTCCCTTGCCCTATTGCAATCGATATAGACATCTTGCTCAAGCATCTGTACTCCTTAGGCAAGCGTGTAGTCGGATACTGCGTTGGCCAAGCTTTCGGTGCGGAAGATGACCTCGGAATACAGCCCCTGATAGGCCAGCAGGTCTTTCGGATAGCCCTTCAACTCCTCGAGGGCATCGCGGGCATCCTGCACCACCGCGTTGCATACCAAGCGAGCTGCATCTCCTGCATCGCCCTGCCAATACGAGTCGCTTGCCGCAAGGGTTCTAGATATCTTGTCCAAGGCCGAGCTGCAGTCAGCAATTCGCCCATATGCTAGTTCTGCCTTTTCTTGAAGCTCTTGCGGGCTTACGAGTATTGTTCCTGATGTAACTGTCATATAGCGCCGCCTTAAAACGAAGCCAAACCTGCGACGTCGGATTCGCAGTGACCGTACCTCTCGTTGACAGTAGCTATGCTCTTCACATAACTGTCCAGCTGTTCTTGCGCCTTCTTAATCAGCCTTAGTCGATTGGCGTAATCCTTCGCGAACTTATCGTGGTTTCCACCTTTCCAGGTAGCGTTCAGCTCTTCGACGCTCTTGTTCATGTCTGAAACAGCCTTTGCTAGTACCTGTAATTCGTTTTCGGACACTTTCCTCGCATTCCCTATCGAGTCCGTGTTGACCTTTATCCGTTTCATATCGACCGCCTTAAATCAGCATGAGCTTGCTTCCCGGAGTAACATGGCATTCGTAAAGGGTCCTCTCGCGGGGGAGAACGCGTCCGCGCTCGACATCGCAGAGAATCGCCCCGTCGGCACCGTTCTCCCAACGGCACCCCTCACGGGCCCCTATAACGGACATCACCTCTTCAATGAGGGCCGGGATCCTCACGTGCTCGTTGACGCTGAACTCGTAGGATCTCGTCAGCGCAGGAACGCTGACTTCACATCTAAGCATCTGCCACCTCCTGCACGATTACGCCCGGCCTCTCCGCTGGGGCGTCGCTCGTATCCGCCTGTACCAAATCGACCTCGGGCACGATGACGCCGTTGCCGTCCGGATAGGTGTCGCTCGTGGCCACGAGGGCGACCGTCGGCCCCTCGGCTTTCGCCTGCGCGTTGAACCCTTTGATGTAGTCGAACCGCAGGAGCTGTTGTGCCGATACGTTTCCGCCAAAGTGTGCTCCGGTCTTGTCGCACAGCACCCGCGAGTAGAATGCGGTTCCCTTTGCGGATGTCGCGACACTCTGGTCTATTCCCGCAAACAGGTAGACCTGGTGGAACCACGCCTTGTCGCTGAACACCTCGAAGAACTGGGACACGTCTCGCACGTCGGTTGACGGCGAGTAGAGCCCCTCGGTGAAGTCGGGCAGATCCTCGATGAACAGGAATACCCTGCGTACGTCCTGCATCCCGAGGTAGATTTCACCCTCGTCGAGGCCAGCCATCTCCAGCTCGCGCTTCTTCTTGTTTCGCCGCTGCAACTCTGCGCCGAAAGTTTCGAAGAACGCCTCGTAGCCGTGCTCGTCGGAGTAGTAAGTGGCGCCGCACCGCTCGGCTGCCTGCCGCAGAGGACCTGCGCCTTTGCCGAACACATAGATGTCGCCGTCCTTGCGCGCTGCCATCTCCACGAGAAGCGCCATGAAATTTCGTCGCCCCGAGCGCTCCTTGCCAGACACTGCGAAGCAGAAGATGCGGCTCAAATCCAACGCCGTGGGCTGCGCGCTCGTCCAGTCGTAGCCGATGGGAAGGCTCCGGTCGTCCGCAAGCATGTCGCACACCTCGCGCAGTCCCAGATACTTCGAGAGTTTCGGCTCCGCCGGGATGGTTGGCACCTTGCGAGCGCCGTCGCCTTCCCATCCCATGGCCATCCGTTTGCATGCCCTGCGAATCTTGTCGCTCGCCAGCTTGTCGTCATCCTCGTTGCCCGGGATCGCCACCTGAAACTCTAGGGCGGTGCCGTTCCTCACCACCAGGCCGCGACCGGGGACGCCCTCGCATGGCAGGACTTCGCAGCGGGTCACGTTCAGCACCTCGCGGTAGTCGTACGCGTTATTCATCTCCAGGCATACGCGGCCCCTTATCGCGTCTGCCAGCCTCGATGGAATCTCGCCCATTCCTATGCCGGTTCCCGTCAGGACCAGATAAATCCCGTAGCTCGGACCCTCCTTCGCCAGAGCCAACATGTCCTTGTCGTGTGCCCCATCCGTCTTCTCTTGGAACGAGCCGTAGTTGTCTATCGCTAGGAGCACTGCGGGCACTGGCGTTTCCGACGTACTCACGAGTTGCGCGAAATTCATGCCGTGCAGAGTCTTCTTGCGTTCAGCTAATATGCCGTTCAACAGGAAGAACAGCTTGCTTATCGGGTCCGCGTCTTCCTCGAAGAGCACGCCGCCGACATGCGGGGCATCGCGCAGAAAGCCGAGCTTGCGGCTGCTGTAGTCGACGCAGTACACGTTCAGCTCGTCTGGGGTGTAGCGTTGCATCAGCGTGAAGAGCAGCCCTTGCAGGAGCGTGCTCTTCCCGGTCATTGCCGCCCCGAATATCGCGAGGTTGCCACCTGTGGCGAAGTCCACCGTGACGGGAGCCTGGTACTGGTGCTCCGGGTCGTCGAGGAGCCCGATGCAGGTCTCGAGCGCCCAATCGCCACCCTTCCCCCTGCCCTCCAGGTAGCCTTCGGCTAAGCCGCTCCTCGCCACAACCTCCATCGGCAGGTACTTCGGGAGCTCTGGCAGCCAAAGCGCGTCGCGCAGCTCCAGGTCGTGGTCGCGAGCGACTTCGGCGAGCTCCTCCACGACGGAGTCGAGCTGCGTCCGGGCCGCCTTCTCAGGCAACGCGAGCCCCATGGACCGAGCCAGGTCTTTGAGCATGCCGGGGTCGGCATTCCGCCCAGCATCCCGACTTGTGCACAGCTCGTACACCTGCACCAGGTTGGCTATTCGCTCGTCGTTGCCCTCGCTGCGTTGGATTCCCCACCCATGCTCGTCGAAGGCGGCGTAGAACCGCTCGTTCGCTCTACGCGCCGAACGGGGGTCCGAGAGATAGGCCTTCGGGGTCGTGCCCGCGTCCCTCAGCGAGGGCCCTACCGTGTCGACGAGGCCCTGGGCCCATTCGAGCGCTTCCTGCTCGCGCTTAACCGCGAGATGGTGCGTGCCCGTCATCTTGGTCTTGCCGGTTACTGTTATCAGCCGGGCGATTTCCGCGTGATTAGCCAGCGGATCCGCAGGATAGGGCGCCCTGCTCCATGCGCTTTGGAACATCTCGAACAGCTCGTCGTTGCCTACGCGCAGTATGCCGCGCCCCTTCTGGGTGATGTAGGCAGCATCGGCACGTTGCAGCATGTCCTTACTGTCCTGGGGCGTCTGCACCTTCAGGCAAAGCCTGAAGCGGCTGTTGCTGGAGATCTTGTCGTCGACGACGCCGGATGGCTTCTGCGTCGCCAGCACCAGATGAACGCCCAAGCTCCTGCCGATAGCGGCGACGCTCACCAGCTCCGTCATGAAGTCCGGGAATTGCTTCTTCAGCTCGGCGAACTCGTCGACCGCGATAACAAGGTGCGGCAACGGCCGATCGACCTCGCCGTTCTTGTACATCTTCGCGTAGTCGTATACGTCGTTTGCTCCGACATCAGCAAGGAGGCGCTGACGCCTCTCGTTTTCGCTCTTGATGGACACAAGGGCCCTCTGGATCTGGTTGCCACCCAGGTTCGTGATGGTTCCCGCCAGGTGCGGCAGGCGCCCCCTCGGGCCGTCGAACTGGTTCGCGAGCCCGCCGCCCTTGAAGTCGACCAGCAGGAACGAAACGTCCTCGGGGCTGTAGTTCACGGCGAGCGACAGAATCCACGTCATAAGCGTCTCCGACTTGCCGGAACCCGTGGTGCCCGCCACCAACCCGTGCGGGCCATGGGCGCGCTCGTGGATGTCGAGGCTGCATATCACGTCGTCCGCCGCCACACCAATCGGAGCACTTAGCTCGTTAAAACTCCTGCTCGTCCGCCACCGCTCGTAAACGCTCAGCTCCTTCACCGACTCGACCCCGTACATTCCAAGGAACGTGACAGTGTCCGGAATCTCGCGCTGCATGTCGGGCGTCTGGATCTTCACGCCCGCCACGGCGTGCGCGAAGGAACCCAGCGCCTCATAGCTCACCTGATCGAACAGTATGGGCCGCCAGTTCTTCAGGGCATCCGCCACGGTGTACGTTCCGGCGAACTCCTGGGTATTCTGTATCATGCACTCACACACGTTCGGCAGGTCGTTCTGCCTCTCGGCAAACAGGAAAACGTTCGTCTCCAGGTTCACGGTCCCGTCCATCAGGTACACTGCGGCCAAGCTGTCTGTCAACAGGCTGTCATCGGTGCAGACGAACACGTAGCGGGTGCCGAACGTCGCCTTCGCGTTACCGCGGGCCTCGTCCCACCGTTCCTTCAGCATGGGCGTTAGCTCGTTCAGTACCTCCTTCGCCGTCTCGGGTGTGTCTCCTGCGTAGCGTATCGAGTTGTCATCCGACCACATGTGGGGCAGCCATTTGGCGGACTCGAGCAGCCGCCTGTCCTCAGCTCGCCGCCCGTCGCACAGCATCACGATCTTTACGTCCGAGTAGCGGTAGTTAGCGGCTATCTCTGCCAGCACGATCCTTGCAATCGGGTAACATCCCGCAAGTGATTCCCCTCCGATTACGCCAAACATCCCGTAACTGGAGAGGTCGATTCCCAGCGGAACGTCCTTCATCTTCTCGAAACGGGCCTTTATCTTCTTGGGCTCCTCGATGAGCTCATCCTCAACGAGCGTGAACTTGTCGGGCGGTATCCTGACGGGGCGCAACGTGTCGGCGTCGCCTATGCCCAGGCGCACGACGTCGTAGTCTGGCTGCTTTCGGTTGCGCCCCCAAAGTTGGCCGTCTTTTATTGAATAGCTCAGGCATTCTGCCGTGTCGGGATACATCCTCTGCAGCTCCGCCTTGTTGTACTTCTCCGTTTGCGCAAGCTCGTCTTCTCGCCGCTTCAGGTAAGCTCGGTACTTTTCCTGGCGCTTGGCCTCTTCTTCCTTCGCCTCTTTCTTCTGGTCGTGGAGGCTCTTGGCGCCCCAGATCGCCATGATGATCGCGGAGCCAACCATCATGATGAGCCCGGCCATGCCGCTGCCCATTCCGGTCAAGGCGACGCCAACCACCATCGGCAACGCCATCGTGAGCGACGGGCCGATGACCGAGAGGAACGATCGCTCTTTCTGCTTTTGGGGCGCGGGCGGACCCTCGATCTCCAGCTCTTCGGAGTCGTACTCTGCGAGGGCGCGAGGCGCTGGCCGGTAGAAGTCGTCCTGCCTGCTGTCGTCGCCCATCACCGAGAGGTTCGATACCCATTTCAGCGTCTTGTCGTCCGCTGGCTGCAATTTCGCCCGTATGGATGCATTGGGATAAGTTGGCCTGCTAATGGCGATGATCTCGCCGAGGAAGATGACCTGCGCCCCGTAGAATTCGATGCAATCGCCGAATGCGAGTTTCCGCTCGCCACGCATCGGAATCCCGTTTACGTAGCATAGGTAGCTAGGATTCAGATACCAGCCCTTGCCGCCGGGGTCTTCTCTGAACCCGAGTTGAGCGTGCATGCCAGCGATCATCGGCACCCCGCCGATAGCTATGCCGCAGGAGGTAGAAGACCCAATGGTCAGGTTGGGCGCGCACTTGTCAAGCACGAACTTCGTCGCTTGCTCGATTACATCCGGCATCTCCGAGGCAATCACCACGATCTCGCCATCAGGGTTCGGCAGCTTAATCGTGAGCGCTTCGCCTATGCGGACGTACCGCTCGAAATGAAGGTCGCCGCCGCGCGTCACTGCGTATTCGCCGTTCGTTGCAGCAAAGCACCACTTGTTGTCGAGCACGGTCATTCGTATGCTGTAGTCTCGGCTCAACCCGAACAGGCTTCTCTCTAGCGTAAAACCCCAGTCGCCCAAATCGGTGGTGGGAAGTTCGACCTCATGCCTGGCATTTGTCCCATAGAGCCTCAGGCGCACGTTCATGCAACCACGTCCTCATTTTCGGGCTCGGTTTCCGACGCCTCGCACAACAGCACGGTGATGTTGTCGGTGCCGCCGCCCCGTATAGCCAAGTCGCGTAACAGCTTCACCCGCTCGGCCGCATCGCCATCTGAGGCAAGCGCATCGCGAATCGCATCTTTATCAAGCGGCTCAGTCAACCCATCGCTGGCGAGCAATAACGTGTAACCAGGCAAGATGTCGAAATCCTCCACGTGAGGGCTTGGGCTGACCTCTCCATTGGACATGCCCAGGAACTGCGTCAGACCGGGCTTCCTTCCGGTTATACCGAGAGCCTTCAAAGTCTCTGCATCGGTGTGTTCGCGGCTAAGGGTTCTAAGCTCGCCGTCCGCGTACAGCATTGCGGGGCTATCTCCGACGTTTGCGATGTAAGCACGATCGTTGTCAATAGCGGCGATTGTCGCCGTGGTACCCATGGTCTTTGCTCGTTTGACATCGCGTTCTCGACATACAGCGACTTCCATATCGGCAAATAGCTCTAAGACGCCATCGCGAGTCCACCGATTCCGGTCTGTACTGCTTTCGAAAGCCTTGGCGGCAGCATACGATGCGTTTTCTCCATTCGCTTCGCCGCCCATGCCATCAAAAACGCCGACAGCGAATGACGAACCAGCTGGTAAATCTGTTGCATAAACTGCGGATGATTGGTGTTCAGCGGGCATAATCGTGCCGAAGAAAGCGAAATTGTCCTCATTGTGCTCACGCGAAACGCCCGTATCGCTCAAGCAGGCCAATGAATATCGCATTACTTAATACTCCCGTGCGTGCTAGTCCGCTTACTATCTTTAGACTTCGACACGCTTGGCTAGCGCGATTGAGTATCGTAATTTCTCAGCAACCTCATGCCTGAATTAGCCATAACGCGCCTTTATACCTAAACATTCTTTGGGTTATTATCGGTCTGCTCGCACGTGAAAACTGTTGCGCAACACCCCTCCGCGCGAATAGCCCCATCGAGCCATGGCCTTAAACTTGATTGCAGCACACTCAAAAGTGGCCTGGCTAACGTCGTCCCGCTATTCACAGACAAGGGTTGGCTAGCTGAAGCTTCCGCGGTTGGCAAAAGCGCCAGAGGTTTCTTTATGCTTGACACCCAACGAGCCTGGGCAAATCACCGTATCTGCATTCGTCCGATTGACGGAAAGTCTCGCGGCGTACTTGAAACCGTCACCAGAATCGATATTGCCACGGTTATCGTAGTTTTCATGCAATCTGAAAGACCGCTTCCCAAGACGAATAAAGCGCCCACAAAACAGCCATAGCCGGAGAGCGCTGCGGTTGATGACCTCAACGCATCTATCATGAAACGACCCGATCGCTCACGCCCTCCCAATGAGCTCCTCTATCCGATCGTGCAGCATTTCCATCTTCGTACTCATGATTGCAAGCGGGCGAATCGTGCCCCTGCCGCTCTCGGCAGCGACCTCTTCAACCCGATCCTGAAGCTGGCTTTCCCATTCCGCTTGTTCCTTTGCAAGCTGCCCGGCATCGACATCGGGCTGCGACTCGAGCCAGTTCAGCACCTCGCCCATGAGCTCTTCGTACCTTTCTACGTATCCCGCGCCGGCGCGCGACATCTCCCGGGTACTACCGCCCATGAGCGGGTCGGCCGCCTTGTCTTCGTCAATCTTTCGCAGCTTATCTGCGAAATCGGCCACTTCGTCAGGAACGTCTTCGACTTGAGCCGTCTCTGCAGAACCGTCGCCCTCATCCCCGCCGATCCCGTATGAACCCGTAGAGTACGTGAGGAGCGTAAATTCGGGCAACCCGTCCTCACCCGCTGATACCGAAAGGGTCGCGCATCCAGGCACTGTGCGCCCTTCGGCGCAGAAAAGCGCCTCGAGATCGTCCGGCTCCATGGAATAAAGCCCCTCATCAGCAGGATCATACCCACCGGCGAAGTTCGGGTAAACATCGAAGTCGACAACGAGTAAGCCGTTGCCCCCGTCCTCGACCCGTTTGGCGAGAGCGACGCCTTCTGCAGCACCGTAACCGTTCGTCACCCCGAAATAGACATATCCGTCGACGTAATGGCAGGGACCGCAGTAATCTCCCGACAACTCCGAATAATCGATGCTCCTGCCGAAATAACGCTCAACAATCTCTACAACACGGTCAGCCTTGACCCGAACATTGTAGCGGCCTTCTGCACCGCCTCCTTCACCAGGCACGTCGTAGCGCTGCTCGTCATTTCGCGCAAATTCCCAGTCGTCCCGTGTATTTCTTGCACAATGGAGCACGGCGAAGCGCGCCAAATCCTCCGCCGACGCACGTTCGGCATCGAAATCCACCTGGCCCCACCACACCTCTGAGAAATTGCTCAAGAACACGTTGAGGCTATATCGATCTTTCGGGTCGGAGAGATCGATGGACGCCTCGTATTCTGCAGAGGTGCTACTCTCGGAAGAAGGCATATCGGATTCGTCGTCGCTATCCTCGATTACCGACTGCACCGAGTTGGCCTGACTGCTCTCATTTTGAGATGAATCAGACGATGCCACGCTGCCAGACGACGTGCTGCTGGCGCACGCTACGCAGACGAGCGCAATGGCTGCAGCAACTACCGCGAGCGCGATCCGCCCGACCGTCTTCGCAAGAATCCTACGCCAGCTCGACCTCAATCCCATCGCAAATCCTTCTCGCAAAGGCCCGCTCCGACAGACGCCTTGCCATATCGCGCCTCGGCTCTATTTGCGAAAAAGCTCACCCGATGGTTTTGGGCGCAGAATTCCGCTTTGCAACTCCGACAAGCCGTCTTGCCCTAAAAGCTAACATGCAACCGGCAAACGCTCGTATTGCACAACACCTCCGACAACGGCAAATCCCGGCTCGCTTTCAAGATGAGCATTCTTGAACCCGCAAAAGCCTGAAGCAGCGAAGCGCCCCAGACCGCAAAGCCCATGAAGACGCAGCGATGCTGCCCAAGCGGGGCCCGTGCACCCAACCCAGAAAGTCCATCGCGCGTAATTACCGCCCACCACCGGAAGAAACCGCATAATGCCCCGCACCGTCACTCTGAACCGTAATCGTGCCGGACACGCTCGTGCGGTAGGTATCGGCGCCGACTTCGTCGAGCAGCTTCAGGGTCTTCTTGTCGGCGGGGTCGTCCGCGTCGTCGGTGATGACGACAACCTGCGGCCGCGCGTCTTCGAGGAACTCATCGGTGAATGAGCACTTGCGCCCGTGGTGCGGCATCTTGACGACGTCGAAGCCACCATGCCGGCCGCCCAAGTAGACCGCAAGGCCATCCTTCTCCAAATCGCCCGCGAACAGGTACGAATCGTTGCCGCTCTTCAGCGTCGTCACGAGCGACATATCGTTGTCGTTGCCTTCTTCCCCCTTGGTGCCAGGGACGTACGTCACGCCCGAGGGAAAGACATCGAGGACCGCGTCGCCCAGCTCGAGCGACAGCTTCTCAGCAACCGGGCGGGTGGGAAGCCCGAGCCTGCCAATCATCGACATGAGCGCCCGATAGTTCTTGTCGGACCCCTCGTATGCCGGCAGGTAGACCACATCGACTGGAAAGCTCTCCCCAATGGCGCCCACACCGCCGACATGGTCGCGATCGTAATGCGTTACGATGAGAAACTCGAGGCGATCGACCCCGCACTCCCGCAGCTGCGCGAGAGCATCGTCCGACGTCTCTTCGTAGCCCGCATCGATGAGCGCCGCCGAGGCGCCCGCCTGCAGCAAAATGCAATCGCCCTTCCCCACGTCGATGAACGACACGCGCATGCTACCCTCCTGGCTTTGGGCATCACCCTGGCTCAAGCTTCGAGCCCGCCCTTGAGCTTGACTCGCGCCTTGATCTTCACTCTGCCCGCATCCAACAAGACCAGGCAATGCAAATGCGAACACAGCTGCTAACACGAGCAAGACGATTCTTCTCAAACCCAGCCTCCTCGGAAAGATGGCGCAATCCGCTTTCAGGCCATAGTATGCCATAAACCAAATAGCGCTATGGATGACCTACCGCCTTCATGAACGGGGGACGTGTTACCGTTCAAAAACGAACGGTAACACGTCCCCCCGTTCATGCCGTAACCGCCATCTGGGTGGCTGCGCCCATCGCTGCAAACAGATACGTCGAACCATTCGGCAACACGAGGACATCGCCGTATTCCAATCCAAACGACGCGTCAAACCCGCCGGGGGCATCAAGCACGCACTTGCCGCCGCGAAACACCTTCCCTCCCTTGCGAGATTCCGCATCGCGGATGCGCCACGACCCGTCTTCCCACGCAATGCGGCAATGGACGCGCGACACCTCGCCCGAAAGCTCAATCGCCTGGCAATCGGTGTATCTGCCAATCGTAAACGGCTCGTTTCGCGAGATTTCCCAGAAGCCGGAGAGCATGGCGCACGTTTGGTCGACGAACCGCATGAGGCACGCGCGCGAGGCGCCGCAATCTGGAGCACTCGCGCACGCGAGCACGCCGTCGGTAAAGGACCCACCCGAAAACGTCGAGCGTTCAGACGTCAAAGCATCCACAGCTCCCGCATCGACGAGCGCCCGCGAACGCGAAACGTCCAGATAGTCGAAAGCGATAATGTACAGTATCGCGGACAGCAACGATTCGGCAGTTTCAACGGACTCGCCATCCGGTCTACCATCGCGATAGGCCTCGAACAGCAGCTCCATTTCGCGGTCGAGCCGAAGCAGGTCCAATCCCCGCCGCCATTCGCTCGCCTCGTTGATCAGGCCCGTGCGGACCGCAGGCCAGCAGACATCGATTATCCATCCGGCGAGGTCGAACTCGCCCGGCTCATGTACTTGCGCTTCGCGAACAGTCGCGCACACGCACGATGCCGCCATATCGAACACCGATTGATCCTCGGCATACGCATCGCGCATGTCGAGCACATAGCGTTTCGTATGAATAAGGCGCGACAGCGTGCCGGCCGTGCGCTTGCGCACCATCGGATTGCTGTGATTGATGTAACGGCCTTTCGAGCCCATGAGCGCATAGAGGCGCTTGTAGTTCAGCGCGCCGTCCGTGATTTGCCTGATGCAGTTCGCAAGGTGATAGAACGCCGTATACCAAGCGCCGCTCTTCTCGTCTGCGCCATTCGGACGTTCGCTGTTTCCTGGTTCCTGCGTTCTGGGCACCTCGCTCTGCTCAAACCCTTGCCCGACCAGAACGTGATATACGAACGCACGCATCGCTCTACTCGGCTGCTATCTCGAACCGGGTCAATCCGAGCGCTATTCTATGCAACTCAGCAAGACCCCATTACGTAATGAGAATAGGTCATGAATGGCTCAAGAACTGTTGCGCAACAGTTGGGACCAGTGCGCCGTGATACGCTTTTTCAGAATTTACAAGCACATTGAACTGGGAAAACGCATTGTTTTCGAAGTACGTACGGGCGAGCGGAACCTTGAACGCACATCGGGGCCTCTCGCCATCGGAAAGTGAATTAGAATAAGGCTTATCAACTATATCCGACGCGCCGATTCCGGAGGTATTTGATGCACCACCCCGCACTACATAGATTTAGATCGCGATTTCTCGCCTTCGCGGCGCTGCTCGTCCTGGCATGCATTTTCGCGCTCTCGTCACCCTTCGCCGCCCCCGCGCAAGCAACTACGCTTGGCGCTGGAAACACCGCCAACAACCCGCAATCAAACGCGTCGTTTCTGCCCAACAGCATCGGCGCGCAAGACGCCGAGCTTCAAGCCGCCACCGATTTGGCATCGGGCGAGATCGGCACGTGCAAATGGGTCATCGACGAGAATGGCAAATTGACAATCTCGCCGTTGTCTGGCGAAGAGGGAACCATAGACTTCTACAATCCCATATCATCCGATCCGAACACGGTAACATCTGAAGATAATCGCCCTCCTTGGTATCAATACGCCACGACTATCACTTCAGCAGAAATACTTGGATCCATTCAGATAACCGGCGAAAGCTGCAGAATGTTCGAGAATTGCCAGTCTCTCGAAGAGGTTGATTTGACGGGCTTGGACCTGTCGGCAGTCAAGGGAATTTCCACCATGTTCTACAACTGCAAAAAGCTCACCGCCGTCGACATGTCGATGATAGACGTGTCATCAGTTTGTTCCGTCAACAACCTGTTCGATTGCTGTTTCAGCTTGGCGAGCGTTAAACTGCCTGACTTCAGCAACTCGCAACTCACGAGCATCAATGCCATGTTCGAACACTGCAGAGCGCTCAAATCGATTGATTTATCGAGCATGAACACAACAACGGTTCATTCAGCCAGCCTGATGTTCAGCGGTTGCACGTCCCTTGAAAAGGTTATCGTCAGCGATAAATGGGATATCCAAACATTCTTGAAGAGCAACCCATCGTGGGCCTGTAATTTTGATTGCATGTTCAAGGACTGCAATGCGCTCGTCGGCGCCAACGGCACATCATACGCCGAGGAAAAACCGAGCACGACGACCGACTACACCTTCGCGCGCATCGACACGCCAGAAACGCCCGGCTTTTTCTGGCCCGCCGACGAAGCAACTGGCGACGAGGGTGAAGGCGAAACCGGCAACGACCCCGGCACCGGTGGAGAAAGCGGCCAAACCGGGGAAGGGGGCGGAACCAGCGACAACCCCGGCGACGACTCCGACAGCGGGCAGGGTTCCGGCAATACGGGCGACAACGGCCAAAGCGGCGCAGGCTCAAGCTCGGCTGACACGCACGGCAGCGAGGGCATGTCGAGCGGGCACGCTGCAGATTCCAGCGTCTCGTCTACTTCTTGGCCCATCGTCACGCTGTCGGCGAGCACTTTCACCTATAACGGCAAGAAGCGCACACCTGCCGTCACGGTGAAATTCGACGGCAAGGCGCTCAAAGTCGGGCGCGACTATTCCGTAACCTACTCGAAGGGGCGCAAGGCGATCGGCTCGTACAACGTGACCGTCACCGGCAAGAAACCTCGCTCGTTCAAGGTGACGAAGAGTTTCCGGATCATCCCGAAGACGCCCAAGGTCAAATCCCTCAAGGCCCAGAAGAACAGCAACGGCACATCCGGCTTCATCGTCAAGTGGAAGAAGGTGCGCGGCAAATCCATTGGATACCAAATCCGCTGGTCGCCTGCTAAGACGTTCGCGGCAAGCGCAACATACCAATTCAAGAGCAAATCTCCGTATGCCAAGAAGGGCAAAGCGGCGCTTCAGGTGAAGAACCGCGCTTGGCTCGGCAAGAAAGCGTTCGTGCAGGTGCGGGCATTTAAATCCGTCAAGGGCACGAAGTATTACTCGGGCTGGTCAAAGGCCAAACGCGTGAAACTGAAGAAGTAAGCCTGCATGATGACGCGCGTGACGACATTGCTGCGGGCCGAACAGGTGGTCCGCATATGAACGATTACTGCATGAACTGCATGGAGCCCCTCGAGGCGGGTGATATCTGCGCATATTGCGGTAACGGGACGCGACTGCAACCGCTCGTGGCACACCACCTTCCCCCGGGAACCACCCTGTCAAACGGCCGCTATCTTGTGGGCCGCTCGCTCGGGCAGGGCGGTTTCGGCATCACCTATATCGGACGCGACCTCACGCTGAACATGCGCGTAGCCGTGAAGGAATACTATCCTGCCTCCTACGTGGGGCGCGATTGCGCGGCCTCGCACGCGGTCATCCCACTCGACACTTCGGCGCGAAAACGCCTCGATTCGGGAAGACGGCGTTTCCTCGACGAAGCGCGCGTGCTCGCCCGGTTTCACGGCAACCCGGGCATCGTCGACGTGCGCGATTTCTTCGAGGAAAACGGCACGGCCTACATCGTGATGGACTACCTGGAAGGCGAGACGCTCAAGGATTACCTGCGTCACGCTACGATGAGCGCGGACCAGGCGTTCGAGCTCGCGCGGCCGATCATGGACGCCCTCGCGCTCATCCATGCCGATCACGTGGTTCATCGCGACATCAGCCCCGACAACATCATGCTGTGCAGCAGCGGCAAGCTCTGCCTCATGGACTTCGGTGCAGCGCACGAGATGGACTACACCGACCAACGCTCCGTGTCCATGGTCTTGAAATCGGGATATGCTCCGGAGGAGCAGTATCGAGCCAAGGGCGAGCTCGGGCCGTGGACCGACATCTATGCCTTGTGCGCCACCATGTACCGAGCCATCTCGGGCGTTGCGCCTGACGAATCGCTGCAACGTCTGATCAGCGACGAGATGGCATGGCCGAGCGAAATGGGAATCGCCATCTCCCCCGCGCAGGAGCGGGTGCTCAAGAAGGGCATGGCGCCCCGGCACGCCGATCGCTACCAATCGATTGCCGAGCTGCAGGAAGACCTTGCCACACGCGACGGCGAGACGTTGGAAGCGATGGAGGCGCCAGGGATCGCGCCCAGCATCACGGCCATCCCGGCAACAATCCCCGATGACACGATTGGGGAAAAGACCGTGCCGAAGAGGCCTTCAAAGGGCCCCTCGCAAAACGACGCACCTATGGAAGACGCGAACCGCGCCAAAGACGCAATAGGAGGCAACGCCGGCGAGCCCACCATCGTGGCGGAGCCAGATGCGCATGACGAAGCGGACGACGCCGTCGCCCTTCCCTCACATGAAGAACCGACCCACGAGAAACGGAACGCCCGCAACGTGCCGAAAACCGCAATTGTCGCGCTCGTCGCCTGCGCAATCGTTGCCGGCCTCGTCGCGGCATTCCTGCTCACGCCGGCTTTCACCGTATCCTTCGACGCAGGCGGAGGAAGCTCGGTTGAGTCGACGCAGGTCAGCCGCATCGGAACGGTCAGCGAGCCCGAAACTCCCACGCGGCCAGGCTATGCGTTTGCCGGGTGGTATCTCGACGAAGCTCTCAGCGACAAAGCCGGATTCCCGCTTGCAGTAGACAGCAACACCACGCTATTTGCCGCCTGGGACAAAACGCTGGCGAACTACCGCGTCGAACATCTCGACGCGGTCAACGGCAAGAAGGTGGCCGACGACAAAACGGTCGAGAACGCCGAAGTCGGAAGCAAAGTGACCGTGAAGGCGCCCGCCATCGACGGATATGCGCTCGATTCCGACAAGAAGGTCAAGCTTGCCGTTTCCGAAAACGACGACGAAAACGTGGTAACGTTCCGCTACCGCAAGCTCGTCTCCTACGAGGTGAGGTACCGCAGCAAAAACGGCAACTCCGACGTCTCGCCTTCGAAAACCGTCGATGACGTCGCGATGGGAACCGAGATTACGGAAACGGCACCGGACATCGCGGGTTACACCCTACAATCCGACCGCGAGCAAGCGATCACGTTGAAGAGGAATTCCAAGAAAAACGTCATCGAGTTCGTTTACGAGCCCATACCAGTGCCGGTTGATACCGGCGGAGGCTCGTCATATTCCGGAGGCGGGTCGTCGGGTGGCGGGTCGTCGAGGTCGTCTGGTTCGAACGACGTCAAGTGGGCGAACTGATAAGGCAGGCGAGCATGCAACAGGCCCGTTTTGCACTATACGTAAACCGAGGGAAACGAGATCGAGAATGCAGCAATGGTACCGCTCCGGCATAGAAGGATATTGCAAGGCCGCCGCGCAGATGATGGGGCTTCCCGACAACAATAGCGGGTGGGGCAACTTCGGTCGCGACCTATTTGCCGACGGACGATTCGACGACCCCGCGAAAGCGAGCAAGACGTGGACGCTTTCGCGCTTCCGCACGCAAGGGCGGTCGAACAGACCGAAGCTCTTCGAGGACAGCTGGCTTGACAGGCATGGGGAAAACTGCGATTTCGAGGCGATTCACGCGTGCGTGCACGAGATGTGCAGCGAAACGGGCGATTCGGCCCTCTACGATCTTTACCTTGGATCACCCGAAACGTTCTCCGCCAAATTCCACCGCATCGTGCTTCCAGCCATCGCGGACGGTTTTGCAGCGGAGCGTTACCATCCTGCCGATATCGCGCAGTTCGGGCAAGGCCTCGACAAGGCTCTCGAGAAGCTCGACCCGTCCCTGCCGCAGACGTTTCGCACCTTTGCCATCCCACTCGTTGCGGGCGTCATCTATGGGCCCGATCACGTGATGGCGCGTTCGACGGGTAACACCGCCACGCTCCACGCTTCATGGGGAAAGGCCGACAACGAGCCGGTTTGCGGCATCGACGAAGATGTGATTATCCTCACGCAGATATTTGGTAACGATGTGGGGCTCGTGGGAAATTCGATCGCCTACGGAGACGATCGCGCCATCCTTCTGGGCAGGAGCGCCGACGTCGCGCGTTACATCGATGCCTGCGACGACGAGCTGACGCGCATCGTCGAGCAATCGGAGCCCGTGTTGTTCCCCATCGCCCACACGCATGTGAGCACGTCGAACGCGCACGGCGTGGTCGCGCGCATCGACGGGACGTGGTACTTCTACGACCGCTCGTCCAACGGGAGCTACGTGCAAAACGCGCATCGCCCCTCTGCCGTGCATCATGGCGCCGTCGCGCTCGCTCCCGGCGACAGAATCTACCTGGGCCTGACCGAGCTGCCCGAGGACGATCCATCTGCCTACCTGAACGCGACCACCGTACTCGTCTCCTTCAGAGTCGACGAAGCGCAGCTCGACTAGCGAATGATACAGTACCTCAGAGGTAATGTATCATTTGCTATTGCTCAACCGAGTAGTACTCGATGAGGACCTTGTCGGGCAGGCGGCGCGCGCTGCAGACGAAGACCTTCTGCACGAGCCAGTCGAGCTTGCGGTCGAACACCTCGAAGTGCGGCGTCGTGCAAAAGTAGTACAGGTCGGGGTCGACGAACTCGCCCCGCTTCACCGCATCGACGTACTCGTCTGGCACGGTGCGGATGCCGTCATTCTGGATGTAGACGCTGCTGCCGTCGTCGAGCAGCAGACCGTACCGAGCGGACAGTTCGCAAACGCCATCGGGCCGAATGACCTGGCTGTCCACGGCACCGGGCAGCAACGTCCCGTTGATATCGCCCTCGACCGTCCCACGCGGGCAGACGATAAGCTGGCGCCTGCCGTAAACTTCGTCCTGACCGACGAGGATTGGCGGCTCAGCTTCGACGGACACGGTAAACGACTTCCTCAAATGCGGCATATTCCCCTCCCAAATGGCTCTGGCATCCAGATTGGATAACTCGCAAGTGAAACATCTCCAGGGGAATCGTTTCACCAGCGAAACGATTCCCCTGGAGACCTGTTTCACTGTATCATGAACCCGTCAACAGTATCCCTCCGAGAGAAAGGCGATCATTATGAAGAGGTCAACGTTTTTCAAGTGCGCGAAATGCGGAAGCATTGCCATCAAGGTCGTCGACGGCGGCGGCGAGATGTGCTGCTGCAAACAGCCCATGCAGGTCATCGAGCCCAACACCACCGATGCGGCGCAAGAGAAGCACGTCCCCAGCGTCTCGATCGAAGACGGCATCCTGACCGCCCACGTCGGCAGCGTGACGCATCCCATGGAGGAGGATCATTTCATCGAGTGGATCTACGTCGTCACCGAGGAAGGCGTCGTCGCACGCTGCCTCAAGCCCGGCCAGGCGCCCGAGGCCAAGATCGACCTCGACGGCCAGACGCCGGTCGCGGTCTACGAATACTGCAACAAGCACGGGCTTTGGAAGGCCGAGCTCTAACGGCAATCCCTGAGAGTGACAAAAGGGGGAGACGCCCCTTTTGTCACCCCTCCCCTCGCAATCAGCAAGGAGCATTATGAACGTCACGGCAATCTTGTTCGAAGGATTCGAAACACTCGACATGTTCGGGCCGGTCGAGATGCTCGGCGCGTCCGGCGAATTCGACACGCGATTCTTCTCCCCGCAAGGCGGCATCGTGAAAAGCTACCAGGGCGCGCCGGTCCAGACCGAGCCGCTCGGCGACGCCGGCGCACCCGAAGTGCTTCTCGTGCCCGGCGGCATGGGCGTCTACGCCATGCTCGAGGACGACGCCTTCATCGCGCGACTCGCCGAGCTGGCCGGGCAGGCGCGCTACGTGCTCTCGGTGTGCAACGGGGCGTTCCTCTACGCGAAGGCCGGCGTACTCGACGGGCGCCGCGCCACGACGTACAAGGCGCGCATGGACAAGGCCGAAGAGCTGTTTCCCCAGGTGAAATGGGAGCGAACGGCGCGATGGACCGTCGATGGCAACCTGTACGTGTCATCGGGCGTGTCGGCCGGCACCGACATGGCGCTCGGCTTCATCGCCGACGTCTTCGGGCGCGAGTGCGCCGACCGAACGGCGCGCTACGCCGAATACACCTGGAACTCCAATCCCGGCAACGACCCCTTCGCCTGCGCGTCGGCAAAGATTGCGGCGCTGCGCAGCGGTGGCCAGAGCGGCGCCGACCGGGGCGCGATGGACGCGGCGCTGAGCTGCGGCATCCCGGCGATCGGTTGGTGCCCCGCCGGCGGCTGGGCCGAGGACTACCCCGAACCGCCCGGCGTGCTGGCGCTGTACCCCGACATGATCGAAACGCCATCGGCCGAGGTCATCCAGCGCACCGAGTGGAACATTCGCGATTCGACCTGCTGCATGGTGTTCCGCGCGCCCGACCCCGACGCTTCCCCCGGCACCGAAGCCGGCAACGTGTTTGCCGAACTGTACAACACGCCGACGTTCGATTTCGCGCTCGGCGACCCCAAAACGTACGATGAACAGCTCGAACGCGCCTTCGAATGGCTAAGCGGCTTCGAGGGCAGCATCGTTTTCGGCGTCGGCGGCCCGCGCGAAAGCGAGCACCCCGGCATGTACGACCTCGCATTCGGCCTGGTGAAGAGGCTGCTCGAGAAGCTCGCTGCCGAGCAATCGGCGTAACGCCAGCCGAATCAAACTCCCGCGGGGAAACTGGTTGATCGCAACCGCTCACCGACTGACCGAAAGGGAGACTCCCTTTCGGTCACTGACCATTGGGGAGACTCCCTTTCGGTCAGTTTTCCGTACGTGAATCAAGTTCCCGCAGGGAAACTGATTGCAATCTGCCACCGCGCCCAAACGGCGCACCCGAACGGCGCACCCGAACGGCACGGGCCGGCAACCGCGCGGCAGATGAGCCTGCGCCATCGATCTCGAGTCGTGAAAACGCCAAAAATGCAAAGAAAGGGGTTTAGTAGGTTAGTTTTCTTGCAGCCGACGACAGCCAACGCAGCAACCCTAACGCGGCCAATGCGTTTCCGCAGTTCAAATGCCTACGTACGGCCAGCCGATACGAGTCGGCGTTGCGCGCTGCAAGAAAACTAACCTACTAAACCCCTTTCTTTGCAAAAGCCTGCTTTTCGGATACGCAAGCGCATTAGCCAAAGGTTTCGGCTTGACTCCAGGCGGACCTTCGGCCTGCTACAATGGCACGATGCTCGATTGGATCATCACATTCCTGCGCGACGAGGCGGTGCTTTGCATCGCGTTCGTCTGCGCATGCGCATCGCTCGCGGCCGTCGGCAACGCGGAACACGTGCCCGCCTCGATTGACTGGCGCGTTATCGAGCTTTTGTTTTGCCTGATGGCGTCAGTTGCCGGTCTCAGCGCCAGCGGCGTCATGGCGCGCGTGGCCCAGCACCTCGTTGCAGGCGAGCGTTCGAAACGCGTCGTCTGCCTTGCGCTCGTCATGCTGCCGTTTTTCGCATCCATGCTCGTGACCAACGACGTCGCCTTGCTCACGTTCGTCCCCATCGCGGTGCTCGCCCTCGAGACGGCCGGCTGGCAGGCGCACCTCGCGCGCGTCGTCGTGCTCCAAGCGATCGCCGCCAACCTCGGCGGCATGGTCACGCCCATCGGCAACCCGCAGAACCTCTTCATCTACACGACTTACGATTTGACGCCAATCGACTTCGCGGGCGCTCTTTTGCCGTTCGGCGCTTTGGCATTCGCCCTGACGGCGGTGGCGTGCATCACGTTCGGAAACGAGCGTTCGCGCGTTGCGCTCAAGCTCGACGACGACTCGATCGATATGCGCAGGTTCGCACTTCACGCCGCACTCTTCGTCCTCAGCGTGCTCGCCGTCGTGCGCGTGGTCCCCGGCCTGGTTGCGCTGCTCGCGGTGGCAGCGGCGCTTTTCGTGTTCGACCGGCGCATCTTCGCGAAAGTCGATTACGCGCTGCTCGCCACGTTCGTGTGCTTTTTCATCTTCTCGGGCAACATGGCGCACCTTCCCGCCATGCAAGAGCTCCTCGGCGGGCTCATGCACGCGCACCCCATGCTCACGAGCCTGGTCACCAGCCAAGTCATCAGCAATGTGCCTGCATCGGTGCTGCTCGCGGGATTCACGCAAAACTGGCATTCGCTGCTCATCGGCGTCGACCTGGGCGGTCTCGGCACGCCCATCGCGTCGCTCGCGAGCTTGATCGCCTTCAAGCTGTACGCCCATACGCGCGATGCGAAGCCGCTCGCGTTCATGAAGGAATTTGCCATCGCTAACGCCGCCGTACTCCTGCTCATGATCGCCCTGTACGCAGTGCTGTTCGTGCCCTGGTAACCACCAGAATGTGACGAAGGGGTCTGACCCCTTTGTCACATTCTTAGAACAACCGACTGCGGCCCACTGCAAATGCGAAGCTTGCAGATTTTTTGCCGGTAATCAGCAGCAATCTAACAGCACATGGCTTTTCCCAGTTCAAATCATTATCGTTGGACAGTCCTCTTGCACTGTTTGCGCTGCAGTGCACGACGGAGTGTGACAAAGGGGTCTGACCCCTTTGTCACACTTTCATTTACAATTGCCGTATGCGGTATCCATAACACGACGAAATGGGGGACGACATGTCAGACGAGCGTATTTTCACGATGTCCGAAGTCGGAAAGTCCAGCGACGAAGCGGCGGTTAAAACGCTGTTCGCAAGCCATGAGCATTCGAACAGCGTGGTCTGGGTCGTGAAGCCCGGACAAGAAGTAGCTTGCCACAAGCATACGACGTCGGACGACATCTGGATCATGATGCAAGGTTCGGGACTGTTCCACCCCGAGCCTGGCCAAGACGTGCGCATTAGCGCCGGCCAGGTCATCGTCAACCCGGCAGGCACGTGCCACGGCGTCACCAACGACGGAGACGAGGACATCGTGTTCGTCGGCGTCATCGCGCCCGTTCCGTCGGATTTCATCGCCCTGTAAGGCGAACGGCAATACATCGACCCGCTTGCGCACACGCTGGAGAATCGGCGCTGCGTTATACATTTGGGGACAGTCCCCAAATGTATAACCGGGGGTGCGGATGATGCGCACGAGAACGCATCTCCAAATCACTAACCGAGCACGAGGCCCACACCGACGAGCGGACCGAGGCGATGCACGAGGAGCAGCGTGGCCGCGGCAATGCCGAGCACCATCGACGCCGTGTTCGCTGCGCCTTTCGCATGGCAAAGGCCCAGGCTGGCCTTCGATCGCAAGGGCCAGAACAGCTTTATCCCCTGTTTGTTCGTCACGTCGAGCACCAGGTGCGATGCATACCCCGCTGCGAAATACGGCAAAAGCGGCGCACACGTCAGCTGAACTGCCGCGCAGAAACCCGCCATCGCCACCAGCGAATGCGTGAAGGACCGGTGATCGGTATGCGCGCCGATGCCCGTGAGAACCACGAAGAGTGCGATGCCCGCGACCAACTGCACGCCCAGATGGCCGAGCAGGTAGTCGCACACGCCCGCACCCGCGTAGTAGTCGACCGCGAGGCAGACTGCCGTCAGCGCGACGACGATGAGCCGACCGACGAGCGCATCCTTGTGCGCGCGGCTCGGCGTGATGTCGCAATCGGCCATGATGCCGCCGATGCTCCCGCCCACGACGGCCGCCACGCACGACTCGGGCGACCCCGTCTGCGCGATCGCGAGCCCCGCCGCCACCCCGACGGCTATGTGCGCTTTGCTCATCATGCTCCGCATTATCCCACTGCAACGAGCAGCCTGGTAGCCTGGCCTCCTTCCATGCGAAAAGACCCGACCAAACGCCCCGCGGGAAATCGGTCGCACGACGCCACGCCTTCGCTAGTTGAATTCACCATGCACCTAAGCCAATGGAATGCGAGAAGACGACTCAGATGGTTACGCTTCAATCGTTTTGGGCGAAACGACTAAACTGCGACGGCGCGCAGGCGGCCTAGCATCGGCGCGCCGTATACTGACAGGCGCCGACCATCAAAGGAGGAAACATGACGCACGTCATCGTCAATCCAGGAGTATGCGGGCTCACCGCCGACATCCGCGTGAACATGGTCGAGATGGGCCAAGCGGAAATCGAGGTCAACACCGAATGCGCCATGATCGCCGCGCTCGCCGAGAGCCTCGAACAGCCCGTCGACGCGTTCGCGGTCCTGGGCATGGCACGAGGCGGCCCGCTCCTCGAGCAGGCGCGCAAGGGCAAGGGCATCCACGCAACATGCCCCGTCATCGCCGGCATCACCAAGGCCGTGGAAGCCGCCGCCCAAATGGCGCTGCCGCGCGACGCCTCCATCACCTTCGTCAACGACTAGCCAGGCTGATTATCCATTTGGGGACAGTCCCCAAATGGATAATCAATTTTATAAAGCAGATGCACCTGGCGCTATCGAACGCGGGCGACCGTTTTGCGCCGAGGTACCCGCACCGGCAGCCGCAAACGGCTTGGCTGCCAACGTTCGGCCAGCTCGCAGAACAGCGCGCCGGCGATCACGAGCGCCCCGCCAACCCATTGGCCAGCTCCGAGCGGCTCCTGCAAAACGGCTGCCGAAAGCACCACGGCGGAAAGCGGACGGTGCCTCAGACGCCGCCCGCACCGAAACAGGTATCCAGGCGGATTTCACAGACCGAAAGGGAGACTCCCTTTCGGTCTGTGACCGTTGGGGAGACCCCCCTTTCTGTCAGTGCAACCCGCCCCAGATGCCCGTTTCATCCCCGAATGCCCGTTTCAGCCGCATTTCGGGTAAACTTGTCTTTCACGATTTCACGAAAGGCAAGCGCACGGTATGCAACTCACCTTCGACGAACAAGAACCAGAAACGCTCTTCGACGAGCAGGCCGACGCGTCGCGCCCGCTCGCGGCGCGCATGCGGCCCGCCACGCTCGACGAGGTCGCCGGCCAGCAGCACCTCATCGGCCCGGGCAAGGTGCTGCGCCGCATCATCGAAGCCGACCAGGTGCGCTCGATGATCTTCTGGGGACCCCCGGGCGTCGGCAAGACGACCCTCGCGCGCGTCATCGCGCACCAAACTCAGGCGGCATTCATCGATTTCTCAGCTGTGACCAGCGGCATCAAGGAAATCCGCGAGGTGATGAAGCGCGCCGACTCCATGAGCCGCGCGGGCGGGCGCACCATCGTGTTCGTCGACGAGATCCACCGCTTCAACAAGGCCCAGCAAGACGCCTTCCTGCCCTTCGTGGAAAAGGGCGCCATCACGCTCATCGGCGCCACGACCGAAAACCCCTCCTTCGAGGTGAACGGGGCGTTGCTCTCGCGCTGCAAGGTGTTCGTGCTCAAGGCGCTTTCCGAAGACGACATCACGGGACTGCTGCGCCGCGCGCTCGACGATCCGCGCGGGTTCGGCGACCAGGACGTCCGCATCGAGGACGACCTGCTGCGCGCCATCGCGACGTTCAGCAACGGGGATGCGCGCACGGCGCTTTCCACGCTCGAGATGGTCGTGCTCAACGGCGACGAGGACGGCGGCACAATCACCGTGACGCCCGAAACCGTCGAGCAATGCACCTCGCAGAAAAGCCTGCTGTACGACAAGATGGGCGAAGAGCACTACAACATCATCAGCGCGCTGCACAAGTCGATGCGCAACTCCGACCCCG
>CAMOLA010000017.1 GCA_946618265.1 uncultured Eggerthellaceae bacterium
CACGATGGCGCGACGAGCACGACCGGGACGCGCGGTGCGGATAGCGAACTGCCCCCCGCGCCGGCCTTTTGGCTCAGCCGCCACTCGAGCTCGCGGTACGCCGCGATCTCCTCGTCGATCAGGTCGTAGCCGGCCTCGACCAGGCACTTGCGCGGCAAGCCGTACAGCTCTTCGGCCCGGCGAATCTCGGCGACCTGATGCGGCCCGATGCACAGCAGCGTGTCGTAATGATCGTAGGCTTCCTTCGTGGGCGTCAGATGGCAGGACATCATGTGATGGAACATGAAGACGTACTCGATGTCCTTGCGCACGTACGAGCGCTTGATGTAGTAGTTTTCAAGGTCCTCGAGCGTCGCCACGACCACGTCGGCGTCCATCTTCATCATCAGCGTGATGGCGCGCTGCTGCCCGATGTAGTACGCCCTGATGCGCGGCTGCGACTCCGCGATGCCGAATATCTGGTCATCGGGGTCGTTGGTTACGTAGTGGATGGTGGCGTCCGAATGAAGCAGCAGCCATTCGATCGTCCCCTTGAAGTACTTGTAGAAGCCGCTGCCCTCCGAATAGAACACGATGTGCTTGCCCACCACGCTGAAGAACCGCTTGTAGTCGGCCTTTTCGCGCTTGGCCAGCGGATCGCGCTGGTACCACTTGCGCGAGCGGGCACCGTCGAGCGATTCGAGTTCTTCGAGCTCGACGCGGCTTTGGGCCAAATCCTCGTAGTCGATGTACTTGGACGGCTTCATCATGACGTTCATGAGAACCTGAATGGCTATGGCCGAAAGGTTGGAGCAGATCCAGTAAAACGCCATGCCAGCTGCGACGAACACGCCGAGCACGAGCGAGAGGCCGATGGAAAGCCCGTTGGTGAAGTTCTTCTCGGCGCGCGATTGCTCGCGCTGCAACGGGTTGATGTGGTTCTGAGCCACGCCGAGCGCCACGGCCGAAAGCCCGGCGAACACGGGCATGATCCACGACAGGCCGCCGTCCTCGACGGGCACGAGCCCCAGGAACTCGGTGCCGGGCGTTCCCGAATCGGTGATGGAATGGATGACGTCCACGAGCCCGAACAGGATGATGATCTGCACGGCCAGCGGCACGAGCGAGAGTAAGGGATGGTAGCCTTTCTCCTTGTACAGCGCGCTTTGCTTCTCTCCGATGGCCTCGCGGTCGCCGAAGTGCTTGACCTTCAGCCGGTTGAGCGCGGGCATGATCTGGACCATCTTGATGGAGTTCCATTGCACCCACAGCGACATGGGTATCAGGATGACCTTGGTGATGAGCGTGAACAGCAGGATAGCCAGCCACCAGTTGCCCGTCAGCGCATAGCAGGGGTCGACGATCAACTGCAACACGCTGGCTATTGCGGAAAACATCTAATGCACCTCGGTAGAACAATCGGATGGGCGGAAGGACCCGGTCCTTCCGCCCATTACCTGACGAAAACGCTTATTCGGCGGCCGCTTCGGGCTCGGCTGCGGGCTCGGGTTCGGCTGCCGCCTCGGGCTCCTCCGCCGGCACGTCGGTGATGACCGCCTCGCCGATCACGCCGTCACCGTCCAGATCGCGGCCGGTCAGCTCCTCGGCCTTGTTCTTCAGCACGTTGGTCGCGCCCTCAACGACGGGCATGGCGGCGTTCATGGCAGCTTCGGCCTTCTCGGTTGCAGCAGCGACTGCCGCCCCGATGGCCGGCACTGCCGCCTCCAGAGCTTCGCCGGCTTTCGCCTGCGCCGTGGAAACAGCTTCTTCGACCGCGGGCTTGGCCGCCTCGTAAGCCTCGTTCGCCTTGGCGGCGACCGTGTTCACGACACCTTCGATCGCAGGCTTTGCGTTTTCGATGGCCTCGTTGGCCTTGACGGCAACGGTCCCCACGGCACCCTCGATCGCGGGCTTGGCGGTTTCGATAGCCTCGTTCGCCTTTGCTGCGACGGCATCGACGGTCGGCTTCGCGGCTTCGGTGGCCGCATCGACCTTCTCCTTCACGGCCGCTGCGATATCGTCGAGCGAGAACTGCGCATCTGCTTCGCCTTGCTCGGGTGCAGCTTCGACGGCTTCGGCTTCGACCGCGGCGGCTTCCGTCGCCTCGACTGCGGGCTCTGCAACTTCCTCGTTTGCTTGCTCGACGGCCGACTTGATCTCTTCCTGGTTCTCCATGACGTTCATCTCCTATCCTCGATAAACCGCGATGCGCTCATTATGCCACCAAGTCATCGTCATTTCGCGCTTGCAATGAATGCGCCACTAATCCGTAATGGACCGATTGAGAAAACCCTTCCCTTGAGGCTTTCCAAGCTCACCGCAACATGCGGAAGACATAGACCGAAAGGGAGACTCCCTTTCGGTCCCTGACCGTTGGGGAGACTCCCCTTCGGTCAGTGCCTGGTGGAACGCCCCAAATGTACGCCTATTAGTATACATTTGGGGACTGTCCCCAAATGTATACTATTCGTCGATGGAGGTGTCCTCGCTCACCTCTTCGGCCTCGGCGGCTTCGTCTGCAGCGGCAGCCGCGGCAGCCTCGTCGGCCAAGGAGTCGAGCTTGGAGATGTCCCAAGGTTCGCCATCATGCGTGCGGTTCTTGCCCTGGTAGTTCTCGAAGAACGTTGCGAACTCCTCGGACGTGTCGGAATTGCCCGTGCGCCACGCCTTGTGGTCGATGATCTTGGACTTCTTCTCGTTACTTCCATAATAGGCGTCGATGTAGGCTATGACCGCATCGACCGCCTTGAGCTGCACCTCGGGATAGTCGTCTTCCCCGCCGACGTGGACCATTTCGATGCCGATCGAATACGAGTTCATGCCGTAATCCTGCGCCCAATCGCCGATGGGCTCGGTGCCCTCCTTGTCGTCGCGGGATTCGTCCTCGACGTCGTAGAGCTCGTTGTGGCCCGTATCGCCGAACCCGGCGTGATGGGCGATTCTATCGAGCTTCACGCATTGCATGACGCTGCCGTCGCGCCCCACGACAAAATGCGCGGCGACCTCGCGATCGGCGTTGTCCCACGAGCTGACGACGCCCTGCGGCGAGCCGCCGCCCTCCGTATCGTGGAGCACGATGTACTTCTGGAACTTGGCGGGCTTTTCGCCGTGGTCGAACTCGTCACGGAAGTCCGTTTCGACGCCGAGCTTCTTGAAGATCTGCTTGGCTTCTTTCTTCGCGCTGTTGGCCGACGACGAACTGGCTGCAGATGACGCGCTCGATGAGGCGGATTGCGAAGCGCCGCTCGCCGCAGCGCTCGAAGACGACCCCGCCGAAGATGCCGCAGACGCAGAGGCTTCCGATCCCGTCGCGCCTCCCGCAGAAACCTGCTCGCTTGGCGCCGGGCCGCTGTAGTACGTCACCGCGGAATTCACGGAAGACTCGACGGCGCATCCCGTCATGCTCGCCAACACGAGCGCCGCCGCTGCAGCCATCACTTTCAAACGCATATGTCACCCTTTCCCATCGTCATGCATTTGGGAATGCGCACGACAACGTACGCTGCGCATCGGTTACGGACCGGGAGGGAGACTCCCTTTCGGTCCGTCTTAACCTTATATTCTTGCGGCGAGGGCCTCGATGAACGAGGGATCGGTGCCGCAGCAGCCGCCGACGATCCCCACACCCGCCTCGACCAGCGGGGCGACCGCCGCCGCATATTCGTCCGGCGCGATCTCGTACACCGTTTCGCCGTCGACAACCTTCGGCAGACCCGCGTTGGCCTGCATGACGACGGGCACCGAAGCGGTGGCGAGCAGCTCGCGCACGAGAGGCTCGAGCTCGACCGGGCCGAGCGAGCAGTTGATGCCGAGCGCTTCGACGCCGAGCCCCTGCAGCAGCTCGACCTCGTCCGACGGCGTCGCGCCCATGAACGTATGTCCGTTGGCCGCGAACGTCATAGTGGCGAACACGGGAAGATCGCTGTGGTCCCGCGCGGCGCACACGGCCGCCTTCAGCTCGTCAAGGCTTGTCATGGTTTCGACGATGATCAGGTCGGCCCCCGCCTCTACCGCAGCGCGAGCCTGCTCGGCATACAGCTCGTAAGCTTCCTCGTACGTCATGTCGCCGAGCGGCTCCATGAGCTCGCCCGTCGGCCCCATGTCGGCGGCGACGTATCGTGCGCCGGCATCGCGCGCGCACCTGACGGCAGCCGCGAACACCGCGCGCACGGTTTCCTCGTCGCCGAGCTTCTCGCTGTTCGCGCCGAACGTGTTGGTCGTGACGGCCTGGCTGCCTGCATCGACGTAGGCACGATGGATCTCGGTGATCGCCCCCGGGTTCTCGATGCACAGCATCTCGGGCTGTTCGCCCACCACGAGGCCCGCGCGCTGCAGCATCGTGCCCATGGCTCCGTCGAACAGAAGACGCTCCTCGCCCATCAGGACACGCGCCAGATAGTCGTCTTTGATGCGGATTTCGCGTTTGCCGCGGCCGTTCTGGCCATTTGCATCGGATTGCATGGAAGCCTCCCATCATGATCGAAAAGCACTCTTGGACCAGGCCGGCTGCTTGTCTCGCCCCCCGGCATCGTACGCGCCGATCCCGAAACGCCAGCCATATGTGCATTCTGCCATGGACTCTATCAATCGGCACCCAAGTTGAAGCGTTAACAAAAATGCGGCACGATTCTCAGCGCAGGTTGATGCGCGCGACAACGTATACGCCGTGCCGACTGACCGAAAGGGAGTCTCCCCAATGGTCAGTCGAGCGGCATGCAGTTACCGTCCGGCTCAAACCGCTGTTGCTGATGCCGATCTGGTCTTTTATTCCAGCATGCGTGGCCACGTGGGGCAGCATGCCCGAAAATGTACGGCACACGACGGACCGAAAGGGAGTCTCCCCAACGGTCTCGGACCGAAAGGGAGACTCCCCTTCGGTCCGTTGGCGCGGCGCATGCGTTGTCGTGCGCATCAGATGCCGTAATCCGGCTGAACGGATGCAAACCTATCACGCTTAATACGCAGGAGGCGGGCGATGGCCTCTCCGTGACGGCGCGGAGACAACGACTCGACGACCGCGATGATCGCATCGGCGTCGAGCAAGCCGAGGTCGGCAAGGTCTTCGTAAAGCGAATGCTCGCCGGTCTCGGCGATGTTGCGGCACAAAGCTTCCACATCATCTGCGAGCAACGACTCGAAGGCCGCCTTCGCGCGACGGGACAAGAACAGGGGCTCTTTCAGCCGCTCGATCATGAGGCGCGCTCGAACGTCGACATCCTGGAGCGATTGTATCGCCGCATCGCAGGCAGCCATGGTTTCCCACGGCCGGTCCGCCACGCAAGCGAGCGCCTCCTGCGCGTCAACGCACGCCGCAGCTGGAAGGACGAGCCGATCGAGCGACGGCATTGCGGCAAAAGCGCCCGCCCCGACCTCGTGCACTGCAACCGGCACATCGAGTCGCGATATGTCCTGCGCACCAGCGAAAGCCGCAGGACCGATCTCGACGACGGAATCGGGAATCGTCACGCGCGTGAGCTCGTGAGAGCCTGAAAAAGCGCCCTCCCCTATGCGCTCGAGCGAATCGGGAAGATCCACTTCAACGAGCCCCGGCTGATTGGCGAACGCATAGGGACCGATTCGCTTGCATCCATCGTTCGCGCGAAAACAGGGGCCCGAACCCGCGGCATCATCGCCCGAAGGCCCATGCGCGTCACACCCCAGCGTAGTCTGGACGATCAGGGCGAGGAACTCTTCGCCACCTGCGCCGTACAGCCCGCATCCGTCCATGCGAAGCCATGGATTTGCATCGTCGATTTCGAGCACGTCGAGGCAAATCGGGTGATGATGCGGAACGTGCACCGACCGCGTCCCCGGGCCGAGACGAAGCTCGTGCACGTCGAACCGCTCGAATAGCTGCGCGGGAACCAGAGGCGCCTGACCGGGGAATATCACCTTACGCAAGCGATCGCATCCTTCGAGCCAACCGGCGTCGAACTCGTCGAGCTCGCTCGGAAATTCGATTGCCATCAGGTTGGCGCAATCGCGAAACGCACCAACACCGATCGACCGCACCGATTGGGGGCATTGCAGTTCCGCCACATGCACGAGCCCCGAAAACGACGCCGGCCCCAAACGGGTCACCAAACGTCCGTCAATGTAATCGGGAACATCGATCACGCGGGCTGCAGACCTGCATCTCACCACCGTGACCTCGCGGACGCCGTTCAGCTTGTAGACGTAATCGGCATCGGCGTCGTGAAGCACATGCACCTCGTCCTTCATCGGCATATGCTTTTACCGCCTTCCCGCCTTCCCTTTTCGAATTAGTGTACATTTCTTGCCCGTCGAAAATACTGACCTGGGGTTTTGCGGCCAGCAAATCAAATTATGTACACTATTTCGCGCACCGCGGCCCCGCGGCGATTGGTCGCCGCGAATGCCATGGTTTCCACGACGCGTTACCCTTCTCTTGCGCCGCATCGTTCGCGTATCCTAAAAATCAAAACCGCCCGAATCCGGGCGGTTTTGCTGACAATGCTTTTCGCGCTTCCCCAACGCCACGACGTCGAGGCGCGCTTTCCAACGCGCTCGGCTCGCTTATTCCTCTTCGAGGGCGGCCGCGATCTCGTCGGTGATGTCCATCGTGTGATAGACGTTCTGCAAGTCCTCGAGCTCCTCGAGGCGGTCGATCAGGCGCATGACCTTCTTCGCGTCGACGACGGAAACCTCGGCCGGGTTCTGCGGCACCATGATGAGCTCGGCACCAGCGGTCTCGACTTCCTCGGCCTCGATGGCGCGCTTGACAGCCATGAGGTCGGTCGCGGCGGTGTAGACGATCCACTCGTCATCGGCGTCCTCGTAATCGTCGGCGCCGGCCTCGAGCAGCATCATCTCGAACTCGTCGGGATCGCCGGCTGCGCCGTTGGGACGGTCGGCAACCTTCTTGCCGTCGCCCTCGATGATCTTCGGAACCATGATCTGGCCCTTGCGGTCGAACTGGAACGCAACGGAGCCGGAAGTCGCCAGGTTGCCGCCGTGATGGCTGAACGCGGCGCGCACGTCGGCAGCGGTGCGGTTACGGTTGTCGGTCAGCGCCTCGCAGTAAATGCCGATGCCCGCAGGACCATAGCCCTCGTAGGTGACCGTCTCGTAGTTGGCGGCGTCCTTGCCGGTGGCGAACGCCTTGTCGATCGCGGTCTTGATCTTGTCCTTGGGCAGCGAGTAGCCCTTGGCCTTTTCGATTGCGGCAGCAAGAGAAGCGTTGTTTTCGGGATTCGGGTCACCGCCCTCCTTCGCTGCTACGGTGATGTTACGCGAAAGCTTGGAGAACAAGGCGGAGCGCTTGGCGTCCTGCGCTGCCTTGCGGTGTTTCGTGGTTGCCCACTTTGAATGTCCCGACATACGACAAATCCTTCCTATATGCTGATACCAAACGATGATTCTAACATAGGTCTGCGCACGTCATGGGATATCCACTGAATACGTGGTCAGGAAATGGCTCGCGCGACTGACCGAAAGGGAGTCTCCCCAACGGTCACCTTTCGGTCAGATCTATTTCTTGGTCAAGTACGCGTAGATGACCCGAACGGTGTCGGACAAGTTGCCTGTCAGGACCTGCGTCGTGTAGTCGTACGAGAGCACAGCCGACCACCCGTACGGCGCTCCGTCGATCTCGGCGTCGCCTTCGAACGAATAACGCTCCTTGACGACCGTGGTCTTGTCGGAGCCATAGGTCGAGTACTTGTCCTTGTTCTTGGGCAACACCGCCGAACCCTCGGGAATTTCGAAGCCGAGCAGCTTGAACGTCTCTTCGACGACATGCTTCTCGTTGATGGCGTCGGCGAAGCTGAACGACCCGAATCCCAGAGCGGAAGCGGAAGCGGAATAGCCCACCTGGATAATCTTGTTGTCGCCGTCGAGGCCCAGATACACCTTGGGGGTGCTAGTCTTGGAATCGGCCGGCTCTTCGGTCAGCGCAATGGTCACTTCTTTCTTGATGGGATTGTCCTTGCCCTTGCTCTTCTGCTCGGACGTGACGATGGCGCCATGGCCGATCTGCTTGACGGCTTTCTTGGTGGTCAAACCGAACAGGCCGTTGAGCTTGGGAACCTCCGTCAACTGCGCCGTGCCGTCAGCGTCGGCCTGCGCCGATGCGGAGCCGATCTCCTCCTTGGGAGCGGCCGTCTGCTCCTGAGCTTGCTGCGCCGCCTGGTGCTGACTGTCTTCGAACGCGTGGAAGCCGAAGTACACGAGCACGCCGAGCGCCGCAATGAGCAGGACGATGATGAACACGAGCGTCTTGCGCAGACGCTTTGACCTCTTCATGCGCGGCGACAGCTCAGGGATTGGCGCGGCGTGGCGGCCCCGGCCGCTGCGCTTGACGGCAGGAGCGGGAACGGGCGTCACGTCAGATGCCTCGCCCTCGGCGGAAGCCGGCCAATCGGCCGATTCGGCGGAACCGAGCGCGCCTTCGGCATCCTGGACCTCCTGGCCCTCGTCAAAGACTTCCGCACCATCGGCGGCACCCTCGTCATCGACGATGCCGTCCTCGTCCCCGAAGTCGACGTGCTCGACGGTGGAAGCATCCCAATCGAAATCCTTCCACTTGCCCGCTACATCCCAGCTGTGGACGACGTCCTCCTCGCCGGACACGGCGCCGAACGCCTCGGTGAGCCCGATCGCCTCGTCACCCTCGTCGTACTCGACGGCCTGCGGGTCGCGTATGACCTCGAAAGCGTTCGTCAAGCCGATTGGATTATCTTTATCATTCCACTCGGTGGAATCTTGCCTTCTGCGTTTGCTCATCATTTGCTCCGTTTCACTGCAGTGCGGCAAGCCTGGCAAGCGTCCCGAACGGCATGCTGGCACATCGCCGTCCCGGTCGATAGCTGCCGGCGCCTCCCCCTTCAGCGCCAAAGCCCCGCACCTTCGCGTTTGCGGATTCATATTATCGCATGAGAGGGAGTTCGATTGCGAGCAAAAGCAGAGTATACAGAACAATAGCGGCCATCTGGCGGTTTCCCCCATCAAGCTGGTAAATCATCTCGCCGTCCAAAGGCGGGGTGCAAGGAAAACGCTTGAATGCAAAAAGGAGCCCCACTATGCCAAGGCCGCGCTTGCCCGGTCATCAACCCCAGTTCAAAGGCGTAATCTTGACACTGACCGAAAGGGAGTCTCCCTTTCGGTCAGTGCGTTTGCTCGTCGCGACCCTAGCGCAGGAACGCGAAATAGTACACGATGGCGATGACGAGTATCGCGACGACGGCGATGATCGTGATCTTCTGCGCAGCGGGCATCGGCTCGGGCTCGAGGTCTTCGAGCGTCGTCTCGTGATACCCGTCGTCGCGCGGACGCTTCTTGCCCCGGGGCGCAGCGGCGGACGACGGCGTCGATTCTGACGGCTTTTTTACCGGAGCGGGTCGTTGGCGATCGTCTGCTCGTTCGGATTCGGGCTCTTGCGGTTCCCCGACGCGCTCGTCGTCTTTAGGAGAAACATCAGCTTCTGCACCGATCCCGGCGACGATTACTTCGTCGTCGTCTACCGCCGCCGTTACCGAGATGCGCTTGGACTCGCCCATAAACCTCTCCAGTCCCCCATCCGTTATCACCGGCTATTGTACCAGTATAGAAAACGGGCCGAGCAACCAGATTGCTCGGCCCCTCTTGGTTGGTTGACCCTATTCTTCGATTATTCGGCATCATCATGGCCATGGCCGCATTTGCCGTGGCCGTGGTGCTTGGGACGATGCTTCTCCAGCTCGCCTTCGAGCTTGTCCAGAATGGCGGCCAGCTGGTCCTTCTCCTCGTCGCTCAACACGGCGAACAGGTCGGCGGCCATGAGCTTGCGCTGCTCAGCGAACGCTTCTGCGTGCGTGCGGCCGAGGTCGGTGAGGTACACTTCGATGACGCGGCCGTCCGTCTCGGACTTCTTGCGCTCCACCATCCCGTATTCCTCGAGCTTGCGCAGCATTTCGCCAAGGGTCTGCGGGCGAATGCCCAGCAGGAAGGCCAGGTCCTTCTGGCTGATGCCCTCCTGCATAGCGACCATGGCGATGACGCGCATCTGCCCCCGGCGACGATGCCCATGGTGATGACCACACCTGCCTTTGCCGTGATGCCCATGACCCTCGTGCTCGGGACCGTGACCATGACCTTTCTCACAACCGCCATCGGAATCGCGGCCATCATGACCTGCGCCATGTTCATCGAAATCACCATGACCGCGTCCATGGCAACAACCGTGACCATGACGTTTGCCGTGTCCATGATGGCACGGCCCTTCTCCATCGATGTGGCGCATGATCATTCCGGTGCGCACGAACTTCTGCAAGAGCTCTTCGTTTTCGATAGCCATCGTGGCTCTCCTTTCATTCAGATTAGTAAGTATCCTTACTTAATTCACGAGGCAATATTAGCAAGGTTCCTTATCAATATCAAGACAAATCCAATTATTTGTAAGGTTCCTTATCTTTTACACATTAGTGATAATAACCTGTTACGCGAAAAAAAGAGTGGCAGGACGTTCCTGCCACTCATTCTATGCGCTACCAACCGAGTCTCTTACACAGCGAAATTGTAAGCGAATAACTTCTCATACGCTATGGATTTTTCACATGGTAAGAGTTTAAGCGTCGTCTGCACCCCTCCGCCTAGAACTCGACGATGCGATCGCAAATGCGGTTGGCGAGCTCGAGGTTGTGCGTGATTGCGATGACGCCCATGCCGTTCTCGCGCGCGCGGGCGACGATGGCGCGCCAGACCTGGGCCTGCGTTATCACGTCGAGCATCGTGGTTATCTCGTCGCATATCAAAATGCGCGTTTTGGGGTTGAGCGCACGCGCAATGCAGAAGCGTTGCAACTCGCCACCCGATAGCTCGTTGGGCCAGCGTTTCTTCCATGCTTCCTCTATGCCGAGCGCATCTTGCAGCTCCTGGGGAGGATCCCACGACTCGCACAGCGTCTTGCCCAGTTGCCAACGCGGGTTGATTGCGCGTTCCGGATGCTGGTACACGAGCTGGATCGGATGGTAGCCGCGCTTCGGCAAAGGCGCTCCGTCCCAGAGAATCGATCCCGATTGGGGCTTTTCACGACCCGAGAGGAGATAGGCCAAGGTGGACTTGCCCCGTCCGCTCGGACCGTACAACCCCACGATCTCGCCTTCGCGTATGCTGAAGTCAACATTATCGAGCACGGGGGCGTCTTTCTTGTAGGCGAAGCTCACGTTCTTGGCTTCGAGCAGACGCGCAGTCGGGGAAGGAGCGACGCGCGCCTGCTCGCCGCCAACAACCTGCGGGGACTTCGCTTTGGCGGCTTCATCTAGCGAAGCCCTCTGCCCACCTGTCTCGCCGAGCGGATGGACGCAACGCACCTGTCCGCCCGCATACGCCCGCAGCGGAGGATGGCTTGCTTCGCATTCCCGCGTCGCAAACGCGCAACGGGGCGCGTACAGGCATCCTACCGGAAGGTCGTCTGCGTACGGTTGCGTGCCCGCCACCGGCTTGAACTCGTTTTGCGGCAAGGCATCGACGAGCGCTTTGCTGTACGGATGGCGCAGGCGCGCTCCCCCATCGCGAAAATCAGCAGCATCGGCAATCTCGGACGTCTGACCAGCATAGAACACGACGATCTTGTCGGCCGTACTGTAGGCAAGGTCCAAATCGTGCGTGATGACGACGACCGCCTTTCCCGCATCGGCGAATTCACGGAACGTCTTCATGGCCTCCTTGGCCATGTCGAGCGTCATGCCGGGCGTCGGCTCGTCGGCGACGATCAGATCCGCATCCTCCACGACGGCGGTCGACACGAGCACGCGGCGCGCCATGCCGCCGGAAAGCTCGAACGGGTACAGGGTCTCGACCCGCTCGTCGAGCCCGAAGCGTGCAAGCGCGCTACGGGCGCTCTCGGCCGACGCGCGAATGCCGCGTACCTGGTTGCCGGTTTTCATGAGCGGGTCGAGGTAGTCGACCGACTGGGGCACGAATGCCATCTTGGTTCCGCGCAGCTTTTCCTGAAGCGCCGAATCGAGCTTTTCGCCGCGATACTTCAGGGAGCCCCTCACGCGAGCGTTTTCCGGCAAGATGCCGAATATGGCATGTGCGAGCAGACTCTTTCCCGAACCCGACGCGCCGACGACGGCGACGACCTCGCCGGCATGCGCTGACAGGCTGAGGTCGTGGATCACCTCGAGTTCGCGCTGGCGCAACCCGGCGCCGTATTGCGTGAACGAAAGGAAGAGCCCCTCTACCTCCAGGATGGGATGCTGCCCGCCGCCTTCCCGCAGCAGATCGCCGGCATCCGCGAGGTCGCTGCGCGCGGCGCGGCCCGAGCTTTCGCGTTCGTGCGTGCTGTCTGCCATTGGCTACTCCTGTACGGTATGGGGGTCGGTGAGCTGCTTGATGTCGTCGCCGAGCGAGAATGCGAGCAGCACGATGGCCACCATGATCAAGCCGGGGAACAACGCGAGCCACCACGCTCCGGTCGCGAGGTACTTCATCGAGCTCGACAGGATAGCGCCGATTGCCGGGGAATCGAGCGGCAGGCCGAACCCGAGGAACGTAAGCGCGCTTTCGTGAAGTATGGCATGGGGGAACAGCAGTATCGTCCCCACGATGAACTGCGGCAACACGTTGGGCACGACATGATGCCAGGCGATCCACAAGTCGCTTTTGCCCATGGCGCGCGATGCCGCCACGTATTCGGCCGTCCTGATGCGCAGCACTTCCGCGCGGATGACGCGGGTCAGGCTCGGCCAATGGGTGAGCGCGACGGCCAACACGACGCCGAAGGTCCCGCCACCCACGGAAAAGGAAATGAGCAGCAGCATGACCAAATGCGGAATGGACATCAGGAGGTCGGCGAGCCAGAGCACCGCCTTGTCCACCGCCCCGCCGCATATGGCCGACACGCTGCCGAGCAGCAGCGCGACGAACCCCGAGACAGCGCTCGCGAACAGGCCGATCACGATCGAGAGTGCAAGCCCCCTGATGCTGAAGCAGAACATGTCGTGCCCGAGGAAATCGGTGCCGAACCAGTGCGCGGCACTCGGAGCGAGCTGCTTTTGGGAGAAATCGGAGGCGTAGAGCTCGGGCGGCATCGTGAGGCCGGCGACTAGCGCGGATGCGAGGATGGCGCCGAGCACGATGGACAGCGCGATGGTGCGGCGGCGCCGGTTCGACGTCCGCGCGAGGCGCTTTTTCCCGACGGGAAGCGGTCTGGATGCAGCCATATCAGCCATCGATCGCCTCGCTTCCCGCGCGGATACGGGGGTCGACCACGCCGTAGAGTATGTTGGCCGTCATGTTGCCGACGAACACGAACAGCGCGGCGATGAGCGCCACGCCCAGAAGCAAGGGGATGTCCCCGCGCAACGCGGCCGTGACCGCGGCATTGCCGATTCCAGGATACGAGAACACCTGCTCGGCCAGAACCGACCCGCCGAAGATCTCGGAAATCGAGCCGAACTGCAGCGTGATGGCGGGCAGCGCGATGTTGCGCAGCACGTGCCGGCGCGTGAACTGGGCCCGGCTCTCGCCGCGTGCGCGCGCGAACAGCGCGTAGTCGCTCAGACGCGCTTCGATGGTCTTCTCGCGCGTCTGCAGCGTGATCTGGGCGATGCCCGTCACGGAGAGCACGAGCGCTGGTAGGAACAGGTGGTGCAACCTCATGGCCAGCGTCACGTCCTCGGCGCGCATGCCCGCTGGCGCCGCCAACCCGGTCGGAAACCACCCGAGGAAAACCGAGAAGAACATGAGCGCCAGAAGCGCGAGCCAAAACGTCGGCGCCGCGGCGAGCACCAGGCAGAAACCCTTGATCAGGCGGTCGGCCCAGCTGTTCTGGTACAGCCCGCACACGATACCCAAGATGAACCCGAGCACGCCCGAGATGATCCAGGCGGTTCCCATAAGGGCGAGCGATGTGAGGAAACGCTCGCCGACCACTTCGAGGACGGGACGATGGTAGATGACCGAAACGCCCCAGTCCCCGGTGAGCACGCCCGATATCCAGTTGAGGTAGCGCTGATGCGGCGGCAGGTCGAAGCCCCATTTCGCGGCGATTTGATCGAGCTGCTCCTGCGGCAGGTGGTTTTCCGAGCCCGCATACGCCTCGACGGGATCGATGGGCGCCATGGTGGCGAGCGCAAACGTGATCACGCTGACTGCGAACAGCAGCGTGATCGCGCGAATGACGTTCTTGAGGATGAATCTCGTTTGGGCCGACACGATGAGGACTTAGCTTTCGAATTTCCACTCTTCGATGTTGCAGACGACCGGCCACCCGTGACCATGGGGATGCACCAGCTGGGTGCCAAGGTCAAGGCCGTCCCTCACGAAGTAGGTATGATCGATGTTGACGAGCCAGATGTTGGGGAAATCGCCGTTTTCGGATTCGGGACCCGTCTTGCCATCCCACTGAACTTTCTTCCACTCCTCGATCGCAGCTTCGATCGAAGCGGCATGTTGCGCGTCTTCGATATGCGCGTCGACAGCGGGATTGGAGTACTGGGAGTGGTTGGTGGAAGCACCCGTCTGGTAGTAGCCCGTCAGGTCGCCTGCCGGATCGTAGTTGCCCGTACCCCAGCACGTCGGGATGTTCTCGGACATTTCCTTGCACTTGTCCCAAGCTTCCGAGGTCGCGTTGATCTTGATGCCGAGCTTCTCGGCTTCCTGCGCGAAGGCCTGCGCGATGTTGTAGCGCTGCAGATCGTCGGTGCGCCCGGTGATGCTGAACTCGGCGCGCACGCCGTCCTTCTCGCGGATGCCATCGGAGCCCACGACCCATCCGGCGTCCTCGAGAATCTTGATGGCCTCGTCGACGCGTGCGTCCTTGAAGCTGCAATCGGGGTTGGTCCAGGGCACCTGCGTGATGAGGGCCGTCGTGGCGGTGCCGATACCGTTGAGGGCGCTATCGACGATCGCCTGACGGTCGATGCCGATCACGAGCGCCTTGCGGATGGCGATGTCGCTTGTCACGTTGTTGCCGACGACCTTGCCGTCGACCTTGGACTCGGGCTTGGTCGGCAAGTTGAAGCCGCGCGTGTCGATGGTCGGGAACGTCTCCAGGTGCATGCCCGCAACGGTCGAGGTCGCGTATTCCGGGGAGACCATGACGACGTCGAGCATACCCGACTGCGCGTTGGCAAGCGCCGCTTCGCCGTCGAGAAACAGGACCGTGATCTGCTTGAACGGAGAGATGGTCCCGTAGTAGTGCTCATTGGGCTCGATGATGACCTGCTGGCCTTTGTCCCATTGGACGAGCTTGAAGGGACCTGAGCCGATGGGGTTGGTGCGATACTTCTGATCGTCGTAGAGCGCCTCGGGCACGATGCAGAGCTTGCCCGTGATCGACTCGAAGCTAGAGTAACGCTCGCTCAGCGTGAATTCAACGGTAGTGTCGTCGGGCGCCTTAGCGTCCGCGAGCTTCGTCAGATCGAGGCTCGACGATGCGCCGTCGCGCGCGGTCAGGTACGAGAACACGACATCCGAGGCCTTCAGCGGGCTGCCGTCCGAGAACACGACGTCGTCGCGCAGCTTGTAGGTATAGGTGAGGCCGTCATCGGATATCTTCCACTCCGTCGCGAGGTCGGGTTGGAGCTTCATGTCCTTGTCGTAGCGGAGCAGCCGCGAATGGAAGAACGCGTGGTCGCCGTAAGCGCCGTAGCCGGTCATCGGGTCGAAGCCGTCTTCGGGCTCTGCACCGACGTAGATGGTGAGCGTGTCCTTCGCGCCCGCAGAGGCGGCTGATGCTGCAGCGGATGCCGACGCGGATGCCGAGCTTGATGCCGATGACGAGCTGGCAGCAGGCGAACAGCCAACAAGCCCTGCCACGGTAAGCGCCCCCGCCATGCCGATGAAACTTCTACGAGATACCAGCCGATGTCCCATTGCGAATCCCCCTCTACGTACCAAAGAAGTATTACCAATTTGGATTTCGTAACACCATGGAGTGTACTGAAAAGTGTTACGGATGTCAAATTTGTAATAACTTGAATTGACTTATAGAAAAAATCGTATTCACGATGCATGCAAGCGGCATTGGGGGGAGGTTGTCCAAAAAGCCTGCTTTGTCATTCTGAGCCGAAGGCGAAGAATCTCCGCGAAGCGGTTTTCCCGGGTCACCGCTTCGCGGGGACCCTTCGCCTTCGGCTCAGGATGACACTTGGGGCATTTTTGGACAACCTCGAGGGGTGCTAAATCGGCTGGTTCCTCGCGTTGTTTGATACCGATAGCCAGCAAGCAATTTCGTGGAAACCATCTACACCATGGCTTGCGGTATCATTCGTGAAGGAATATTCGCCGACACGCGATTGAGCGACGATAGGAGCATCATATGGAGCTGGGCACGACATGCATTCGCGGCGGGTACGCGCCGGGTAACGGGGAGCCGCGGCAGGTCCCTATCATCCAGTCGACGACGTTTCGCTACGAGACGTCGGAGTATATGGGCAAGCTGTTCGATCTCGAGGCCGAAGGGTATTTCTACACGCGCTTGCAGAATCCGACATGCGACCTGGTAGCTGCCAAAATAGCAGCGCTCGAAGGCGGCAGCGCGGCTATGCTCACGTCAAGCGGTCAGGCGGCCAATTTCTTCGCAGTGTTCAACATCGCGTGCGCCGGCGACCACGTGGTGGCCAGCAATTCCATCTACGGCGGGACGTACAACCTGTTCGCGGTCACGATGGCCAAGATGGGGATCGAGTTCACGTTCGTTGCGCCCGATTGCACGCCTGACGAGCTCGATGCGGCGTTCAAGCCCAACACCAAGGCCGTGTTCGGCGAGACCATCGCCAACCCGGCGCTCACGGTGCTTGACATCGAGAAGTTTGCGGCCGCGGCGCATGCTCATGGCGTGCCGCTCATCGTCGACAACACCTTCCCCACGCCCATCATGTGCCGTCCTTTCGAATGGGGCGCCGACATCGTGACGCATTCGACCACCAAGTACATGGATGGACATTCCGCGGCAATTGGAGGATGCATCGTCGATTCCGGGAAGTTCGACTGGATGGCACATGCGGAGAAGTTCCCCGGGCTCTGCACGCCTGACGAGAGCTATCACGGCATCACCTATGCGGAGCGGTTCGGGCGCGAGGGCGCTTTCATCACGAAGGCGACGGCGCAGCTCATGCGCGATTTCGGGGCGATGGCCTCGCCGCAGAACGCCTACCTGCTCAACCTCGGCCTCGAGAGCCTGCACGTGCGCATGGAACGTCATTGCGAAAACGCCCAGGCCATCGCCGAGCACCTCGCCGCGCATCCGCGCGTCAGCTGGGTGAACTACCCCGGCCTGCCGGGCGACGCGTATCACGAGCTGGCGTGCAAGTACCTGCCCAAGGGCTCGTGCGGCGTGATCAGCTTCGGCGTCGAGGGCGGGCGTGCGGCAGCCGAGAAGTTCATGCGCAACCTCAAGGTCGCGCACATCGCCACGCACGTGGCCGACGCGGCAACATGCTGTCTGCACCCGGCCTCTTCGACGCATCGCCAGATGAGCGACGAGGAGCTGGCCGCCGCTGGCGTGCCCGGCGACATGGTGCGCCTCTCGGTTGGCCTCGAAGACGTGACCGACCTGATCGCCGACATCGACCAGGCGCTCGAGGCGTAATGAACTGCGTGCAATAAACCAGTAGCACGGCAGAAACCCATTAGGGTATAATTTTTGGAACAATATATACGGCAGGGATGATAAGTCCCTGCCGTTCGTTTTGCACTGAAACAGGTCTCCAGGGTATCTGTTTCACCAAAAAGGAGATGGGCAGATGATAGGCGTTGTTGACGTCGGCGGCGGCGAGCGCGGAGCGTACGGCGCGGGCGTATTCGACTGGTGCATGGAAAACGGCGTCAATTTCGACGTGTGCGTGGGCGTGTCGGCGGGCGCGGCCAACTTGTCGTCGTACATCGCGGGGCAGCTGGGGCGCAATTTCGCGTTCTACGACGAGTACAGTTTCCGGCCCGAGTACATGGGACCCGAACTCGCGGTGCGCACGCACGAGTTCGTCGACCTCGACTACATCTACGGCGGGCTTTCGAATTCTGACGGCGAATTCCCGCTGGACTACCCCGCCATGGTGGAGTCCGGCAAGCAGTTCATCATCGTGGCGACCGACGCTCAGAGCGGGCTTCCCGTTTACTTCACGCTCGACGACATGGCGCAGGACGATTACGCGCCGGTTAAGGCGTCATCGGCGCTCCCTGTCGTGAACAAGCCCTACCCCGTTCACGGAAGGCCGTGCTTCGACGGCGGGCTTTCGGACCCGATTCCAATCGAGCAGGCCCTTAACGCGGGATGCGATAAGGTCGTCGTGGTGCTCACGCGACCGCGCGACTACTACCGCAAGCCCGACCGCGACATACGTTTCGCCCGCCTGGTCAGACCGAAGTACCCGCGTATAGCCGATGCGTTGGCCAACCGCGCTGGGCTGTACAACCTGCAGCTCGACCGCGCCAAACGCTACGAGCGCGAGGGAAAGGTTCTCATCGTCGCGCCAGACGACATCGGCGACATGCAGACGCTGACCAAGGACCACGACGCGATCGAGGGTCTCTACGCCAAGGGCCTGCGCGACGCGAGCGCAATCGCCGATTTCCTCGCTTAGCCCCCGGGCAGCATCAAGAGAGCCTTCAGGGTTGCCCCGGGCTGCCGGGAGGAGCGGCGGAACTGTCATCCTGAGCGAAGCGAAGGATTCCCGCGAAGCGGTTTACCCAGGTCACCGCTTCGCGGGGATCCTTCGCCTTCGGCTCAGGATGACAGGGTGGAACGATTCTTGAACGCTCTTCCACTCAAGCAAACACGACCCCGAGAATGTGTCGGAAGGACAGTTTCCCCAACTCATTCAGCGGCTACACGAGGTTGGGGAAAGCGTGTTGGCGCAGGGCCTCGTAAGCGGCGATGGCGACGGCATTGGAGAGGTTGAGGCTGCGCAGGCCATCGCGCATGGGAATGCGCACGCAGCGGTCGGCGAAGCGCGCGAGGATATCCGGATCGATGCCCGCGCTCTCGCGGCCGAACAGCAGGAAGGCGTCCTCACCGTAGCTCACGTCGGCGAAGATGCGCTCGGTTTGGCCCGTGAACAGGTGCAACTCGTCTTTGCCATGCTCGTCGAGAAACGCCTCGACGCACGGCCAGCGCACGATGTCGACCTCGTCCCAGTAATCGCAGCCCGCGCGCGCCAGGTTGCGCTGCGTCAGCCGGAAACCCATGGGCTCGACCAGGTGCAGCCGCGCGCCCGTGCACGCGCACGTCCGCGCGATGTTGCCCGTGTTCTGCGGTATTTCCGGTTCTATCAACACGATGTTGAGCATGTTTCATCTCCTCCAAACCCTCGCGTGAACGCGGGACGAAGGAATGATTAGTGAAGTCGCTCCAAAAGCTCGCTCCCACATGAGCGCGCCTCCGCACCCCGTTCACGCATATTTGAACACTCCTCCGATGCCCCTATTCACGGACTATCGTATGGAGACATTCCGAGAGCTCGGCTCCCGCATGAGCGTGCCTCCGCACCCTTTCCACGTGCACACGAAAGCGCCCCCCATGAGCGCGCCTCCGTGCCCTTTCCACGTGCACATTATCGTACATATCGCGCTCAAACCGCCATCTGAGATATTTCATGGTAGAAATCAGGCCAAATGTACGATTACCAGCCCGAAGAGACGCGATTATTCGTACATTTAGCCCCATTCCTGCCAACTCATCGTACATTTAGCCGCATTCCTACCACGAGAAAGCGCGATTGGCAAGTTTCGGGCTGAATGTACGAATCCAGCTGCGCGCACCCCACCAGCCTCCGCAGTCCCGGGGCAACAAGTGCACGGGCGGCTACCTGGGGAATCGGGGCGATTACCGGGAAGGCGCTTCGCGCCCGAGGCAATCGCGCACGGCAGCTTCCGTGAAGCCGGGCGGATGTCGCGCTCCGGGGCGCCAGGTACACCGTCAGCAACCGTCACATCCCAAGCTACTGTGCGGCTTGACGGGCCATCTCCTCTTCGAGCTCCTCGTTGAGCAGCAGCCATTCCTCCTCGGCATGGGCAATGCGCTGCTTGAGCTTGGCATGCTCGGCGATGATGTCGCTCGTGGAATCCTCGCGCGTGTAGAAATCGGGATCGGCGAGCAGCTCCATCACCTCGGCCATGCGCGCGTTATCGCGCTCCATCTGCGCGTCGAGCTCGGCGATGCGCTTGCGATGGTTCTTGAGCGCGGCATAGGCGCGGTTGCGAGCCTCGGCCTCGCGACGCTTCTGCTCCTTGGACTTGGGTGCCGAGCCTTTCGCGGCCGTCAATTGCACGGGACCGGGCGCCGGCTGCTTTTCGCCGCGATGGCGCCGCACGGTCACGGTCGTCTCCTGCGCTTGCGCAGCGGCGTTCGTGGCCTCGCCCTTCCCCTTCGAGCCGCTCCTGCCGCCCGACGAGCCGGTCACGGCCGACATCGCCTGCGAGTTGTGGCCGAGCGTTCCCGACTTGCCGCGGCCCGCGGCGCGCGACTCGTCCACGATGCTGCGGTCCTCGTCGGCCTGGTCGGTCTTGAACAGGTAGTAGTCGTAATCGCCCGGATAATCGGTCAGCTTGCCGGGCTTGACCTCGACGATGCGGTTGGCCACGCTGCGGATGAGGTGGCGGTCGTGCGTGATGAGCAGGATCGTTCCCTCGAAGTGCAGAAGCGCCTGCTCCAGCACGTCGGCGCTCGAGATGTCCAGGTGGTTGGTCGGCTCGTCCAGGCACAGCAACGGCGTGGGCGCGACCAGCATCTTCGCCAGCGCGAGGCGGCTCTTCTCGCCGCCCGACAAGACGCTGACCTTCTTGTCGACGTCATCGCCGTTGAACAGGAACGCCCCGAGCAACGTGCGGACTTGCGATATGGTCCAACCCGGCGCCACGCGGTCGAGCTCCTCGAACACGGTATTGCCCGAGTTGAGCTCTTCCAGCTGGTGCTGCGCGTAGTACGTCTTGGTGACGTGCGTGCCGTACGTCACGGTGCCTGCATCGGGCGCGAGCGCGCCGGCGATCATCTTGAGCAACGTGGACTTGCCCGCGCCGTTGGGCCCGACGAGCGCCACTTTGTCACCGCGGTACAGCTTGAAATCCTGACCGTCGTAGACGACGTTGTCGCCATAGCGCTTGACCAGTCCCTGCGCCTTCACGACCTCGTCGCCGGTTCGCGGCGGCTGGTTGAAGTTGAAATGCACCGTCTTGCGCTCCTCGGGGATGGCCACGAGGTTTTCGCGCAGGCGCTCGAGCTTCTTCTCGCGATCCTGCGCCTGACGGGCCTTCGTCGCCTTGTAGCGGAACTTCTCGACGAACGCTTCGAGGCGCGCGATCTCCTGCAGCTGCTGGGCTTGCTCGGCTTTGAGCTGCTCGATGTGCTGCTCGCGGGCGCGCAGGTATGCAGTGTAGTTGCCCTTGTACAGGTTGACCTGACCGTTATCGATTTCGGCGACGCGGTCGACCATGTTGTCCATGAAGGCGCGGTCGTGGCTGACGACGATGACGGCCCCCGAGTACCCGCGCAGGAAGCTCTCAAGCCAACGGACCGACTCGAGATCCAGATGGTTGGTGGGCTCGTCGAGCAGCAGCACATCGGGATTGCGCACGAGAAGCTTAGCCAACGCGAGGCGCATCTGCCAGCCACCGGAAAACTCGGTCGTGTGGCGCACCATGTCGCTTTCCTTGAAGCCGAGGCCGAAGAGCACGCTGCGCACCTTCGACTCGATGGTGTACCCACCCAGGATCTCGTAGTTGTCGCGCGCGCGGCCGGCAGCGGCGAGCTGCTGCTCGGTGGGATTGGCGCCCAGCTCGCGCTCGAGCTTCTTCAGGCGCCGCTCGGCCTCCAGGATCTCGGTCTGGGAGGACAGCACCTCCTCGAAGACGGGATTGTCGCCCATCTCGATCGCTTCCTGCTCGAGGTAGCCGATCGAAGCGTCCTTCGCCAGGACGACCCGCCCCTCGTCGGCGTCTTCCTGGCCGGTGATGATGCGCAGCATCGTGGTCTTGCCCGCGCCGTTGGGACCGACGAGCGCCAGGTGATCGTAGGCCTCCAGTCGCAACGCGACGTTGGCGAACAGCGTGCGCCCGCCGAATGACTTCGTAATATGCTCCAGTTGAAGGATCAAATCCGCTCCCCCGTTACCATTTGTTCCTGCATGACCGCGCTCGCATGCCAGCGCGTTGCCGCACCGTCGCGACCCTGTTCACATGTCAGCACGTTTCCGAGCCGCCGTGCGACCGCACTTCCCACTCGCATGCCAGCGCGTTGCCGCACCGCCGCGCGACCGCGCTACTGCATGCCGCAGCACAGTTGCCCTCTATGCGTCACCGCGCAAAGGCTTCACCTCTTTGCGCCGCCCCGCCATCTCGCAACGCTTTCTCGCACTCGCCTCGCCGCATCCTAGCGCAGCAATACGTTTGCGAAGTTACCGCAAGCGCATTTTGCATGCTATGCATCAAAAAAGGCCGTCCGAAGACGGCCTCTCATTTCGTGGTGGACGCTACTGGATTTGAACCAGTGACCCCCGCCGTGTGAAGGCGATGCTCTCCCGCTGAGCCAAGCGTCCATAAGCGATTCAACGCATCGGTAATTGTAACGGCTCACACGCGCTGTTGCAAGCCGCTTTCCACTCGCCTTCGCAAAATCGCCGCATGTGCCCAAGCCACGTTCGTGTTTCCGCACGCTCCGAACACCCGCATGCACCGCACATGCTCCACATGTTCCGAATGCCCCGCGCAACGATATGCTCCACACGTTCAAGACGCCACGCGCGCCCCGTATAAGCAGACCCAATACTCGTAGCCATGTTGCCTAAACTCGAAAACCGCAAGCGAAACGCGATTTGGTGCACAGCAAAGCACCCGATTGCTCTGAATCGCGGTTCGCTCGCGGTTTATAACCTCGCACAAGAAATGCGACCTGGGGAAACGTTTACGGCAGGCGAGCAATTGAACGAAAAACCGCAAGCGAAACGCGATTTGATGCACTAACGAGCCCCCAGATGCACGGGATTGCGGTTCGCTCGCGGTTTCGAAGCCTCTCCAGTGATCGCAACCTGCGGAAACGCCAGAGGCAGGCAGGAACTCAAGCGAAAAACCTTGAGCGAAACGCGATTTGGTGCACGGATCCGCGCCAGATTGCACTGGATTGCGGTTCGCTCGCGGTTTCGGGATACGGGAGACGCCTCAGCTTAGCTCGCACCGTTAACCCCTGCAAAGACGCGACGCAAAAACACGGCTTGATGCGTATTCACATTTCCGCGATAGTCCCAAGACGCTATAAACTTCTAGCACCCACGAGCGCACCTTCTACAAAGCATTAGAGCACCCGGAGCAAGGATGGCGCGGTGCAATCCGATTCGCCGCACAGAGCTGGGCACAAGACGTAATAAAACCCCCGAAAAGCTACCGTTTTACTATCAAAAATTCGCTCCTTATATACCGACCATTCTGCACTATTTTACCTCTTGAAATGCGATATCGTTCTGCTACAATCGCCTGAATGAATCTCGTATTCGACATAGCATCTTCTATCGAATTTTGGCGCCAACGCTATCCGGCCGACCGGATGCCGAAACCGCCATTGCCGATCGTTCCGGGCGATGCCGCTTTTCGGCGAAGCGACATCATGCCGCTCGTGCCCGATTGGGTCGATGAGCAGTATCTTGAACCTACAGACGGCATCTTCCACGCGCTCGCGTTCGATGCGGGCCGTTGCAAGACGCTCAAGGATATAACTGTCCACATATGGACCGGCCCGATTCCCGAAGGTTCGTTTTACGAGCTGCAGTCCGGTGTGCTCGTCGAATCGCCGGCATTCATGTTCTTGCATGCGGCTTCTATACTCGATTTTACGAACTTGATAGCATTCGGAGACGAGCTCTGCGGACTCTACAGCTTCGACGCTCGCGAGAAACGCGGTTTTCGAAAGCGTAAGTATCCGCTTATTACCACAATTGGACTGCAGAATTACCTTCTAACCGCCAAAAACTGCCGCAGCACCAAACGCGCTATGCGAGCGTTGCATTACGTTGTCGACAATTCTGCATCGCCCATGGAGACGTTCGACGAAATGACCATGTGCCTTCCCTATCGTCTTGGCGGTTACGGCTTCTCACGCATGAATATGAACGAAGAAATAGAGCTTACCGCGCGAGCTGCGCGAATCGCCAAGCGCAATACATGCCGCCTCGATATGGGATACAAAGACCTTTTCCTCGACATCGAGCATCATGGAAAGTTAGACCATTCATCCGACGAAGAAAAGGAATCGGATTTCGCGCGCGTAAGCGGGCTCAAAGAAATGGGATTCGAAGTCGTTGAACTAACGAAAGCTCAAGTCGGCGACTTGTTTGCCTATGAAATCATCATTCAGCGAATTGCCAAGGAGAAGCTTCATAAACGGCTGCAGAAGAGCGCCCTCGGAGCAACGGCCGAACGATTGGCGCTACGCAAAGCGCTCTTCTCGTGGAACAGATCAAGCGGTCGTATACGATGATCGAAGAGCTGCTTGGCGCTTCAACGAACCCTGCGCCCTTTTCTCATGGATTGCCTTCGCCGCCGTTGAGTTGCAAAACGCTTATCTGCAATAGACGAAGTCTGCATATCCGAATGATTCGCATGTGAGATCCCAAGAATCCCGAACCCATCAATCCATGATGCTTCGACTACCTTTTGAGCGTAAATCAGAAGCACAAGCAATCGGAAATGGACACCGGCTTGGAACGCAAGAAATTGAGAACACGCCATACCCGCGAAGCTACATTTGTCGTCTCTTAGTACTGCTATGCTCTTGCGATCACGCCGACCGCTTTTAAAGCCAACATATCATGCACCAAACCGCGAATGAAGCACGATTAGGCGCAGGTTCGCGCTCTCGCGTGCACGGTGTCGAGTTCAGTTGGCGGTTTTAAGCCTGAACAGAGTGCGCGACTTCGTGAAACGCCGCCGGCGAGCCCACATGCGAGCCTAAAACCGTGACTGAAGCGCGATCTGGTGCAAAGAGGAGCACTCAGCTGCATGAGATTTTGGTTCGCTTGCGGTTTTGGATTGCCGGTTAAACGCGCGACCTGGAGAAACGCTGGTGTCGGTCCCGATACCAAGCGAAAAACCGCGAGTGAAACGCGATCTGGTGCACGAGCGGGCCCCCGGATGCACCAGATCGCGGTTCAGTCACGGTTTCGGATTGCCCTCGGGAAGCGCGACCTGGAGAAACACCGGCTGGCAACCCCGGCGCCAGTCAGAAAACCGCGAGTGAAACGCGATCTGGTGCAGAAGATGCCGCCGGAATGCACGGGATTGCGGTTCGCTCGCGGTTTATGGAGTCCAGCGTGTAGGGGTAGAACCCCACTGCCTGGGAGTGCTAGCACTTTTTCCATCTTGCCGCGAGCGAGCGCGACGGGAATCGATTCGTGAATTCCGCCGCTATCGGCATCAGAAGTGCAAGCTAGTTCTTTTTCTTCTTGCCGCCGGCGCTGGCTACGGGGATGAGCTTGCCGTTGAGGACGTAGCGGTCATTGTCGAAGAGGTAAGCGCACGTCGACAGCATGATGTAGCGGTCATCGGTGCCGAGCTGGATGGCGGCGTCGGGGTTTGCGGGCGGGAAATCCTTCATCGAATTGGCCAGCTCTCCAAGCTTGGAAGCCGAGGGCACGTGCGGTTTCTTGTCGTTTTCGAGCGGCTCTATCACGAGCGCTTGCTGTACGGCATCTTCCGATTTTGCATTGTCGAGCGCCCACTGCTTGGCCTTGGGCACAGCATCGAGCAGCTGTTGCGTCGGCGCCACGTCCGCCTTGAAATCCGAATCGGCAAGCGCCTTGGACAACAGCGAGTACAGATGGACGCTTGGGGTCTGCGCGATTTGGTACGCTTCGGAGTGCGCGTCCACGTGATGCCCCGCGAAGAGCTCGATCTTGTAATCCTGCTCGGGCGTGAGCAGCCACACGACCTTGTGCTTGTCGTAGTACTCCTGGTCGGCCCACTTGATCAGCCCCGCGAACATCGAACCGGAGTTCATGTGATGGCCGTAGACGATCGTGTTGCTGTCGACGAAATCGTCGCGGTTCTCGGCATCAACGAAAATCGAACCGTCGATGTTGTAGGCGCCCGTGTAGTCGTGGTAAAGGTACTGGTCGTTGTCCTTGCCCTTGAGCACGGGATAGTCGATGACCGTGTCCTTGCAGTAAATCCAGCCGACGATGTCGGGATTCTCGGCCTGCAGCGCCTTGAAATCGACCTTCTTGGGCGCAATCTCGCCCGAACCGTCACCGTCGCTCGTAAACCTATCGGCAGCGTCGTGGTACAGCGCGTCGCTGATGTGATACTGCCAGTTGACGTAGCCGACCACGCCCGCCGAACCTAGGAACACGACCGCGAGCACCACCGCCAGAGCGACGCGCAACTTGCTTCCGCCGCGCTTCTTGGAAGCGTCTTTGCGCGAACCGCCACTCTTGCCAGAGCCGCCGCCTTGGCTGGCGCCTGCATCCAGGCGAGATTGCGAAGGCACCGAACCTGCCCCAGCGGGCGCAGCATGCCGTGCTCCCCCTCCAACGCCAGCGCCATTTCCAGCATCGGAGGAAGCGAGCATGACTCCCTGCGCGCCTTCGGGCCGTATCGACGCATCTGCATCGCCCACAGCAACATAACCCGAGCCGACACGCGCGGCCTCAGCGGTCACCGCGTCGGCGATTCCCGCATCGTCCGAGCCTGCGCCATGAAGCGCCTGACCGCTACCCGCGCCAACGGCACCAACAGCAGCAGAACCAGCAGAAGCTGCTCCAGCGGAAGCCCCGCCGTACAGCATCTTCTCGGCAGCCTCGGGGGTCAAGCCAACCTCGGCGGCCGCTTCGGCAATTTGCTCGACGCGCTCGCGACGAGCGGAACGCATGCGCCCGGCCAGCATGTTCAGCATGACGCCGCACGCGGCCGTCAGGAGCAGATACACCTTCCCCGCCGTGCTTGCGTAAATCGACATGAACGTGCCGACCATGGGAATGCTGGTCTCCACGCGTCCGATGACGTTATCGTAGGGAATGGGATTAAAGTCCTCGACGTTGTTCGCATCGCCCTTGGTGACAAGCTCGCCCATGAGCGTGCGGTTGGTGACCACGCGATGCACGACGATCGAGGCTTCGCCCTCGTCGGCGACGCCGACGCTACCCGAGCTATCGTCTTCAGTCGCATCGGCAGAGTCCGTCCCCTCGCCTGCCTGCGAGTTCGGGGATGCGGTGTTGCCGCCGCCGGCGCCCTGGGCACCATCCATGACCGCTCCGCCTTCGCGCACGTTGCTTCCACTCACAGCGTAGTACGCGACAACATCGCCTTCCTGCAGTTGTGCGGCGTCGGTGGGCTTGACCAACACGGCGCTTCCGACGGGAATCGCAGGTTCCATCGAACCGCTGACCACGTCGTACACCTCGTAGCCCATAATGCGAGGAACCGTCAAAGGCAAGCAAAGGGCGATGACGCCCACAAGTAGCACCATGCCAATGACGTTGCACAAAGCCGGTACGAGCTTCCCGCCTTTCGCAGGAGACTTGCCAACTGCGTTGCCCTTGCTCTTTTGCCGCGTTCGGCCTGCCATCAAATGCTCCGTTTCACCGTGTGGTTCGTTGCCGTATAGTCTATCTCATCAGGCAAGAAATGGAAAATGGACATGCCTCCATGGAGTCAATAGAGCACTCGTAGAAGACCATTATCACCTACAACTCCTTCTTATATCAGGAAGAGCCGCCTGGAGGGGGCGGCTCTTCGCTATGGGCAGCCTCACGCGCAGTCGGTGCCCATTTTCATTTTGTCGTTGCGCTTACTCGCGGCGCGAGCGCAGGTAGTACATGATGCCGCCGATTGCCGCGACCAGGATCAGCGCGATGCCGAAGATCAGGCCGTACGGAGGACCGGCAGGAGCAGAGGACGAAGACTGCGTACCCGACGCGTTGTCGCCCGTCGTGGCATCACTCGAACCCGTGGTCGAGTCGCCCGTGCCGTTAGCGCCGGGGGTGCCGTCAGCCAACGGGTTGTCGACGTCGGCGATTTCCTCAGTCGCGGGAGGCGTCTGAGGCTCGGCAGCAGTACCGCCCTGCGCGTTGTCACCAGCCGCGGTTCCGCCAGCAGCGTTGCCACCTGCCGCATTGCCGCCAGCAGCGGTTCCGCCAGCCGCCGTGCCACCTGCAGCGGTGCCGCCAGCAGCCGTTCCACCAGCTGCTGTACCGCCAGCAGCCGTTCCGCCAGCCGCGGTGCCGCCACCAGTCGTGCCGCCAGTCGTGGTCGTAGTCGTCGTGGTCCTACGCGTCGTCGTAGTAGTACCGCTCTCGGTCTCGCCCTGCTGCAGCGGCACGTAGTAGAACGTCCAGTCGTTGCCGCTCTCCTTCAGCGTACCGGTGAGGTTGCGATACAGCGGACGATAGCCTGACACGTATTCGAACGCGACGACGGGCTTGTCACCCTTCACGCCCTGACGCGTGATCGGCTGCGCCAACACGCGGTTGGAACCCCGCTCCACGAAGTGCAAGGTGTAATCTACCATGTCACCCTTGACGCCGTAGGAAACGACGTAATCCATGTCTTCGGTCACGACGATGCTCTCGCGCAAGTTGGACGACCCATTAGTGTTCTGGTTGTCGGTACCGCTCAGGCGGAAGCCCTTGTGGTAGTACTTGTCGTTAGTCACCTTGACGTCAAACTTGCTGCTGAGGTTCATCTCAGTGCCGTATTTGACATCCTTGATCTCGGAGTACTTCGTCTTCCCGTCGACGGTACCCTCGTTACCGGCCCACACGCGCACCGTGTAGGTGTAATCCTCGTCCTTCTTCTTAGCATGCGCCGTAGCCGGCATTGCGGCCGCGAACATCAGCCCCGCGGCAAGCGCCAAAGCCAGCGCGAACACCGCTCGCTTCATTGTATTTGCCATGCTCATCGTCATTCTCCGTTCCGCCGCAACGCGGCTCGTCGTGCCCCGTTGCTAGCCCTGCTCGCGTTCGCGCTTACGGCTGCGCATGCTGAAGATGCCGAGCGCCAACAGCGCCGCACCGCTTACGACCATGGCCATGTAGAACGGGAACAGATCCGTGTCGTCACCGGTCTGGACGGCGCTGCGATCGGAACCGCGCGTCGTGGTCGTGCTCGAGCTGCTCGAGGTTCCGCGCGTGCTGGGAAGCTCGACCGCAAACTTCATCTTCAACTGAGCCAGCGTGTCGAAGTACGCATTGCCCTCGGTCTCGCCGTCAAGCGTGACGAGCAGGTTCACCTTCGCCGACTGGCCCTTCTTCAGGTTGTCCAGATAGAAGAAGTCCTCGAGCGCACTCGTGGCTTCCAACAAGCCCTTCGTGTCGTCGCCGCCGACCTTGGTGCTGTCGTACAACGTGCGCGTCGTACCTGACGGATTGGTGTAGGTCAGCTTGTAGCCGTACGCCGAACCAGCCGCGTAGTTCTCCTCGAGCGACTTGATCACGTCATTGGCCATGTACCAGTCGCACGCCGTGTTGTGGTCGTGATGCAGGTTCACGGTAAAAGTGATGTCGTCACCCGGCTGCAAGCTGCCGATGTCGTCCGCCCATTGCTTGGCGGAGAAGTTGTCGACCATCTTCTCGGACGAATTGAAGGTCACCGACCAGTCGCTCGAGCCCTTCAGGCTATTGGCATACGCCGCACCCGGGAAAGCGAGCGCCGCGAACACCACCGCCGCGATGATCATTATGTGCAATCGTTTCATACTGCGTCCCAACTCTACGGAACCGTCACTGCTTCGGGCTCAAGCTCTATTCCGCTGGCGGCGAACCCGCATTCCGCCAGCTCGAAAAGCTATGCGTTCGTACGACCCCAGGCGCTCGTCATTGCCGGCTCAGGATTGTGCGTCTGCACTGCATCAACCGTTGCCTTGATGCGGAACTCGACCTTGTTGTAGTCGTAATTAAGACCGCTCTCCAGATCCGTGATCTCCTTGAGGACCTTGGGGTCGATGCTCAGGGAGTCCGTGAACGGCGTCGAATTATCGCCATTGGTGGCGAGCGTCTTGTCGTAGTACAGCACCGTGCGCTCTTCCGTGGAAGAGTCTTTATCGATCGTCCAGCCGTTGCCTTCCAGGAAGTGCAGCTTAATCAGCGACGGATCCAAACCGCAATCCTTCACCTTGCCGTTCTTGTCGGTGATCACATTGCCCTGGTCGTCGACGAGCACCCAGTACTTGTTGACGGTCACGCGCACGTACTGGTCGATGCCCTTCTTGGAGCCATCGGCAACGTTGCGTACGCCAAGCGCATAGTCGTACTTCTTGCCAACCTTGATCGACTCGTCTACTTTGCCGTTAGCGTCAGCGTTATGCGACAGCAGCGTATTCTTTACCAACGCGTCGTCGCCCTCGACAACCTCGCCATACTCGGTCAAGGCCGTCTCGATGTTGGTCAGCACGACCTCGGCGCGATAATCAGCCGACTGGAAGCGCGGTGCCGCCTGCACGGCGCCGATGCCGCCGAAGCCCAGCAGCGCAGCTGCGGCCACGAATAGAATTGCCGTCGTGATGGGCGAACGCAAAACCTTAAGCATGTTCGGCCCCCTTCCTAGCTAGCGGCCGGATACGAGTACGACCAATCGACCGCGCTCGGATTGCCGTTTTCGTCGTATTGCACCGCAGAGTATTCATACACTACGATGACGTTGTAGTTCTCCTCGACCACGCGCTTGTCCTTAGTAGCCAAGTTGAGCTCGGCGGAAAGACGCTGAGAAGTTTCACCCGGCGCAAGCGGAGTCTCGTAGTAATACCAACCACGGACATTGCTCGAATTGTCGGGGTTTGCCATGGTTCCATCAGGAGACGCGCTCCATCCGTTCCCCGACACCGTAAGAATCGGAAGAGCCGAGCTGGCATACACGCCTGCGCGCACGTACACGTCGGTATCGCCCGTGTTCTTGATGGCGACTTCCTTCTTGCCTTGACCGACCCATTCCTCGATCTCGGTCGTGGGCTTCGTGGTAATCGTCAAGCCACCGTTGGCCGTATGGTGATCGGTAAAGTAGGCGAATGCCGGCACCGCGCTCATGCACAGTATCAACGCCGCTGCCAAAGCCGCCGCTATGATGGTCTTGCGCTTCATCCTTCTCTCCATCTCGCTTCGTTTCGTCGAACGACCTTCAGTATTCCCCGGCCGTCGCCTTCACGCCTCGTCAAACTCGAAACATCTCATCGGGCTGCCCTCACGCCGGCAACCCGACTATCAACCTATTACAATCCTTCGTGCGCGTTTGCCTCTTCGTTTGCGGACCACTTCCAATCCGTCACCGCGCCGGCGTCGTCAACCTGAGTAGCCTCGAAGTTGTTCTGAATGCCATACGTCGGGTTCTCGGGCGTATCACGTGTATTGTTGAACTCGACGGTAGCCATATCCTCGTCGTCCATGACGATCGTGAACTCTCCGACAACCGTTTCGGATGTGAAACCGTTACCAGGGTTGACCTCGGTCACCGTGCCGGTCGTGCCAGCTGGAATCTTCGTGATAATAGCTTCTTTGACCTCGCCGTTGACATACATGACCTGCGCGTAGTTGTCATAATCGTTGGTCTTGTTCTGCTTGGCGCCTTCGGGCGTCGTCCCGACGATATGGAATACGAACGTCGCGTCCATCTTGCTTTCGGTGTTGTCCGTCACGTTCTTGGTGATACGCAGCTTGCCATACGCCGGCTTCTGCTCGGGCTTGAGCGATACTTCGATTGCGCGCGTCCACTCGCCAGCGCTCGCTGCCGTGTTGATGGAAGGATAGCCGTTTTCGTCGTAAATGATGTTGCCCGCGCTGTCCTTCAGCGGCTCCTTCGTGGGAGCAGCCGTGATGGACGGCACGAACGTGTAGATGTACTTCGCGGAATACGCCTCGAGGCCAGCAAGCGCGCCATCCTTGACTTCGGGCGTGATGCCTTCGCCGTGCGGCACAATCAGATACAAACCATCAGCCAGATCAGTAGCCGCGGTCTCCACGGGAAGGTTGGTTTTCACGGCATAGGTCGAAGCATTCGGCAGAACCGCCTTTGCTGCCTCAGCAGCGAATGCGCCCCAATCGGCTGCCTTGGCGTCAGCGCCCGGCAATGTGAGACCTTCGACCAGCGACGTGTAATCGTACGCCACATACTGGGAGTTCTTCGCAGCGCTGGCGATCTTGTACACATCGACCTGTACGTTCGCTTGAGCGATATCGTCCTTGAAGTCCGCATCGCTGTTGTTCGTCGCATGCACCGTCAGCGTGTTCGCTCCGTCGGCCGGGAACTCGCCCGCGGCGACGGCGTACGAAACACCAAAAGCCAGCGCGACGATCATGCACGCTGCTGCGAATATGGCGCCTATGCGTTTACTTGCAAGCTGCATGGGCAACCCCTTCCTCTATCTTTATCCCCAGAAAGCCGAATCCGCTGAATCCGACTAACCGTTTCCATCTTAGCGTGACATTCTGTCACTTTCCGCACCGAGCATAATAATTATATCCGAATGCTCGTTGTATGCGGCTTTCTGCTACATCAATCCTCGCTACCTCTAACCTCGGGCACAATACCGTGTTGGTATTGATACTGCATTTATACAGATTCCCGCTCATGTAATTATGCCCAAAAATGCTACCGAGCTCGTTAATCGGTCAAAAATGACCGATTAACGAGCTTAATCGTCCAATTCAGCACATCAGCCTTCCGAAACCAACGGCTCATCGGGCCGATCGCCTACGGTCGCGCCTTAGGCTCCTGCTGGCCCATCGCCTCCTTCCGGACGCGATACGTCCGCCCCATCAGCCATATTGGCATCAGCACCCGCCGCGCCAGCCATAGCCGCGTTCTCCTGACGCACGCGTTCGCGCAGCGTCTCGGCGATCAGCTCGCGGTTGGGCCTGCGCGTCGTGCGGCTGTAGATGAGCGCGCCGACCAGGAACAGGAACAAAATCGGAATCGCGACCGCCGGAATGGCGATGTAACGCGGAATTTGGAGCGCCTCGGCGGTGATTACGTCGGAGTCGATGATGTTGTCGATGCGGTGCCCGCGCACGAGCAGGCGGTGCGTGTTGATGCCGTACGGCGTGCACGTGATGAGCGTGCAGTAGTCGGCACCCTGGTCGATGTTGAGGTTGGACAAATCGGTCGGCAACACGATGCGAATCTGGTCGACCTCGTAGGTGACCGTCTGATCGAGCACCGTGACCGTAAACGTATCGCCCTCGGTCAGCTTGTCGATGTCGGTGAACAGGCGCGCGCTGGGCAGGCCGCGGTGACCGGAGATGACCGCGTGCGTGCTCTCGCCGCCAACGGGCAACGAACTGCCCTCCAAATGGCCGATGGCGATCTGGAGCACCGATTCGTCCATGCCGTGGTAGATCGGATAATCGACGTTGATGGAGTTGATCTGCACGTAGCCCATGACGCCGTTGCCCGTGAGGTCGAGCAGGTTTTCGTACTCGGCCTTTTCCGCATCGGTCATCTGCCAGCGGTTGCTGTCGGTCAGCAGCTTCTCGTTGTACTTGTGCGCGTCTTCAAGCATGGCCTCGATCTTGGCCGGGTCGGTCTCCTGGACTGCCTGGACGTAGCTCGCGATGGCGCGCGACTGGTGGTAGCTGTTCCACCAGTCCGAAAACGTCGGGTATGCGATGATGCCCGCGCCGATGAGCAGGATGACCAGCGCGATGATCGTGGAAATGCTGGGGCCACGGCGCTTGCGCTTGGGCTTTGCGCCGCCCTTGCCGGCCTTGCCCTTGCGTCCGCGACGGCCCTTGGCGGGCGCGGCGGCGTCGGGCGCGGATTCTTCCACGATATCCGGCTGACCTTCGAGTTCCTTGTCGACTATCTCGGGACCAGCTTCTGACATGCTAAGCAGCCACCCTTCTTTCGTTCTTCGTTTTGGCGGGTAGCGTCATGGGCAACCCCGAGTGCCCATTAACGTGCGCATTTACTTTCACAGGTGAATTCTACCACCATTCCGCGAATAATCTGCGCACATATGCCCGCCTTGAAAGAGACAACGTAACCATCATCCATCACGGTGACGCACTTTAGGAAACGCGTGACAAAATTGTTGCAGAATCGGGCCACAGCGCCATATTCATCCAACACGCCGCGTGGTATTTCATAGCGCGTGCGTTGAAAAAAGTCCTCGGCGTCGTAGCAGGCGGCGGGTCGTGATGCTAGGGCGTAGGGCGCACATGCGGTTGTTTGCGGAGCCGCTGCAGTGACTGGCTCCGTGCACAACCCCGACGTGGGTGCAACCAGACATGGCGAGGTCACGAGCGTATTCGCTTGAGATTCTGCCGTATGCGCCGCTCTCGACTGCATTTCATCGACAAGTTCGAGCAGCGTTCGCATTTGGATGTATTCGACTATGGACCGCCCCTCGTGCCCCTCGAGCCTGTCGCCGCAACTGGACTCGCTGTCATCATGCTGCCACGTCGGCCAGCCGCTTAGCGCAACTATCTCATCGCGCCAGCTCGGCAGCGCGTTGAACGCCGTCAGCACGGCCGTGCGCATTTCAGCATCCGGCGCGATGCGGCAATCGCAACGGGCACCGGGCTGTTCGCGCTCGTTGGTCTTCTTGTTCCGAGCGCGCGGACGGCAACGCCAATCGTCGAGCCGCGCATCGGGCTTGCGGTAACGCTTGAGCGTGCGCCCGCATTTCCCGCAGACCACCCGCCCACTCAGCGCTTCGCTGCTCCCGAACCGCAGCTTTGCCGGCTGGCCTTTCAGCGCACCGCGGCGACGCCGCTCTTCCTGCACCATCCCGAACACCTCTTTGGGCACGATGGGCTCGTGCGCGTTCTCGACTAGGTACTGCGGGCGCTGCCCCTCGTTTCGCACGACCTTGTGCGTGAGGTAATCCTCGGTGAAGTACTTCTGCATCAGCAAGTCGCCGCAATACTTCTCGTTGCGCAGGATGCTCGCGACGGTCGATGCGTACCATGTCTGACCACCGGCGGGAGCCGGCGCGCCCTCCCCCGTCAACCGCTTGGCGATCATGCCGGGGCTTAAACCTTCCAAGTATTCGCGGAATATGCGCCGCACGAGCCACGCCTCATCGGGCACGATGACCAACTGGCCCGGCGCGCCCGCGCCGGTGTAGCCCAAAAAGTTCGTGTAATTCAGCCGACCGCGCCCCTCCTGGAAACCGAATTCGATGCCCATCCGCACATTGTCGGAAATCGACTTCGATTCCTGCTGTGCGATGGATGCGAGGATGGTGACCAGCAGCTCGCCGGCCGACTCCATCGTGTTGATCGATTCCTTCTCGAAGATGATGGGAATGCGCAGCTCCTTGAGGTGACGGATGTAGTTGAGGCAGTCAATCGTGTTGCGCGCGAAGCGGCTGATGGATTTCGTCACGACCATGTCGATGTCGCCGCGCTCGCACGCCGCGATCATGCGGTTGAACTCCGGGCGCTTCTTGGCCTGTGTGCCGCTGATGCCCTCGTCGGCGAAGATGCCCGCGAACGCCCAGTCAGGGTTTGCCTTTATATAGTTGGTATAGTGCACGACCTGCGCCTCGTAGCTGGTCTCCTGCTCGGCCGAGCTCGTTGACACCCGGCAATACGCGCACACGCGCAGCTTGCGCGGCTTTGCTGCCGGCGGTGCCATCTGCGGCTTTGCTGCTATCGTACGCACTTGCTTCCGCGCGCCGCCATGCCTGCCCGCTCGGACCGCCTGCTGATCCTGCAATCGTTTGCCGCTCGCTATTGACATCATACCCGCCTTTCACAGTCATCTTTTGCGATACAACGGACGATAACGCCCCCCTGAAACTGCAACAGAGACCGTTTTAGAACATGGCAGGATTCCACGCCGAGTTCGAGCTCGCACATCCGTTCCAAGACGGCAACGGCCGCATCGGCAGACTCGTCGCGCTCAAAGAATGCCATCGCCACGACATCACGCCGTTCATCATCGAGGACGCGAAGAAAAGCTATTATTACCGTGGCTTATCCGAATGGCGAAACGAGCGCGGCTGGCTCATGGACACATGCCTCGACGGGCAAGACGCATTCGCGCGCCTGCTCGATGCGCTGGAGATCCCGCATCACGAGCCTTAACCGAGCGGGCCTCCAGCCTTTCGCCCGCAGGCGATGCGTGTTTCAGCTTGCAAGCGCCAGTAGCCCAGATTTCGACATTTGCACACGAGCGACTTCGAACACGCTAATAAATAACGACTTCAATATGTTATAAAAATCCAGTTTTGTTTGATATTGCTGAAAACTGACGTTCCGATGTTCAGAATATTCGAAAATGTTTGATTTCTCTGAAGCACGAGCGATTATGGACTGTTTTGATTTATAAAACCCCTGTTCAGAGCTTCGTACGTTTTTTGCCACTTCAGAGGCCCTTAAAATTTCAAACATAACTGCATATTTTTAACAACAGAAATCGAGTTTTCAGTATTATCAAACATAACTCGAAATTTTTAACATGATTTGCAATATGTTTGAAGCCAGGGAGATCGCTCACACAGTTGGCGCGTTTGCAACTACTGCCGATTCTCGTTTTTCATTGCAAGAGCATCGCCATGCAACACCGTCGATTGCTTATCGTTTGCAAGATTAAGATTGCCATCTTCTAGTTTTTGGGAAATCCAAGATTCGAGCACCCTAACGAACCAATCGAGCAAGCTGATGACTCTGGTCGTTGTAGCGCTGGT
>CAMOLA010000018.1 GCA_946618265.1 uncultured Eggerthellaceae bacterium
AACCGTACGTATCGGTCCAGGGGTTGGACTGGTACCCGGTGCTTCCCATGCTGGCATACTGGGCAACCCACAGCTTGTAACCCGCATTGGCGACCGCGCTCCAGTTGTATTCCCTGGTCGGATTCTTGCTCATGTAGATGAGCGGACGCACGCCGGTCCTCTTGTAAACACGATCGAGGAACTTCTTGGCCCACGTCGGGCCCAGATTGAGCGCCGACGCCTCCCAATCCAGCACGAGCACGGCCTTGCCGATATAGGGAATCGCAGCGTTAACGAAATGGTCAGCCTCGCTCGTGGCGGAATTCTTCACGCCGTATTCGCGGGCGAAATGGTAAAGCCCCAGCAATTTGCCGTCACTCAGAGTCGAGTCGGCCATCGACCTGAAATACGGGTTGGTGTAGCTCACGCCACCCGTCGCCTTGACGATAACGAAATCCGCGCTGACCTTGGCGATGTTGATGCCCGACTGCCAGCTTGAAATGTCGATGCCGTTCAAGGTATTGCGCTTGGCGTTGACGGTCGTTTCAGCCCCGATGCCGCTTACGGCCGTGCCTTTGGCGACGAGCTTCACCTGAACAGCCGCGATCGGCAGACTCAGGCCGGTGCTGCCGGTCGTGGAACCGTTGCAGGTCCAGTCGAGCCAGCCATAGCCGTAGACGTAACTGCGGTAGTAAATGTCGTAGGAGTTGGCGATCTCGCCTGTAAGCTTAAACTGCAGAGCCTCGATACGCTTGCCCGATGCCCCCACGACCTTGCCGCCGGCCTTCCAGCCCTGCGACCACCTCTTGCCTTGAACATAGGCGCGATATTGCACGCCGCCTTGAATCCCAGCAGATTCGAGCGAAAGCACGAATCCGTCCATGGTTTGGTTCTTCCGCGCCTTGCCCGAAGTCTTCCCATCTCCGGTCCACGCAAGCCAACCCGTACGCTTCATGCGCGCCTCGTAACGTACCCCGGGTGCCGTCGCCTGAGTTCCGGCAGCGATGCGCGATTTGGGCGAAAGCTTCACCTGAATCGCACTGAAATAGCCGCTCTTGGTAGACGCTATTGCCTTGTTCTTAATCCAGGCCTGCCAACCCTTGCCCTTAATGTAGCCGCGGTAGAGCACGTCGTAATGGCTTGACACATCGCCGCTGAGCCATATCCTGAAACGCTGGATGGCGCGCGCCTTGTTGCCTGCGCTTTTACCGTTCGCCACAGCCGGACGCCAGCCTTTACCCATGTCGTACACGCGGTAATTGATCGAACCGCCGAGGCTGCCCAAGTTCTCGAGCTTCAGCCGTATCGTGCGCAGGCCCTTGCTCGTAGTCGTGCCGGCAGTCTTGCCCGAGGCGACCCAGGGCTTCCAGCCTGCGTCCTGCACGCGCGCACGGGCCTTCACCGTGACATTTTGCACATCCGCCTCGCCAACGGTTAGCTCGCTTTCCGCAGCCTGCGCGGCAACCAAACCGGTTGCCGCCTTGCCCGTGCTTGCCGCATGGGCTGCGCCGGGAAGAATCGCCAACGCCACACCCAGCGCAATGACCATGAGCGCTGCGCCGAGCCAACGATTAACGGATCTGACCATAGCAATACCTGCCTTCTGCGTATAAACTACGTGAACGCTCATGGTAGCACAGAGCGCCATTTATGCCCTTCTACCTGGCATTCTGTAGCATTATTCGCAAATTTTGACCACATCGCCAGCCCAATGCCACAACATATTGCGCACCTTATCTCCCGCACCCACCAGAGCCGTTAAGCGCACAAAGTCACATCCCACCGCGATGCTGCCGGCGGAGGCGCGCGGCGGGACGGGAGGCGCTACATACCCAAAGATTCTGCAGTCTCGAGCCAAACGAGCTCGAGGTCTTCAAGCTGGGATTGGAAGTCGTTGATTTCGGCCTGAATCGAGCCGAGAGCCTGGAAGTCGGTCGGGTCGGCGGCGTGCAGGCGCCCGTTCGCGTCTTCGATCTTGGATTCGAGCGTGCGCATCTTGCGCTCGGTGGACTGCAGCGTCTTCTTCAGCGCGCGCATGTCGGCATTCGAGAGCGCCTGCTCGCCTTCTGCAGCTGATTTCACCGAACGGGTCATCGGCACGGCGTCTTTGGCGTCATCACGTTCGGCAAGCTCCCTCATTATTTTCAGGTATTCGTCGATGCCGCCCGCCAAATGGCGCAGATGGCCATCGATTAAAGCGTATTGGTTGTCGGTTACGCGCTCCATCAGGTAACGGTCGTGCGTGACGAGCAGCAGGGTGCCCGGCCATCCGTCGAGCAGATCCTCGACAGCTGCTAGCATGTCGACATCCAGGTCATTTCCAGGCTCATCCAATATCAGGACGTTCGGCTCTTCCAGCAAGATCAGCATCAGGGCAAGCCTGCGCTTCTGGCCACCCGACAAGTCGCAGACGGGCTCGTTAAGGTCGGCGTTCGTAAAGCCCAACCGCTCGAGCAGTTGTTTAGGCGTCTGATCGCGCCCGTCGAGCATGACGGCATGCCCGAAGCGGCCGACAACCTGCCTTACGCGGTCATCGCCCGCCGCATTGAGCTCGTCGAGGTGCTGCGAGAGCACTGCGAACTTTACCGTCTTGCCCACCTTGACATAACCCTTTGTCGGGCGGAGCTTCTTCTGTATGACGTTGAGCAGGGTCGTCTTGCCTGCGCCGTTCTCGCCCACGATGCCTATGCGGTCGCCAGGGCCTATGAGCCACTCGACGTCTCTCAAAACCCAATTGAGACCGTCTTCAGATTGCGCTTCGGTCCCCGCGGCCGCAAACGCGACCGAAACGTTCTTGACGTCCACGACCTGCTTACCCAAACGTGCGACGGCCATGCGCTTGAGCTCGAGCTCGTTTCGCAGGGGCGGCACATCGGCAATGAGCTCCTGGGCTGCCTTGATCCTGAACTTCTGCTTTGTCGAGCGGGCTTGGGCACCACGCGAAAGCCAGGCAAGCTCCCGGCGCAGCTTATTTTGCCGACGCTCCTCGGTAACACGCGCCACGCGATCACGCTCGACACGCTGCATGATATAAGCCGAGAACCCGCCTTCGAACGGCTCGATGCGGCGATCGTGGACCTCCCACATCGTTGTGCACACTTCGTCGAGGAACCAGCGGTCATGCGTCACGACCAGAAGCGCCCCCTGGCCTTCGCGCCAACGACTTTTCAAATGCTGGGCAAGCCAGTTGATGGCTCGCACATCCAAGTGGTTAGTAGGCTCGTCGAGCATGATGACGTCGTACTCGCCGACGAGCAGGCGCGCAAGGTCCACCCTTCGCCGCTGCCCGCCCGAAAGCGTCTTCACCTGAGCTTCCCAGGGTATATCGCCTGCAATGCCTGCAATGATCGAGCGCGTGCGCGCGTCTGACGCCCAAACGTAGTCGGGCACATCGCCGACGATGCTCATCCCGACGCTCGCCTCGTCGTCAAGCGCATCGCGTTGCCCCAACACGCCGACCGTCACACCATTCGTGCGGATGACTCGCCCATGATCGGGTTCCGTAAGCCCTGCCAGAACATTTATGAGCGTCGACTTGCCGTCCCCGTTGCGGCCGACGATGCCGATACGCTCGCCAGCATCCACGCCGAGCGATATTTCGTCGAACACCGTCTTGGACGGGAACTCGATTGCCATTTTTTCGCAGCCTAAAAGAAACGCCACGCTTCACCTCTTTGCAAAAACCCAATCAGCACGCTTGGCTGTAGAAAAGAGCCGTCTTCATCTGCACGCGGGGACGCCCCATGGTTCAGCTAACCATGCTTCGCAGACGCGAAGAGACGCCACCCCGCGAATTCACGGGAGCCACAACCCAAACCTGCGGCAAAGCCCAAAGCCTCCGTTAGCTACGTTCGAGCGCCGAGCATAGGGCGTCGAGCAGCGTAATTGCGTAATGTTGCATCGATCGGGACTCGCCCGCGTCTTCCCACGAAGCACCCGGCAGCTCGACGATCATGCGGGGGCCGGGCTTGCGGTACGCCGCGGCGATGGCAGGTGTCATGCGCAGGGCCAACGTATCGTCGGGGCTGAAGCTCACGCGCGGCACGTGCTCGACGGCAACGGCCTCGTCGGGAAGCACCAAATGAACCAGGAGCATCTTTTCGTCAGGTTGCACGAGCAGCGAGTCCGCGCTGAGAATCTTCGAAGCAGGATTAGTGGCCAACGCCAAATTCGACATGCGCGACGCCACGCCACGCGTGAAATCATCGGTACCGAACAGGCACAGCGCATTTTGCTCGAGCACGTCAGCTGCGCGTGCGAACCCTAAATGTATTGGCGAATTAAGCGATTTCTTGCCCTGCCAGGAATGAGCCAGGTTGCGAATGGTCGCAAAGGTGTAGGCGCCGACGATGCCGTCGGAAGGCAGCCCCATATTGCGCTGGAACTTGCGTACACCATCTTCGGTGAAAGCGCCGAAGATGCCATCTTCGGGACCCGTCGGAAACCCGAGCGCTCCGAGCGCCTGTTGCAATTCGAGCACGTCGTTGCCATGAAAATAAGGCATGCGCAAATACAGGGTCCGATCCCCGATATGGTACGACGCATCGACGAGCGCAGCCCACGTCTTGTCATCAACCTTGCCGCCCGGCTCTAGGCCCTCGCGCATCCTGAACGCGCGAACCGCCTCCGCCGTGGACTCGTCGAATACGCCTGTGACGTTGCCTTCGGCAAGCAACCCCGTTGTAACGAGGCGCTGCTGCACGTCCTCGACTGCCGCGCCTGAATCGCCCAGCTGAATTGTCTTCATAGTTGTCATGACCTAATCACACCACCTGAACCCGAACGGCCCTCAATAGGATTCTTATTACTTCAACCTGCTTACGAACCAATCGGCCATCGATATGAGCAAGTCGCGCGCACGCGAAGGCTCGAGCATGTCAACCAAGCGGTTCTTTGCAATCGAGGTAAGGTTCTCGGCATAGTTTCGCGCGTAGTCGATGCTTCCGGATTCGCTCATAATCTGAACGGCCTCTTCGAGCAACGCGGGATCTTTAGTGCGGGACGAAAGAATCTCGACCAAGCGCGCGCGATCTGCCTCGCCCAGGTTCTGCAGGGCGTGCACCACCACCAACGTTCGCTTGCCTTCGGTGATATCGTCGCGGAAGCCCTTCTTCGTGGATTCGGACTTTCCAACCAAGTTGAGCAGGTCATCTTGTATCTGGAAAGCGAGCCCGGTGTCCAGCCCGTAATTGCGCAAGCCCTCGACCTGGGCCTCGGTGCCGCCGCCGATGATGGCCCCAATCGCCAAAGGCACAGCACCCGAATAGTGGGCCGTCTTGCACGTGGCCATTATCAGGTAGTCTTCCGGCGTAATATCGTAGCGCCCATCACGCGCCCAACCGATGTCGAGCGCCTGGCCCTCGATGGTGCGCTTCGTCATCTCGATCAGTTCTGTAAGAACGCGCACTTTTGTGTGGTCGTCGAGCCCTGGGTCCTTGGCGACCGTGCCGTTAACCAATTGCAAGCCCAAATCGCCCATGTTTATAGCTAGGCCCAAGCCCTCCCGTAAATGCAGGCAGGGCTCGCCGCGACGCAGCTCGGCATCATCGGCGATGTCGTCGTGGATGAGCGCCGCCGTATGGAAGTTCTCGATTGCCGCAGCCGCGCTTAGAGCCCTGGACGCATCGCCTCCGACTGCCATACAGGCAGCAAAGCAAATAAGCGGACGATGGCGTTTTCCGCCGTTTTTGCTGTATTCCAGCAGCGGCGCGTACAGGTAGCGGTCCATATCGGGATGCGTACCTTTGGGAATAAACGCATTTACGGCTTCGCCTACGCGGTCAGCGTAGCGATTGAGGTAATCCTCGAACGACTGAATATCGTCGCCCTCTTTTATCAGTTCGTTGAAATCGATCATGGTGCAGCTTTCGCTCGTAGGTTCAAACGTTTCCGCCCATTATAAATCCCTCTGCTGCATACCAGCTGAAATAGGTGCAGATGCGCAAACAAAAGGGGGCGGGTGAACACCCGCCCCATTTGGAAGCTATATGCGATTCAGGGCTACCCACCGAAGACGGCTAGCAGGAAGCCTGCCGCAACAGCAGAACCGATAACGCCGGCCACGTTCGGACCCATGGCATGCATGAGCAGGAAGTTCGACGGGTTGGCCCGCTGGCCTTCCTTCTGGGAGACACGTGCCGCCATGGGAACGGCCGAAACACCGGCCGACCCGATGAGCGGGTTGATCTTGCCGCCCGTGATCTTGCACATGAGCTTGCCGAGCAACAGGCCGCCGATGGTGGCGAACTCGAACGCGATCAGGCCCAGCACGATGATGAAGATCGTCTGCGGGGTGAGGAAGCGGTCGTAGAGCGCCGTACCGCCGACCGAGACGGCCAGGAAGATCGTCACGATGTTCATGAGGGCGTTCTGGGCGGTGTCGGACAGGCGGTCCGTCACGCCGGACTCCTTGAACAAGTTGCCCAGCATCAGGCAGCCGAGCAGCGGAGCGACGCTCGGGAGCAGCAGGCACACGAACACGGTGACCACGATGGGGAAGATGATCTTCTCCTTCTTGGAGACCGGGCGCAGCTGGTCCATCTTGATCTTGCGCTCTTCCTCGGTGGTCAGCAAGCGCATGACCGGCGGCTGGATGAGCGGGATGAGGGCCATGTACGAATATGCGGCAATGGCGATGGGAGCCAGGTACTCGGGCGCGAGCTTGGACGTCAGCCAAATGGCGGTCGGGCCGTCAGCTCCGCCGATGATGCCGATGGAAGCGGCCACATTGGGCTCGAACTGGAAGATCAGCCCCGCCATGAGGAACGCCGCGAAGATGCCGAGCTGCGCCGCAGCACCCAGGAACAGGCTCTTGGGGTTGGCGATCAGCGGGCCGAAGTCGGTCATGGCACCGACGCCCAGGAAGATGAGCGATGGGTACAGGCCCGACTTAACGCCTATGTACAATATGTCTAACAGGCCGCCTTCGTGGAATATCTCGGTGATGGTGGTCGTACCCGCGATGTAGCCGTCCCACAATTCGGGATGGTACATGTTGGAACCGGGCAAGTTGACCAGCAGCATGCCGAAGGCGATGCCCACGAGCAGCAGCGGCTCGAACTTCTTCACAAGTCCGAGGTACAGCAAGAAGAGCGCGATGACGATCATGATGAGCTGTCGCCAGTCGCTTACGATCATGTAGAAACCCGAGGTTTCCCACAATCGCATTAGGATGTTAACTGCGTTTTCCATGGGCTGCCCTTAAATGACGACGAGCGTATCGCCCGTGGCGACCATCTGGCCCTGAGAAACGACGATCTGCTTCACGGTGCCATCGCACGGAGCGGCAACTTCGTTTTCCATCTTCATGGCCTCGATGAGCAGCAGCACGTCGCCTTCCTTGACGGCAGCGCCCTGGCTGACCTTGATGGAAAGCACGTTGCCGGGCAGCGGCGCCGTGACGGGCGTGCCATCGGCCGTGGCGGCAGCCGGGGCGGCCGCGGGAGCCGCAGCCGGGGCAGCTGCGGGCGCAGCGGCGGCAGCAGCGGGCGCGGGCGCCGCGGGAGCCTTGGCCTCGTACTCGTCGAGGATCATGGCCTCGCCTTGCTCGACCTCAACTTCATAGGTCTTGTCTCTGAGCGTAACAACGTATTTCATGTATGCTCGCCCCTCCTAGTTCTTTTCGGACTTGATCTCGCGGATGGAGATGAAACGCAGCTCGTTGAGCGGCTTTTGCAGCTCGTCAGCAACGATGGCCATGATCATGGCCGCATCACGCGGGTCGGTATCGTACAGCTTCAAATCGCCGGCGCTTCCCGGCGCAAGAGGAGCGTCCGCAACCGCCAGACCATCGGTCGCAGGTGCGGGAGCGGCCTCCTTGGCCTTCTTGGGCTCGTCGGAAAGGTTGAGCTTCGTCATGACCGTGATGATGATGATCAACAAGGCCAGGGCGAAGAACACCACGCAAATGCCCAGAAGGGAGTTGACGAGATAATCAGCTACGCTCATTCTTCCACCTTCGTGATGCTATAGGCGACCTTGCGCTCCTCGGCCTCCGTGCGGGCCTCGAAGAACTTCTCGGCAACCGGCGGGAAGGCGATGTAGGAGAGCACGTCCTCCTCGCAGCGGGCCACGTCGCCGAGCTCGGCTTCGGCCTTCTCGAACACGTCGGACGGCAGCGTCTCGGCATAGCGCCCCTCGACGACCGGGTCGCCCGCGAGAATCTTCTCGCGGATCTCGGGGTTGATAGGAGCCGGCGTCTTGCCGTACTCGCCACGGCAGTACGCCTTGATCTCGGCGCCGACGTTCTTGTAGCGCTCGCCCGCAAGGACGTTCTGCACGGCTTGCGTGCCGACGAGCTGCGAGGTGGGTGTGACCAGCGGCGGGTACCCCAAGTCTTCGCGCACGCGCGGCGTTTCCCGCAGGGCGTCTTCGAACTTGTCGAGCGAGTTGAGCATCTCGAGCTGCGAGAGCAGGTTCGAGAGCATGCCGCCCGGGATCTGGTAGTTCAGGCACTGCGTGTCGGTCGTGAGCGAAATGGGATTCAGGGTGCCGTCGTCGAGGTAGTCGTTGCGGATCGGCTTGAAGTAATCGGCGATCTCGTAGAGCAGCGGCTCGTCCAGGTCGACATCGTAGCCGAGGCCCTTCAGGGCAACGCACAGCGTTTCGGTGGCGGGCTGCGACGTACCGCCCGAGAACGGCGAGATGGCGGTGTCGATGACGTCGGCGCCGGCTTCGACAGCCTTGAGGTAGGTCATGTAGGCCATGCCGGTCGTGCAGTGCGTGTGCACCACTATGGGCAGGTCGATGGCGTCTTTCAGAGCCGAGACCAGGTCGTACGCCTCGGCAGGCGTCATGATGCCGGCCATGTCCTTGATGCAGATGGACGATACGCCCATGGCCTGCATTTCCTTGGCCAGCTTGACGTACGCGTCGAGCGTGTGGACGGGGCTCGTAGTGTACGAAATGGCGCCCGACGCCATGGCGCCCGCCTCGACGGCCGCCTCGGTTGCGACCTTCAAGTTGTCAACGTCGTTCAGCGCGTCGAAGATGCGGATGATGTCGATGCCGTTACGAACCGACGCCTTCACGAACCGGCGCACGATATCGTCGGAGTAATGCTTGTAGCCAAGGATGTTCTGGCCGCGCAGCAGCATTTGCAGCTTGGTGTTGGGCATGGCCGCCTTGAGCTTGCGAAGACGCTCCCACGGGTCCTCGTTGAGGAAGCGCAGGCAAACGTCGAACGTCGCGCCGCCCCAGCACTCGAGCGAGTAGTACCCCGCCTTATCGAGAGCGCCCAGGATGGGCTCCATCTTGTCGTACGGCAAGCGCGTAGCGATCAGGCTCTGGCCCGCATCGCGCAAGATGGTCTCGGTAAAGCCAACCTTACGATTGCCCATATGAAACCTCCGTTATACATGGTGAAACTAATAGACAACTCATAATGCCACCAAATTGTTGCGAGCAGAAGAAATCGTCTCGTCAAAATCGCGTTTCTACATTATGTTTTAGGTAAACGGCAACCAAATGAGGCTCTTTGAGGGGATATGCTCCGCTCATCCCCTAACGCACGATGGGCGATGGCGCCTTAACGGCGACCATAGCCGAGCGATTCGAGCGCGACCGCCGTACGCGGCCCGATCGACGATCCGCCATCTCCAAATCGATTCAGGTCGGAGGGTTCGTCGACGTCGGCGGCCGTCCGCACGAACGATGCGGCGAACAGAACCACGGCGACGACAAGGCGGAGCACGCGGTTCTGCGCATCGACGATGCCGGCGGTGCCGACGGTGTACACCGCCGTGCCGGGCAAGATGAAAAGCGCAGAGCATACTGCGTATGGAATAAACTTGATATCGGTTATCCCATACGCAAAATTCTGCAAGTTGAAGGGGAAGACGGGTATGAGCCGCGTGATGGCCAGAAGATACACGTCGCTCTTGTGCGCGCCTTCGAAGAGCAGCGCGTTGAGCGCCTTGCTCTTGGCGAGCTTGGGCTTGAGGGCGTCCTTGAGGAAATAACGGCCGACCAAGAACGACGCCCGTTTAAGCAGAATGGCGAGCGTGTCGAAACGACATCGGCTGCGCGGATGAGCAGAATCCCCGCGCACGGCTAGGGTATCCCATCGTGATGTTCAATTCAAGAACCGCGATAAGAAAAAATGAGACAGAAACGGACGGCCTGCCTGCCCGTTCCTGTCTTTAATATAGATATATGTTGGTAGGAGCGGTGGGACTCCCGATTTTCCGAACCTTACTTGGCCGTATCTCAACTTAACCTGGTAGGAGCGGTGGGACTCCCGATTTTCCGCGCTGCGGAAAATCACGTGCTCCGGCTAAAGCCTCCGCACCGATTTCCTACGGACGGCCCACTGGGCCGTCCGCTTAACGGAAATCGACCTCATCGGTTCGAGTCCCAGCAACGAGCCCTGACCCCGAACCTTACTTGGCCGTATCTCAACTTAACCTGGTAGGAGCGGTGGGGCTCGAACCCACATTCCCGAAGGAGGCGGATTTTAAGTCCGCTGCGTCTGCCAATTCCGCCACGCTCCCACGTCGTTTTCACATGATAGCAAATGTCCCGTTCCGTCCAAACGGCGAAACGGGACGATTCCCGACGAGGACACCGTCAGGGTGTCAGGCGCTACTCCGACAGGGCGGCATCGAGGATGATGCCGTGGAGGATGTCGCGCTCGCTCACGGTGAACGACCCGATGCCGAGTGTCTCCATGATCTGCTGAAGGATGAGCACGCCGGCGACGATGACCGGGGCGCGCTGCGGATCGAGACCGGTGACGCGCTCGCGCTCGGCAAGGGTCATGGCGCCCAGGCGCGCAAGCAGCCCGTCGATGTCGGCGCGGCTCGCCTCGGCGCCATGCACGCGGCTCGAATCGTAGACTTCCATCTCCTCGCGCATCGAGATGACGCTCGTGGCGGTGCCCGCCACGGCCACGACCCGGCTTTCCTCGAAGCCGTCGGCCTTGAGCCCGTCGAGGTATTCGCGCATTTCCGACGCGATCCACGCGCCCGCGGCGTCGACCTGCTCCTGCGCGGGGGGATCGTCTTGGAAGTAGCGCTCGGTCACGCGACGGCATCCGATGTTGAACGAGCGAGCATGGCGCGGCGCACCGCCCGCCTGACCGGCGATGATCTCGGAGGAGCCCCCGCCCACGTCGAGCACGATAACGCTCTCGCCGGGAAAGGCCGACGAAGCACCCGCGAACGACAGGGCGGCTTCCTTCTCGCCGGGAATGACCGAGAGCTCTATGCCCAGCTTCGCCAGCACGGCCACGAAGTCACCCGAGTTCTTCGCATCGCGCGATGCCGACGTGGCGTTCGCCTTGATCACGATGGGAACTCCGGAAGCGGGTTGCAACTCGGCGATCTTGGCCGCATAGCCGCCCACGACCTCCTCGACGCGCGCGATGGCCTCGGGCGAAAGCATGCCGGTCTTGTCGACGCCCACGCCCAAGTTGCAGATGGCGGTTCGACGGCACAGCTCGGTTATGGCACCGCGCTCGTCGACGTCGGCGACGAGCAAGCGCGCGGTGACCGTCCCGATGTCGATGGCAGCGTAGCGCCCAGCCCGGTAAAGAGCAGATTCGTTTGTCATGGCGTCCCCCGTTTCTCGCGCGGAATGAGATAGCTTCTTCCGAATAGTTTATCCGAAACAATGCGCCGTGGAGCACGCCGGAAACGCAGCGCGGCCGAAGGTTAGCGTTTTTTCGAATCGGCAAATCGGATGCGCGGATTATGAAACGCCGAAGAACGCGTCGAGGTACGGCGTATACCACTCCTCGGGCGCCTTGACGCTGCTCGCCAAGACGTTCGCCTCGATTCCGTCGCTGTCGCGCGAGGTGTCGGTCGCATGGTCGGAAAGGCCGCTGACGATGGCGGTCTCATCGCCGCCGACGACGTAACCGTAGCGCTGCCTGACGGCGTCCTCCATGCCGGCATTGCTCGCGAGCGCGGCGTTCTGCTCGGTGAGCGCCTCGTTACGCTGCTCGATGACCGCGTACTCGGCTGCGAGACGATCGTGCTCGCGAACCGATTGGTAGTACTGCTGGGCGGGAGCGTACAAGAACACCCCGACGAGGATCACGCAGAGGATCGCCGTGCCGAACCGAAGCGATCGCGCCGAGACGTTGAGCCCCGAAAACCATCCGGCAGGGTTGATCTTCGCGGTTTGGGGCAATGCCACGGATGCGCGCTGCATGCGCGCCGACTTGCGATGCGACGCCCCCATCCTGCCCTCGTACAGGGCCGCGCGAGGGGCGCCTTCCTGCTGGGCGGGTGCGGCTTGCTCGGAATCGTATTGCTTGTGGAACAGCTTTTCGGCGCGCGTCTTGGCACGCTCGCGGCGTCGCTGCTCGCGCGCATCGGCCTTCGTTTTCGAAGCGCGCGCTTGCGAAGGCGCCGCCTCCCTCGAGGGCTCGCCTTTGCGCCTGCGGCGCGCCGGCTCCTCCCGGAACCGCTCTTCACTCGCATGCTCGTCTTCGAAGTAGTCATCCTCGAACGCGTAAGGAGAGCCGTAATCGTAGTAGGAATCGTAGTCGTATCCGAAGGCGGACGCGGACCGCTTGGCCTTCGGCTTGACGAGGTCCGAGCTGCGCGGAGCGCTGTGCAAAGACGCGTAACCAGCCTCGCGGACAGGAACCCTTTCATCTGCCGTGCGGGCACGCCGACGCCTCGACGCGGTTTTCGCGTCGTCAAAGGTGAGGATATTCGCCTTTTTCGCCAAGAAGCCTGCTCCTCATGCATCGGGTGCGTTTGTGGTCTGTAGATGCGTGGAACCTACGAGCAGAATACCACGAAACCGCTGTTTATGGGTGACTATTTGCGTCTTCAAACGATATGCAAGGTTACCGTCACATCGGCTTCCATGACGCAAAAGGCAAACCCCGCGGAAAGGGGCTCGCCTCGATAGCGGTTTCGGCAAGCGGCTAGTCTTCGGAATCGACGAGGTTGAGGCTGTCGATGTACTTGACCCACTTCTCGAACGATTCGTCGCTGATGGCGTGCTCCATCAAGCACGCCTCCTCCTCGGCCGTGTCGGAGTCTATCCCGAGGCCCTTGCTCAGGAACGCCGTGAGGTAGCGGTGGCGCTTGTAGACGGCCTTGCCGTATTCGTACCCCTCTTCGTTGAGGGTGATGTCGCCATAATAGGGCTGGTCGAGCAACCCTTGTTCCTTCAAGAGGCCAATCGCCTTGTTGACCGAGGCCTTCGAGACGTCCATCTGCTTGGCCACGTCGACGGAACGCACGGGATGGTCGGGACTTCCCCCCAGCATGATGATTGCTTCGAGGTAGTCCTCGTGTGACTTTGATACCTTGTTAACCATGAACCGCTCCTTGGCTCGATTAGATTCGCCATAGTATACAAGATTTTTATGACATCACCCGTCAAGGCGCTTGGCCCAAATGCCAAAAAGGGCCGCTCGCGCTGCGAGCGGCCCCAATCTTTCTGTGCAGGCGGGGGAAGAGAGAGGGGGGGTGGGTCCCCCGCCTGCTGTTTTGTGTGGTGAACGATCAGACGAGAGGAATCTTCACCACCGGGTCAGCGTTTCCGTCGTTCGGCTTGCGCCTTTGACGATTGTTAGTTTAGGTTTACTTAAAGAAGCGGTCAAGCCACTTTTGGAAAACGGCCGCACATCCATAAGTTCTCCATATGCAACTCTTCCCTATGCGGCTCGCCTAACGCCAGGACCTGCAGCGCACTGCTATACTTTCCCATATACGCGAAAACGATCCGCGATTCGTCAGGCAAATCGGCGAGGGCGGCCGGGCGCCTTGGCGCCGCAACCGCGCAACCGGCGAGCGGGCGATTACAACCTGCTATCTGAAAAGGAGAGAGCGATGGGCACTAACCGATACGTTGACACGCGTGGAGCCGTCAGCCAACCCGTAGCCTTCACCGAGGCGGTCGTTGACGGGCTGGCCCCGGGAGGCGGCCTGTTCGTCCCCGAGGCCATACCGGAACTCTCCCTCGACGACATCTGCGACCTCGCATCGATTCCCTACGCGCAGAGGGCCGCGCGCATCTACCGCGCGTTCGACGTCGACCTGACCGACCAGCAGCTCGAGCGCATCACCGCGGAAGCATACGGTGACAATTTCGACACCGCCGAGGTCTGCCCCATCACGTCGCTGCCGAACGGCATCCACATGCTCGAGCTCTGGCACGGCCCGACGAGCGCGTTCAAGGACATGGCGCTCCAGTGCCTGCCGCGTTTCTTCAGCGTGAGCGCAGCCGAGCTGCGCGAGCGGGGCCAGCTCGACGACACGCACATGATTCTCGTCGCCACGTCCGGCGACACCGGCAAAGCCGCGCTCGAGGGCTTCCGCGACGTCGACGGGATCTCGATTGGCGTCATGTATCCCGACGGCGGCGTGAGCGATATCCAGTTCAAGCAGATGGCCACGCAGCGCGGGGGCAACGTGATGGTCTGGGGCGTCAAGGGCAACTTCGACGACTGCCAAACGGGGGCCAAGACCGTGTTCAACGATGCCGAATTCGCATCCGACCTGCACGAGCGTTTCGGGATCGCGCTGTCGAGCGCCAACTCCATCAACTGGGGGCGCCTCATGCCGCAGATCGTGTACTACGTTTCGGCCTACTCGTCGCTCGTCGCCAACGGCACGGTCGAGCGCGGATCCGAAATCGACGTATGCGTGCCGACGGGAAACTTCGGCAACATTCTGGCCGCCTACTACGCGAAGCGCATGGGCACGCCCATCAGGCGGCTGCTCTGCGCGAGCAACGAGAACCGCGTTCTGACCGACTTCATCAACACCGGCATCTACGACATCTCCGAACGCGAGTTCGTCAAGACGCCCTCTCCCTCGATGGACATCCTGGTCTCGTCCAACCTCGAACGCCAGCTGTTCGAGTTGACCGGCCGCAATGCGCAGCTCATCTCCAAGTGGATGGGCGAGCTGCGGGAAAACCGGCGCTTCGTAGTCGACGACGACACGCGCCAGAAGATGGCCGACCTCTACGCGGCGGACTCGTCCGACAACGCGGAATGCCTCGCGACCATTCGCGAGGTCTTCGACCGGTGCGGCTATCTCATGGACCCGCACACCGCCGTGGCCTACAAGGTGGCCGAGCGTCTCCGCGAAGAGGGCGTGCCCGTACTGGTCGCATCGACCGCCCATTGGGCGAAGTTCGGCAACAACGTGTATCGGGCCTTGCACGAAATCCCGCTCGACGGAGAGCTGCCGGAAGATGTCGCCGCCATGACGGGTTGCGCGCTCAACCGCCTCATCGCCGAAGAGACGGGCGCATCCGGCATTCCGGCCGGGCTCGCAGAGCTCGACGACCTCCCAATCCGCTTCACCGACGTGATCGACGGAACGGCGGACGCGATTCGCACGGCTGTATGCAGGTTCCTTGACAAACTGGCATAATTTTCCACTCCGCAATTATCTATCGCTTGTTATAATTGTCGAAGCGACCGTATTATCGTAATCGCACGAGACGGCAGCGGACCGAGCGCTCGCTAGCCAGCCTCTACGGTAACCCGCACAACCAAAAGCGCAGCACAATAGAGGAGGAAGACATGAGCAAAGCTAAGGGCAAGTCGAAGAACAAAGGCGGCGCATTGGTTCCCATCATTCGCCTGGCGGTCACGAGCGAGGGCACCGATTCCAATTCCCAGTTCGGCCGGGGTGTTGCCAACTTGTGCATGGGCGTACGCGAACTCGGATCGCTCAACGCGGCGGCCAAGAGCATGAAGATGGCCTACAGCAAGGCTTGGCGCATCGTCAAGGACACCGAGGCGGCCTTGGGCATGCAGCTGCTCGACCGCGACGGCGCGCATGGGTCCACGTTGACCGAAGCCGGCGACAAGCTGCTCGACGCCTATGTCGAGATCGACGCCAAATTGCAGGAATTCGCCGAGCAGGAATTCGCGAAGGTGTTCAAGTAGCGCTCATGCAGAAACGGGTCCGACCTCGCACCTCCACAACAGATTGTCAAGATCTCGCCCCTCGGGCGTAAGCGTGACCATAAACGAAATCGACGACGCCATGACGTTAGCCGTATCGACGGCTTCGTCATGGCGTTGTTCTATATGGTTCGCCTCCCCGGCTACGTCCTTCGAGAAATCGTGGAGGCAGCCGTAGCATGTCAGCGCATCGTCAAACGCAATCGACTGGCAAATGGGACAGGTTTTCATCGTCTCTCCTTTTCGTCGGCGCAGTTCTCGTAAGGCTCGCGCTCACCGCGCAAGCTGCAGGGCGTGCTGCACCGCATCGCCCGGCTCGTACCATTCTTCATCGCTGGCAAATCGCTCGAGAACAGCTATGGCACGCCTGTCGCGGATTCGACAACCAGGCGCTACGTTCCTGTACGATTCCAGCACCGTTCCATCAGACGAGACGAACGCCACGTCGATCGGCCCGCGCATGCCGAACGTGTGAATGTCGCTGCAGGGGACGAGCAGCATCGCTCCGTCATGCGATTCGCGGCCGAGCAGTCCCCGCATCCGCGACGCCAACGTGCAGGCAACTTCGATCCTCATAGAAAATCACCTCGAAACACGACGCTCGTATCGTCTCCTGCCTGCGTGCACGTGACGAGCATCCACGTGCACGCGCCTTCCCCCTTCACGAACGTGGCGCCGACAACCGAGCCGAGCGGAACAGCCGTCCAGCCTTTATCGCCGAGCCATCGCTCCACCTTGTCCATGACGGCCTCCTCATCGCCTTCCAGCAAGCAGCCTACAACCCTTCCCGTCGAGCTGACCTGAACGTTGCGGGCCCCATCGGGGCAGCCGACCTCGTCGGCGAAGGCTTCCGGCAGCTCTGCCGCGCCGCCGGAGACGAGGCCGTCGATCCTCTCTATGACCGCCAGGGCGTCTGCACCTGACGTGAGCGCAGACGCGTCAATCCCGTCGGACGTGGGAGCCGCCGTCAGTCCCGCTGCCCCCGCGCCCCGCACCACCGCGTCGATGCACGGAACGCCGGCCACCGCAGCGCACACGATCGCCGAAGCCGCTATGGCGCGGCGCGCTCCGACTCGGTCCCTCATACGATCACCCCTGCCTTGTAGGTATCCACCACGCACCTGGTTGCATGAACGAGCTTCGGCAGGGGCACGCCGAGCACTTCCGAGCGCAAGCCCATCCCGAAAAGGGTCGGCGTGAACGACAGCGTCGCCGTATATGCCTCGAAGTCAAAGCCGACCGTCTCGTGCGTGACGGCGACGTCGAGGTTTTCCTTATCGAAACTCGCGCTGATCTCCTGCTCGACCAGCGAGCGTGTCTGCTCAGCGCCTTGCCGATAGGCTGGCGCGGAGGCGTGCACCCGCACGGCCTGGTGGGCAATGCGGTCGAACGCGGCGCAATCCGAAAAGAACGCGAGCGCGTTGACCGAGATGACCGCCACGACGAGGAGGACGGGAAACGCCACCGCAAGCTCGACCGTCATCTGACCCGAATGGAGTCGTTTCGCTATTCCCATGCCCTCACCTCCGCAGTTTCCGCATGATAGGAGCGCAGCTGCTCGAAAACGGACTGGATGAATCCCACTCCCTGGGCTTTGGCCGCTTCGGGTATGGGAATCGTTATCGGAATGGACGGCCCGCCTTCGCCGAGCAACTCGATCGAGGCGATCTCCACCGAATCGCCTATCTCGCCCACGCGGGCGATCGCAACGCGCTCGGCCTCCGTCATGACGGCGGAGAACAGGTCCGTCGATGCGAGCGGATGGCTGACGACCCGCTGCTTGACACCGACGTATGCCGATGCGAACGAGCCTTCGGCCTTCGCCGCGACATGCGCGGTGTTGAGGGTCACGGGCTTGAGCGCCCCGATTTCGGCGGGCTGCAGGCCGGCGGACGCTATCGCGTCCACGAGCTTTTCCGACGCCCAGGAGCCAAGGCCGCTCGCTCCGACGAGCGGCAGCGCGTTGAGCCCCGATTCCACGCCGTCGACGAGCGCGCCTTGCCCATCGCCATACGCCTTGAGCATCCACGACCACGCATCGAGAACGATGCCTGCAGCGCCCACGAGAACGCCCCCGCCTTCCCGCAAGCCGTCGAGCAGCGAGTTGATGATGGTCTTGCCTTCATCGGACCCCTCGTCGATCAGCGTTGCGCCGCTCACCGCCACGCGGGTCCCCAGCGACCCCGTCTGGGAGACGAAGCCGCTCGCGAAACCGCCTGCCGCGGGCGTCGATCCGGTGTTGGCCACGAAGGCCACCGCCCCGTAACGCCCCGGTGGCTGCGGCTCGATACGCTTCTCCGCACACTCCGCGATAGCTTCTTTGATCCGGTCGATCAAGTCGCCGGCTTGGTCTTCCACCTTCTCCTTTTCCTCGTCGGCTTTGCGGCGCGCCTCTTCGTAGGCTTCCGCCTCCTTGGCCACGATGTCATAGTGATACTCGAACCCGTTCTCGATCGACGACGAGGCGGCGGCAACTTTTCCGAGAGTCGACGCCCTGAACCCACATGCCGGGCACTTCGTCAAGCCGGCGCTTTCCATGTACTCGATCGACCCGTAACCGAGCGTTTCGCCCACGGCCCCGGGGCAGGCGCTATAGGCGTGCATCGTCGCTCCCGCCTCTTCGCTCGTAATCAGATACGCCCCCTCGAAATAGAGCTCGGTCTGCCGCATTTCCGACGTGTTCTTCGGCAGGCGCGGGAAATCGGCATCGAACGAGTCCCCGTCCTCCCAAACATGACCCTCTGCGACTCGCTCCCATGCGTACGAGTAGAATCGGGCGCGCATCGCCGACCTCACTTGTTCCTCAACCGAGCCGCCGGCCGGCGCCTCGCTGCTCATACGCCTCAGGTAATAGGATCGCGCCCGGTCGAGCGCGACCGAGAAGGACCAGGTATCCACGCTCGAATACAGCGGATTCTCCCCGCCGGACAACGCGGCGAGGTGAGCCGCGCGCTCGTACATGCAGTAATCCGGATCGTAGCCGCAATCGTGGAGAAACGCGCGCTCCTTGCTCTTGTTCGCCTCTTCGGCGGCATCCTCCGCCTCCTCGGCTTTCTCGCGAATATCGTCGGCCTGCTCGTCGGCGTCCTCGAGGACGTCTTCGCCCTCTTCGCCGGTCTCGACCGAAATCTCCTCTCCCTTGGAGGGAACGAGTATGGCTATCCCCATGTAGTTCGCTCCGGCCGAGTCGGCATCGTTCGCCTGCGCAACGGAAGCAGCGCAGGCCGCCGAGAAGAACGGCAGCGCCTTTTGGAGCTTGTCCAGGGCAGACGAAGCGCGATCCGAGAAGGAATCGCGCGCATCGAACAAGTGGCGCGCCGCCTTGAGGAGCGCTTCGGAAACCGACGCCGTCGCCGGAGTGCACAACGCGGCCACGCCGAGCCCCGTCGTCACGATGGCGGTCAACGACAACGAGAGCACCACACCGTCGCAGAACCGCGCGACCAACATGAACTCGGCAACCTGGTTCTCAGCCGACAAAGCGGCCGCATCGGCGACGTCCTGCACCTCCGCGGCGGCGGAATTCACGCGGTACACCTGCGCCGTCGCGAACAAGAGCGAAAGCGTCACCAACAATGACAAGACCATGCTCGTGGTGGTGAAGCCGTGCTCGTCCCGAAAGATGTCGTGCAAGGACCTCATGAGCACCACGCCCCGACCCATGAGTCGGGCACAAGGCCCTCCACGCTTCCCGCCACCCACGACGGCTGCGTCGACATGGTCGCGCTCTTCTCGATGACGAGGTTGCCCGAGGAGTTGGTCATGCCCAAAAGCTTCGCGCCCGCGTCGAACAGGGGGAGGGGACGCAGCTCGTTTCTGATGCGAACCGTCACGTTTTCGGAGCTCTCTCCCCCATCGAACGATATATCGTAGCTGCATCTTCCCTCATGCACGTGAAAGCAGTCTTGCTGCGGAATCGCCGCCAGCCTATGGCGCACGAACGCCTCGCAACTCGCGTCCATCGAGCCGAGCGCGTCGGTTTTCGTGGCAATCAGGCGGCATGCCTCCGCTGCCGCATTACCCATCACGACATGGTCGTACAGCATTATCCCGGGCTGAATCAGCATCAAAACGAGCAGGAACAGCACGGGGATGACAACGGCAGCCTCTACGGTTCCTTGCCCTTTCTGGCCGCGTAACAACGCTAACATAGACACAACGCCTCCTAGACCCGGCGTAATCGGGCCGCACGAGCGGGCCAGACGGCCGTCTGGCCCGCCATCTTCAGTACAGGAAAACATCGACGAGGGTCGCCGGGGCAACCGACTGGACATGATGCGACGCCACGGCGAGCGCATGCTCGACGAGGATGCCTCCCCCGAAGGCGCGCCACATCGCCGCAAGCGCCACCGTCACGGCGAGGAATCCCGCCATGACGACGGCGAACTCGACGGTCGACTGCCCAGACTCGCGCCGACCGCCCCTTACAAGCCGTTTATGCCATCTGCGATAGCGTTCCACAGCTCTTGCAGCTTCGGCCTGAACACCATGATCGCGAGAATGGCGATCACGACGAGCACGCCGACCAGGATGGCGTACTCGGTCGTGCCCTGCCCTTTCGTCGACTTCAACACGGACGCTACGCGCATGCGTCCCTTCACCCACCATTCCCGCGACCGGTCCACCAGCCTGTCCTGCACTTTTACGACGTCTCGCATTTCCGCCACCTTTCCTTTCGCCTCGTTTCAAGCGCATACGCGCTCCTTTCACCGCTTCCAAACCCGACTTGCCAACCCCCGCAGCGCACGCTTCGGCCACGCGCTCCTTCTCAGAAGCCGCCCAGGAGCTCGAGGAGCACCGGCCCCATCACCAGCAGCAACATGGCGGGCAGGATGAGCGTCCCCGTCGGCAGCATCATCTTCACCGGCGCCTTGGCCACGCGCTCCTCGAGAGCCGTGCGATACGTCGCCCGCGCCTGCGCCGCGGCCTCCTCGAGCACGCCCGTGAGGGAGGACCCGAAGCGCAAGCTGCGCACGATGCCGTCGATGACACGGCCGAGCTGATCGCAGTCGTACGAATTCGCCAAATCGCGCAACGCCTCGTCCCGCTGAGAAAGGCCGAGCGACCAGGTTCGGTACGCCCGCGCGCACGAACGGGCGAACTCGTTGTCGAAATGCGAACCGTAAAGTGCGAAGCTCCTGTCGAACGCGAGGCCGCTGCGCAAGCCCAGGGCAACCACCTCGAGCATCTCGGAGAGATGCCGCTCGGCGCAGGCACCCCTGACGCGCTGCTGCATCCGTACGGCCCGCTTCATCGCGGTCGCGCCCACAAAGCATCCCACGGCCCCGAGCACGACGGCGAGCTCGGTGCTTATCGGCATTCCGACCAAAAGGCCCGCGGCGAGCCCGGCGATCGAGAGCCTCAGGCGCGCTTCGCAGTACGCCGACACCGACACGTCCTTGTCGCATCCGGCCAAGGCCGACTGCCCCTTGAACCACGACCCCGCGCGCGTCTGCCCGGCGCGCTTCGCCACCACGCTCGGCGCGATCGGGGTGGCCGTGCCCGTGAAGAGCCGGCGCGTCAACGATTCGGCGTAACGGAGCGCGAAGTTGTCGTAGCGCGACGACGATGCGAGCTTCCGCGCATGGGCGACCTGATCCCCGAGAGCCGCGCGGCGGCGCATCGCCGCTCTGCGCCTGCGACTCCGCACGAGGAAGGCGATCGAAGCTGCGGCTCCGCCGCTCGCGCACGCGCCGAGCGCCATCGCCGCCTGTGCTACCCAGCTCATGACACGCCCTCCACCGAAAGCGCGCGGCGCACGAGCAAGATACCCGCAGCCTGCATGATTATCGCGAGCGACAAAAGCCCGTATCCGAGGACGCTCGAGAAGAACGGCATGAGGAAGTCGGGGGTCGCCAAGGAGAACGCTGCAACGAGGATGAAGGGCATCGCCACCACCACCCTGGCCGAAAGCTTCGCCTGAGCGGTCTGGACGCGCAGGGCCCGCCGCAACGCCAGCTCTCCCTTGACCGTGTCGGCCGCGGCGTCGAGCACCTGTTTCATGGCCCCGCCGCTTTGATGCTGCACATCGAGGGCCACCGCCACGAAGGCAAGTTCGGAAGCGTGAGCGCCCTCCCTCAGCTCGGCCAGCGACTCCTCTGCGCTGCCGCCCATCTCCAGCACGTGTGCGCTGCGCGCGAACGTTTGCGAGAGGGGCCCCTTCGCGTCTTCCGCGACCTGCCTGAACGTCTGCAGCAGGGTGAACCCGGCTCCAAAGCACGCCGACATCGATTCGATCGCATCGGGAACGGCTTCGCGAATCGCCTCTCTTCGCTTATCGCGGGCGTTGTTGACGACCAGCACGGTGGCGCAAACCATGCAGGCCGCCACGGCAACGGCCCCTATCGCGCTTCCCGTAAGCGCCCAAACGACGGCGGCCAGGACGACCATGAAGACGAGCAGGACCGTGACCGTCGACTGCGCCGTTGAGGCAAGGCCCCGCTGTTCGAGGAGCGCGACCATCTCGTCTGACAGCTCCCTCACCTTGCGCAACTTGAGCAGCGCGTCGGCTATTGGGCGAACGAGCCTGAACCCGTTGCGAACGCGCCAGGCCAAAAAGCCGCCGAGCGTCGCCTCCCCGCCCTGGGACACCACGGCCGCCCGCCGGCGTCGCAGCGCAGCCGCCAATTCCAAAGCCGTTGCATACGAGCACCCGAACCCCGCCAATAGCGCTATTCCAGCGATAAGCATGCGCGTTTCCACGATTCCACCTCTTCCGATTCCGCAAGCCCCCTCATCGGCAGCTCGTCTACCCAATGCGGCACGTCAACCCATCCTCCTCGATCGCCGGGCCGACCGCGGGCGTATATCGGCCGAGTCACGCACCTGCCGCGATCGTCATCGAAATCGAGCGCCACCACATCCGTCACCATCCGCGAGCCGTCCATCGCGCGCTGCGTTTGAACGACCAGGTCGATTGCGCTGGCGATGTTGGCCTCTATCACGTCGACGGGCAGCTCCGCTACATAGCGGACCATCGTGGTCAAGCGCGATATGGACTCGGCAGGCGAGTTGGCGTGCAACGTGGTCAGCGATCCGTCGTGGCCAGTGTTCATGGCCGTCAGCATGTCAAGCGCCTCGGCGCCCCGGCATTCCCCGACCACGATGCGATCGGGCCTCATGCGCAGCGAGTTGATGACGAGGTCCCGGATCGTCACCTCGCCGGTCCCTTCCGCGTTTTCCGGCCGGGCCTCCATGCGCGCCACGTCGGGATGTTCGAAGAACCTCAGCTCTGCCGAGTCCTCGATCGTGACGATGCGCTCGTCTTTGGGAATGACGCACGACAAGGCGTTGAGCAGCGTGGTTTTCCCGCTCCCCGTGCCCCCGCATACGGCGATGCTGCGCCGGGCGCGCACGGCCCACGTGAGGAACGGCCTCAGTTCCGGCTCGATCGAGCCGCTTTGCTCCATCTCCTCGAGCGTGATCACATGCTCGGTGAACTTTCGTATCGTCAAGTAAGGCCCGTCGAGCGCAATGGGAGGCACGACGACGTTCACGCGATGGCCTTGCGGCAAACGCGCGTTCACCATGGGCGACGCCTCGTCTATGCGGCGCCCAAGGGGCCCGAGAATGCGGTCGATGAGGGCTCTCAGTTCGGGTTCGCCCGAAAACGCCCGATTGGATTCGTGCAGCTTCCCGTTGCGCTCGTAAAAGACCTTGTGCGGCCCGTTCGCTATGATCTCGGTTATCTCCTCGTCTGCGAGCATGTCTTCGAGCACGCCGAACCCGAACAGCGCGTCTATGAGCTGCCCGACGAGCTCCGAACGCTCATCTATGCCGACGTACGCCCAATCGACGCCCTCGAACACGCGTCTGCAAGCGCTCCTCACCTCGTTGCGCGCCCGTTCGGGATTCTCCTGGGAAAGCTCGGCCAGCTCGTCGACCGTGATCAGCTGTTGCACGCCTTCGCGCAACAGCGCGAGACGGTTGCTCGCATCGTCGGTGCGGCCTCCATCGGCATTGCCCGCACGTTGCACCCGATCGTATAAGCTCATGATTCACCGCTTCCTTCTTCTGCGCCGACGGGAAACCCCCGCCCGCCGTCACTTCCTGCCGCGCCGCCGCCCGGCGTGCTTTCCCCGATGCCGCGAGAATCGCCGCTCCGCTGGAGGCGGAGTCGCTGGAGCTGCCGTCGCGTCCTCGGGAAGAAGCAGGTTGACGGCTTCGATGACGCTCGCGCAAAAGTCGTTTCCCGAAGCGACGAGCTCGTCGGCGTTGCCGCTGCCCAGGTAGTCCTCGACATCGCGGCCACCGTCCTTCAACTCCATGACCGGCGCGCCGTCGAGCGCGCTCGAAACGTCTATCGAGGTGAGCAGGGCGTTTTTGCCGCATCGGTTGACCGCGAACTTGAACGGACCGGTAGCGATCCCGCAACGAGCGCACAGCTCGAGCGCGTGCTTGCAGGCGCGCATCGACGAAGCGCGCTGGTCCACGAGGAACAGCGCAGCCGTGCTCCTCTCGAGCAAGACGGCATGCTGCTCGGCCCAGGCGGCCCCCGTGTTCGCCACGATCACCTCGAACGAGCCCGCCAGCTTGTCGAGCAGCTGCGGCATCGCCCTGACGACCGCTTCCGCAACTTCTATCCGGTCGGGAGCAGCGAGAACGGTCAGCGGCGACCCCTTCGCGATTTCGCGGTCGAGCAGATCGGGCCTCCTTATCGCCTCGTCGATGGCGAGCGCGTCGGGCACGCCCGCCATGATGGCCATGTCCCCGAACTGCAAATCGAAATCGAGCAACAGCGTTCGGAAGCCCCTATCGCGCGCGGCGATCGCAGCGACGACCGCAACAGAGCTCTTTCCCGCTCCGCCGCTCCCGCTGACGATGGGAACGATTTGTCCCCGCCCATGGCGCGGCAGCGCAATCGTGCCCGGACGCTGCCTGAGCACCAGGCCTTGCGATTCTTGCCGTTCGACCAAGGGAAGTTCCAGCTCCTCTTCGGCAACGAGCGTCATGGACGAGACCACGCTGGGCGATCCGCCGCCTGGAGCCTCGGGCACGGGCGCCGAGACCGCGCCGAATTCCGACTTGGCCGCACCGTAGCGCCGCGCGAACGCCGAAGCGTCGAGCACCTCGTCGAGCTGCGCCGTATGCGCCCGGCTGAGCAGCGAGCCGTCTCCGCTGAAATCGATCAGCCGAACGGAAATCGTCGGGTTGTCGGACTTCAGCGTGGCAGCCAAGTTGATCGCCTCCACGTCCTCGCACGATGCGACCCACGCCTCCGCCACCGCGTCGCTTTCCGCGATGCGCGCGCGGGCTTCATCGCCCGACGAGTAAACGTCGAGCCACTCCTGGGCATCGAGCTGTTCGCCTTCGAGCCCGATCAGCTCGGGATTTCGCACCGAAAGCTCGTCGGCGCACAAAGCGATTCGCCTGTTCATCGCGCCCTCCCTCCAGCAACGCCCACAGATCCGACCGGACCCTGGTCCGGGTTTTCAGCGCCCTCTGCAGAGGGCGCCGCCATCCCCTTGGTCGCCGATTTGGAAGAAGCGCTCGGCGCCGCCCCGCTCGATTCGGCGGGCGCTTCCACGCGCTCGCCGGGAATGACGAAGTACAGGCTCGTCTTGCCCGACGCCGAGATGAACTCCTGGACGCTTTCGGGGTCGACGGCCAACGTTATCCAGCCTGATTCGCTCGAGACGAGAGAGCCCGCTGCGCCAACGGACGTGTCGAGCACGACGACGCCGCGCGCGATGGCCGCCGTCGACGTGTCGCCCGACGAATAGACGTCGACGCTCATGCCCGGCTGAATCGCCCCGCCGACGGCCTGAACCGCCTTCGCAGGAACACTCACCGCTTCCTTCCCGGCTGGAATGTCGAGGACGCTTCGGTTCGATTCGAACCTCTTCTCCGATATGACCTCGCCCTTGATGATTCCCGACGTCGCCGTCTTTCCGACGATGTCAGAAGCTTCCCGAACCGCGCCATCGGGGAGCAGGTCGGCGATCCAGAGCCGCGTTTCCACCGCCGAAGCGTCGACGCGCTCCCCGGAAACCACGTCGCGCGTTGCAACGCACACTTCGACCTGTTCCCCGCCGTACCGGGCCAGCGCTTCGGCGCGCGCAGCATCGGCCTCGCCCTGCACGCTGTACATGAAGCCCGCTATGCAGCCGGCACAGGCAACACCGCACGCAATCGCGGTAATCACCAGCTTCTTGTCCTTCATTTCGCCTCCTGCGTTTCGAACCTGTAGAACGGCAGTATGAAGCGCTGACCTTACACCGCAGCCCCACGCGAGCACCCCCTCCGGTCTGCAAATCACTACGTGAAACCGCCCTTCGACACTGCCGGAAACAGCTCCGGCCACCCGCTAGTCGATCCCGATGCGGCAACGCGCACCCCGTCCCGCTCCCCGGACGACCGCGCAAACTCCCGCCCGAGCAACCCCAGCCGCCACCCAAACGCCCGCCACCGCCCAAAACCGCACGCTAAAAACGTGGAAACGGTGATTCTCCGGCTTCGGATTGCGAATTCATCCCAATTGTGGGAAGATTGAGCGACACATGGTCGAGTGGCGCAGCGGGAGCGCAGGTGCCTTACAAGCACAAGGTCGGGGGTTCAAATCCCTCCTCGACCACCATGAAAGACGCAGGCCAGAGCTTTGTCGGCTCTGGCCTGTTTTCGTTCTCGCATGGGGTGCGGGATTTCTTGCGGGATTTGTTCCCGAAATCGGGCGTTTTATGCGGTCTTGCGCTTCAGCTCCACGACACGCGCGGAAGGTGCAACTTGCGCTCCGCATATCGCCGCCATGATATCAGCGGCGGCGCGGTCGTTCGCGGGTATCGCGTGCGCGTACTGGTCGAGGGTCAGCGAAGACGAGGCATGGCCCAGGCGGTGCTGTACGGTCTTCACGTCGACGCCAGAACCGAGCAGCAGCGTGGCCGACGTGTGCCTCAGCTCGTGGAGCTTCAGGTCGTGAAGGCCGACCGAATCCCGATAACCAGGCTTGCCCTTCTCGCCAGCCCACCACCTGTATAGGTTGGTCGGGTCGTACCAGCCCGCCACGTCCGAGCAGCAGACGGGCGTCTCGTCGGTTTGCTTGGCGGGGCCTACGAGGTTGCCGTCCTCGTCCGTCAGGGTGACGAGGTGCAGGGCCTTCGCTTGGAAGGTCTTCCACTTTCGGAGGTGTGCCATCGTGTCGGCGTCGACGTAGAGCGCGCGCACGCCAGCGCCCGTCTTGGGTTCCTTCACCTCGCATCGCTGATTGATTGTCTGCTTGATGAAGACTTGCGAGGAGTTGAAGTCGACACATCCCCACGTGAGCGCCAGCGCCTCTCCCCGCCGACAACCAGTAGCCAGCAGGATACGGACTGCCATGAGGCCGCTGAGGGCGCTCAGGCCGCGCAGGGACGAGCGCCCGAACATGTTCCCGTGCTCGCTCTGGCGCTGCTCCTTGTCGGCGAAATCCTCGTATGCCGCCAGCTCGTCGCGGTCGAGGCAGGCGCGCAGCTTCGCGGCCTCCTCCATCGTGAGCGAGCGGCGGGAGGTCACCTTGTCGACCTTGGGGGCGGCGATTGCGTTGCACGGGTTGCGGACGATGATATCCGAATCGAGCGCGTAGTCGAAAACCCGCTTGGTCTGCTGGTAGACCTTGTGCAAGGTGGTGTTGCTACATCCGCGCTCAGCTTTCACAGCGGCCAGGGCCTTCTCAACGTCAGCCTTCTTCAGCTCGACCACGGGCTTGCCATCGAGGTGCTTAGCCATGAAGCCAAGATGACGTTCGTACTGCTTCAGTTGGTCTTGCCCGCATAGGTTGGAGGTGCGGGCCATGCCGAGCCATGCGGCCACTACGGAGGAGAAGTCGTCGCGGGCGCTCTCCACGTCTACGTGCTCGTACTGCGCGGACAGCTCCTTGCAGACCCGTCGCGCCTCTTTCAAGCTGCCAGTCACGACGCGCTGTATTTTGCGCTGACGGCGGCGCATCGTTCCGTTCTTGTCTTCGACCGTCTCATACCCGAGCGATACGACCACGCGCCATTTGTTCGGTATGGGCTGACCGTTGCGCTGCTCTTGACTGATGCTGCCAGCGCCGTAAGTCTCGCGTGCCTTCTTGCGTGCCATTGTTGCCTCCTCGTTCTATCGGTTCAACATGCGGGACAGCTTGAAGTCGACGAAGTCTCGAACCTCGTCTTGAATGGCCTCAATCTTGGAGAATGGGACTGTGACACTCTTGCCGTCACGGGCAATAATCATCGAATCTCGCGGTATCTTCTGCTGGTATCCGCTCTCGTGCTTTTCGCCATCGTCCCATACCGTCGTTCGCGTGAGGGTGAACCCGCACAACTCGCTGTAAGCGCCGAATCCGAGCGCAGACAAATCCCAGTCATGCGCAGCCGTTTTGGCCTCCTCTAGCTTGCGCTCCTCCTCGTTCCTGTACGGGCTATCGCCGACAAGGTACTCGACCGAGTAATCGGGCAAGACCTCGTGAATCATCGCCGCCGTCTTGTCGGTCATGGGAGCTGAGCCGTTGGCGATTGCCGACAGGAACGACTCCTTGCGCCCGATATCGGCGGCGAGTTCGCGCTGGGTCTTCCCTGTGTCCTTGTAGAGTTGCTTCAATTGTTCACCCGTTTTCGCCTTAAGTTCTGCAGTGTATTTCCGCATGTAATGACCTCCTTGCAGCTTCATGACATTAAGTTTGACTGACATTAGCTTAGGCTCTAATCTTAACACCAGACCACGTGGGAGGCAAGCAGAGACGATATAAGAAGGGAGTCCCAATGACAGGACAGATTAATTCCCAGGCAATGAAGGTCGATAAGGTGGCCGAATTGCTCGACGTTTCCACGAAGACGGTCTACCGCCTCGTGGCAACTGGGGAGCTTGGCTGCATCCACGTGGGGCGCGCCGTTCGCGTCACTCGCGGCCAGCTCGACGCCTACCTCGAAAAGCTGGGGGCGAACGATGAGTAAGACCGACCTCATCGACGCGAAGCTGTGGCGCAAGCGCAACAAGGGCCTCTGGGAGCGTCGCGTCGTCGCGCCAGTCCTCGAAGACGCCGAGCGCAAGCGTCCGATTCTGCTTCAGCAGGTCTTCGAGGATATCCGCAAGCGTGACCATGTAGACGACACGGGCCAGCCCGTGCGCGTCGACAACAACCACATTGCCATCTTCGCGCGCATGCTGTGGTGCGAGCATCCAGAGGTGCGGCCTTACCTGAAGTTGCGCCGTTCCGATTGGGACGAGGCTTTCGGCATCGGCATAGGCGTCGACGGCAAGCCGCGCGAGACGGGCGGTAAGTAGCATGGGCCGTGCGATGTTCTCCTCCGAGGTCGTGGGAACAGACGAGTTCCTAGAGCAGCTATCCGACGACGCGCAGCTCACGTACTACCGCATCGCTTCCGAGGGGACGTATGGCAAGATTATCGGTATCAAGCGCATAGTTCGGAGCTATGGGAGCAGCCTGTCGGCCCTCGATGAGCTGTACCAGAACGGGTACTTGTTCGATTACGGCGGGGCCTGTTGGGTTCGCCATTTCTGGGTGAACAACTCCATCAAGTTCCCGAATAACGACTACGCGCTGACGATGCCCGAAATAGCGCGGGGTCAGCTCGTGACCAAGAGCAAGGGCAAGGACGGGCCGACCGTCAGGGAGTTCGGGTCTGCCTCTGGTGGAATCGGATTCGAGGGCGAGCCGTTCAAGAGCGCGTTCGCGCTCAAAGGCTTTGATAAGCCTTATGGCAGTCTTTCGGAAGGCTCTACAGACTCAGTTACAGACTCAGGCTCAGATGCAGGTGCATGGTCAGGCCCGTATTCAGACCCGCTTTCAGAAAAAAAGACAGAGTCAGGGGAAGGGGCATGCGGGGAAGGGGAGCCGCCTCGCCGCTGCCCTAAGTGCGAGTCTCCATGTTGTGCCGTTGACCATAACGGCAGGCTCCACGTCGAGTGTATGCAATGCGGATATCAGGCGTTCATTGACAAGGCAACGGGTGTAATTGAGGAGGTGTCTCTGTGAACCGCGAGGAGCAGTACCAGACGACCTTGGAGCGCAATATCGCCGCCGAACTCGACGACTCCTCCACGCTCTGCCCTAGGTGCGGCCAGCGGTACGTCGTGCCGACCACGGCGGCGGGCCAGAGGGGCCTCTGCGGCGCATGCTGGTATCGCGTTCTCAGGGATGCTACGGAGGCCACGGACGCCGAGGAGAGCGCGCGGAGAGACTACGACGCAGCCCGTGCGCGCCGTAGCCGCGAGCGTCGGAAGGGGAAGGCATGTTGACCGCAAACGTCCGCGATTGTCCGCCAGACGGGCTTACAACGAGGCAGCACCTCGCAATCGCCGCTCTGGCGTCTGGCGAAACGCATGCGGGAGCCGCCGAGGCGGCGCGCGTGTCCCCTCGGACGTTGCGTCGGTGGCTTGCCCGCGAGGACTTCCAGCAGGCGCTCAGGCGGGCCGTGGAGGGCGTTCTGGACGATGCTCTGGTCATGTTGAAAGTGAGCACGCCGAGGGCCATCACGGCGCTGCTGGACGTGGCGGAGAACGGCAAGAGCGATGCGGCGCGGGCTTCGGCGGCGGGAAAACTGCTGGACGACAACCTCCGCCTGTGGGGGGATGCGGTGCGGGGCCTTCCCGCTGGCCCAGTGCCGACGTTCATATACGAGCCGAACGGGCGGGCGGGGCCTCAGATTGTCTTGGGCGTGACGCCGAAGCGGTACGTCCCGCCAATTTCCCAAGAGGCAAGGGATGAGGTCGACCGCCTGCTGTTCGGCGGAGACGAAGCAGAAGACGACAAGAACGAAGGGAACGAAGATGGGCAAGAAATCGAAGCCTAAGAAGGCAGTCAAGGTGAAGGTGACGAAACGCGAGTACGACGAGAGCGCGGCGTGCGCGGCCCAGTTGGCGGCGTGGGCGTGCGCGGCGTTCGACATGGAGCCGACCGCCGAGAACATGGCGTGCCTGTACCGCCTCGCATGGGGCCGCGCAGGCGAGCACGTGGCTATGACGGAGTTCGTCAAGAACCCGTTCGGCAAGCAGTAGGAAACGACAGGAAGGATTGAAGATGATGGATTTCAATGTCGCGGATGCCGCGAAGGGAATGGACGATGCAGAGTTGGCGGCGAGCATCGCGGCCATGAGGGCCGAGCAGCAGCGGAGGGCGGCGATTCCCGCCGACAAGCCCGACCCCGAAATCACGGCGATGCTGCAAGAGCGTCACGCCGAGTTTTACGGCGTGGCCGAATAGGACGGGGGACAAGATGAAGGACGTGAAGGCTATGAGCGACGCCGACCTGACGGCGCTGATTGAACAAGCCGACCTCGTGACCGCTGCTCGCGAGGAGATTAAGCGTCGGCGCTCCAACGTAGTGACGGAGCCGACGGCGAGCATCAGGATAACGACGGATGCCACCTGCCCGTCGTGCGGGAAGCGTGACGCTGTGCTCAGCACGAAAACGCTGTACGCCAACGACATGTTGGGGAAGGACGGCAAGCCGCCTGTAGGCACGTTGGCATATTGCAGTTGCGGCGCGCGCTACAACGCAGGGACGGGCGAGCACGTCGGACGGGCGTACACCTACTAGGGCGTGACTCGCACGCTAGGATGCAATCGGGGCGCTGGCCGTGCCATCCAGCGCCCCGATATTCAGTTGGAGGCCCCCGCTGCCGAGAGTCAGCGGGGGCCTCGCTCTGAAAGGGTTCCCCGAAGGGGAGGACGATTAGGTGCGCCCGCATCCTACGGGCGCATGGTCAGGGTAGCGCCTCGGTCACGGGGCAGACCTCGGAGTCGTACCGTCGACCCTGAAGCGCGGGATTTTGCGCGGGATTTCTGCGCGTCCACAGCTGACAAAAGCAGACCCCAAGAGACAAGTCATCCGAGATAAGAGGCCACATCAGAACACGCCAGTCATACAGCATTTGGAGCTTACAAGCACAAGGTCGGGGGTTCAAATCCCTCCTCGACCACCATAAAATCCAAGGTCCCAACAACGGGGCCTTTTCTTTTCCATGGACGGTGCACGATTTGAACCCCGCGAGAGTTCGACAACCGACAGGTTGTCGAAGCCCGAGCACGGCGACAGCCGAGCGCAGGGCAGAATTCGCGCAGCGAATTCCCAAATCCCTCCTCGACCACCATGAAATCCAAGGTCCCAACAACGGGGCCTTTTCTTTTCCATGGACGGTGCACGATTTGAACCCCGCGAGAGTTCGACAACCGACAGGTTGTCGAAGCCCGAGCACGGCGACAGCCGAGCGCAGAGCACGCTCGCGTCATAAAAAGGGACTGTCCCTTTTTATGCGCTGGGGGCCTGTGCGTGCGGGACAGGGCCGCTTCGCCCTGCGTACAATAATCATGACGGCAGCTTCAACGCCGCGACTACTTGCAAAAACCGAAAGGGGATGCGATACGATGAAAAAACCCTTGTCCGCAAAAACCATGGCCATCACCCTGGCCGCCGCGCTTTGCCTGGCGCTACTTGCCGCATGCTCGGGCAATCAGGCGCAGAGTTCCGCTTCCGCCAGCTCAGCGGAAACCAGCGGCTCGACTGCAGCGGCATCCGCCACGCAAGGCATCGACTACATGGCGCTCGTGAACAAACAGAACAAGCTCCCAGACGGCTGGGAAGACGCCGTCGAGCTCGAGAGCTTCACGAACACCGTGGGCGACGAGGTGCAGGTCGAGGCCAAGGCGTACGAGGCATATCAGGCCCTGAAGGCGGACCTCGAGGCCGACGGCGTTCACGTCGACCTCGACTCGGCCTATCGAAGCGTGGCTGAGCAGCAGAAAATCGTCGACGACTTCACGAAGAAGTACGGCGAGGAATACGTCAAGCTCTACGTCGCCGTGCCCGGTTACTCGGAGCATCACACGGGGCTTGCCCTCGACTTGTACCTGATCGTCGACGGCAAGGACATCGTCGAGAACGAGGATCTGGTCACTTACCCCGAAATTTGGGACAAGATTCATGCCAAGCTCGCGGAACACGGATTCATCCTGCGCTACTTGCCCGAGAAGAAGATCGAGACCGGCTACAGCTACGAACCCTGGCATATCCGCTATATCGACGACCCGGAAACGGCGAAGGAGATTATGGAGAAGGGCCAGACACTCGAGCGCTACCTCGGCGCGCTCGACCCGGCCATAGCCGAATGCACGGTTGATTACGGCACGTCGAAGAAGTACAAGGAAGCCGACATCGACTCGGCCCTCGACCCCGTGCTTTCCGAGTTCCTGTCCTGGAAGGGCTGCACGCTCAAGAAGATCGCCTACGCAGGCGATGACGCGTGCGGCGCCGACGAAGTCGCGTACGTGAACGAGTTGCGCGAGGCCCAGATGCCCGACGAGCCTGCATTTGACCAGGCCCTCGTGCTCACATCCGAGTTCCATTCGCCTTCTGCCGAAGACGCTAAGGGCACTGCATGGAACCCCGACACCGACTACAAGGATTGGACGTTCCACCTTGGGCGCACAGGCGATGACGGCGCCTGGAAGCTGCTCACCTGGGGCATGGGCTAGCAATTGCAACCTCACGCACGGTTCATTGAGAACCGTGCGTGAGACGGCTCCGCGCGCCTTCGGTCCACCAAACCCGCCGTTTCGCAGGCCAAATGCCAAACGGGCAAACGCCCCAAGACGGCCTGCGGGAACCGTTCGATGATGGCTTCGGCCAAGCTGAGCCGACACAAGCCGACGAGATCCCGGTTCGATCAGACGACGGCGAACACCATCGAGGCAAAGGAAAGCGGCGAAGCGCATTGTGCGCTTCGCCGCTAAGGGGAGAGCAAAAACCGGCTCGAGTACCGCTTATGCGGTTATTTCACCTTCACCTTCTTGCCGAAGTACTTCTTGTAGGCTTTCTTGCTCGCCTTGGCTGCGCCCTTGAGCTTTACCTTCTTCAGCTTGGTGCCCTTCTTCATGTTCTTGCAGCTCTTCTTGTCCAGCTGCTTCGCGAGCACCGTCGCCTTCTTCAGCTTCTTGCAGCCCTTGAAGGCGGGAAGGATCTCGACCTTCACCAAATCTGACAGCGACGAGCGCGTTTGATTCCACTTCGCCACGGCGTTGGTGGCCTTCACGCGGTAGTACGCAACGCCTTCGGTCCCGGCCTCGAGCTCGAGCGCTGCCACGCCTTCGACGTCAACCGAAGAAACCTCGGGAGCAGGCGTTGCATCCGAGAAATCTTCGGCACCGGCCCTGAACCATTGGTAGGAGACCTCGCCATCGGACACGCTGGCCTTCGCCTTGAGCGCAAGGCCCTCGTCGCCCACATGCGCGACGAGAGAAGTAGGCTGCTCGTCCCATGCGGGGGCGTCGACGAACGTTCCGCTCGTCGCGTAACGGGAGTCGTCGGTCACCTCGGCGTAGAGCTGAACCTCGCCTTCGGGAACCGTCCAAGACATGAAAAACCCGGCCGGCGCTTCGCCATGCGAAACGCCGGCCGGGTGTCGGATCCGTATCCCTCGCTCTGCTTATTCGTCGCCAGGCGTCTTTTTCCTCACGACGCGCTTGACGCGCTTGGGCTCGAAGGCCTCGTCTACCACTGCCTCCGCGTCGGCCACGGCCTGCTCCGCGCCCTCGACGATCTCGGCATCCGAATAGGCCGCCGGCTGTTCGACTTCGCCGACGAGTTCGGCCGGCACGGCGGCTTCGGGCTCCGCAACGTCATTCTCGGAATCGGAAGCCGCCTCTTCTTTCTTCTTCTTGCCCTCGCTCATGCCGGCACGCAGGTTGCTCACCGTCTTGCCCAGGGCGTTGCCGAGCTTCGGAAGGTTCTTGGGACCGAAGATCAACAGCACTACAACCAAGATGATGACGAACTCGATGCCGCCCATTCCCAAGATTTTCATACATTGCCTCCATCACGGCCGTTGGCTTCAACGTACCGACTATACCCTTATTCGCGCAAAGGAGCAGCCTGCAGCTCGGCACCGTTGCAATATCGCCGCCGAACGTGCACGGCGGCGACGCAAACCACGATGCTCCTAATTGGCGACGATGTTCACCAGCCTACCCTTGACGACAATGACCTTGCGGATGGTCTTGCCGTCGGTGTGGCGCGCGACCTCCTCGAGCGCAAGTTGCTTGATGATTTCCTCGTCGGCGTCGGCGGCGACCATGACGCGGCCCTTCACCTTGCCGTTGATCTGGATGGCCAGCTCGACCTCGTCGGCCTTGGCGAGCTCGGGATCGAACGTCGGCCATTCCTGGTCGTGCACCGAGCCCTCGCCGCCGAGCACCTCGTGCCACAGCTCCTCGGCCCAATGCGGGGCGATGGGCGCCATGAGCTTGACGATGGTCTCGGCAACGTCGCGGCAGAGCGGTCCGCCCGTCTCGCAGTTGACGCGATGCTCGGCCGGCTTCAGGCGCAGGAACGCGCTCGTCACGTTGGCGAGCTCCATGATGGCGGCAAGCGCCGTGTTGAAGTTGTTGCGCTCGAAATCCGCCGTCACCTTGCCCACGACGCGATGACGCTCGCGCTTCATGTCCATGGCGTTGGCATGCGCGCCCTTGCCCTTGGCCGCTTCGGCGGCGGCCGCCTCGTCGAACAGCGTCTTGTCGCCGGCTTCGCCGACCAGGTCGGCCACAATGCGCCACAGGCGGTTGAGGAACTTGTACATGCCGACGAGGCCGTCCTCGTTCCAGAGCTTCTCCTTGTCAGGCGGGCCCATGAACAGCATGGTCGCACGCACGGCATCGGCGCCGTATTCGGCGATCATCTCCTCGGGCGACACGACGTTGCCCTTCGATTTGCTCATGACCTCGCCGTTCGCGTCGAGCACCATGCCCTGGCACAGCAGGTTGGTGAACGGCTCGTCGAAATCGAGCAGCCCCATGTCGCGCAGCACCTT
>CAMOLA010000019.1 GCA_946618265.1 uncultured Eggerthellaceae bacterium
AGTGCTCACCGGCGTCTTCTGCGTGCCCGAGCTGTCCTGGACCGATTTCGGCGGTTTCGTCTACACCGGCGATGCCTCACTGCTCATCAGCCAGATTCTCGGCATCCTCGTGACCCTCGCGTTCGTGATCATCGGCGGTCTTGTCATCGGGTTCGTCGTCAAAGCCGTCTTCAAGGGATCACTTCGCGTCAGCGATGCCGACGAGGCTGTCGGACTCGACGTCGCCAATCATGGCGAAAGCGCGTACCCAGCGTATCTGGGCATGGACTAGAGAGGAGCAACCGATGAAACGAATCATCGCAATCGTACGACCCGAGAAAATGGAATCCCTGAAGGAAGCCCTCTTCGCGGCCAATATATCCGGCATGACCATCGCGCAAGTGATGGGCTGCGGAAACCAGCACGGTTGGTCCGAATACTTCCGCGGTACCGAAGTGCTGTTGAACATGCTCCCCAAAGTGAAGTTCGAGCTCGTCGTGGCAGACGATGCCGTAGACGCGCTCGTGGACCTGATATGCGAGACGGCTGCGACCGGCGAGGTCGGCGATGGGAAAGTGTTCGTCAGCCCCGTCGAGGAAGTGATACGGATCCGCACGCGGGAGCGAGGCGAAAAGGCGATCTAATCGCTCCCTAGATACGGAAGGCCCATGATGAAGGACAGACCTGAACATAAAAACGCGAACGATTCGCACATGCCCGCCTCGAGCTTGGCAGCTATCGCCCTTTCGGCGTCATCGACCTGGGTGTTGAAGCATGTGTTCAGGAGACCGGCAGCCAATTTCCCCGGCAAGATCGGGCTCTATGCCGACCCCCGCCTCATAGCCCATCTGCGCAACCGCATCCGCGAGGGCTCGATCGTGGTGGTTGGGACGAACGGCAAGACCACGGTCACCAACCTTATCGCCGACGCAATCGAATCCTCGGGGAAAACCGTCGTCTGCAATCGCACGGGCGCCAACCTCGACTCCGGCATCGCGACCGCGCTGCTTCACGCCACGACGGCGGATTGGGGCGTTTTCGAGAGCGACGAGCTCTGGCTTGCAAAAGTAGTTCCGGACTTGCAGCCCGACTTCGTCGTCCTGCTCAACCTCTTCCGCGATCAACTTGACCGATCGGGCGAAATCGAGCACGTTCAGGAAGCCATCGTCAGCGCCCTTCGCGCCTCCTCTCGCTCGAAACTCGTCTACAATGCCGACGACCCGTTCTGCCAGGCTGTCGCCGATCGCGTCCTCAACCCGCATATCACGTTCGGCGTTGCCGAGGACATGCGTTTACCGCCGAATTCGGTATCGGATTCGGGGCTATGCCAGCACTGCAGCTCCATGCTCGAGTACGAATGGCGCCAATACGGGCAGCTGGGAAGCTACCGCTGCCCGCATTGCTCGTTTTGCCGAACGCAACCTCATTATGCCGCAGCATCCGTCGACCTCGACCCTGCTGGCATATCGTTCGCGATGCGCTTCGATGGTCGCGACCGGCGCATCATGTCGCACCTTGCGGGAGCATATTCCGTTTACAACCTCGTCGCCGCTTGCGCCATCGCCGATCAATGCCGTATCGACTTCGAATCGGTCGATGCGGCGATACGCGGTTACGTCCCCGAGAACGGCCGTTTGCAAGCGTATGACATTGGCTCGCTTCGCGTCATCCTCAATTTGGCGAAGAACCCGACAGGGCTGAACCAGAACCTGCGAATCGTATGCGCGGAGCGCAAACCCACGGCGGTTGCCTTCTTCATCAACGACAAGGAAGCCGACGGACACGACGTCTCGTGGCTCTGGGACGCCGATTTCCAGGAGCTCGCCGCTTCCGAGAACATTCGCGCCTATGCCGGCGGCATCAGGAGAAACGACATGCAGGTTCGCCTGAAGTATGCGGGCGTCGAGGCGCAGCTCGTCGACGGCGCGCTCGACTTCATGGCGAAAGCGCAATCGCAGGGACCGGTTGGACGGCTCTACGTAATCGCCAACTACACCGCCCTCCCCCACGTCAAGGCAGAGCTCGACGAAGCAGCGCGCAAGAAGCACGTTTCCACCGCCTCGACAGCCGGCGATCGCCCAATCGCGGTTATACGACCGCATGAAACCGAGCCATCTCCTCATGGCAATCGCAGCATGACCATCATGCACGTGTACCCCGAACTTCTCAACTTGTACGGCGATGGCGGCAACGTCGCGATTCTCGCCGCACGCGCACGGGCGCGCGGCATCGCGGTGACGGTCGACCTCGTCGAGCATGGCGAAGTTCCCGATTTCGAAACCGCCGACATCGTGTTTCTAGGAGGAGGCCCTGACCGCGAACAGCAGCTCGCCTCTTCGAGCCTTCTCGCGCAAGCTGCCAGCTTGCGCGCCTACGTCGAGGACGATGGCGTCCTCCTCGCCATCTGCGGCGGTTTCCAGATACTTGGGAGCGAATGGTTACTCGGCGACGAGGTCGTCGAAGGCCTTGGCTTGGTCGATTTCACGACGAAGCGCGCCGAAGGTGGATCGCATAACCGGATCGTCGGCAACGTCGCCTTGCACAGCATGCTCGCAAGCATGCCCGTCATAGGCTACGAGAACCATGCTGGCCGCACGCACCTCGGACCGGAATGCGAGCCGTTCGGACGCGTCATCGGCAAGCATGGGACGGGAAACAACGACTCCGACGGCGTCGACGGCGTGATCTACCGCAACGTCATCGGCACGTACCTCCACGGCCCCCTGCTCGCGAAAAACCCCGAGATCGCCGATTGGCTCATCGAACGCTCTCTGGAACGGCGCGCGAGGAAGGAAGGGCGCAAGCACCTCCCGCTCGTTCCGCTCGATGACGCCGAAGAGCGCACTGCCAACGGCTTCATGTCCCGAAGACTCGGTGTGAGCGAAAAGGTGCATGACGCGCATTTTCGCGCATGGCGTTAGGTCGCGAAACCACCCCTCGGGCAATGTGGGCCATATGCGTTGTCGCGCACGCCACCTGTTCGCGATGCTATTCGACCGTCACGGACTTAGCGAGGTTGCGGGGCTGGTCAACGTCGCAGCCGCGCATGACGGCTATCGAACGGGCCAGCAGCTGCAGCGGCACGCTCGCAGTGATCGGCGCGAGCGCATCGCGCACCTTCGGAATGTAGATGACGTAATCGGCATGTTCCACAATGGCCTCGTCTCCTTCGGTCGCGATGGCGACGACGAGCGCTCCACGCGCCCTGGCCTCTTGCAAGTTCGATATGACTTTCTCGTACACGGGGCTCTGCGTGGCGATCGCGATGACGGGAAATCCTTCGTCGATGAGCGCAATCGGTCCGTGCTTCATTTCGCCGGCGGGATACGCCTCCGCATGGAGGTAGCTGATCTCCTTGAGCTTGAGCGCTCCCTCACGGGCTATGGCAGCGCCCATGCCGCGCCCCACGAACAAGGCGCTCGATGCGTTGACGCATGCGCGGGCGGCCTCTTTGATTCTTGACGTATCGGCCAGAATTCGCTCGACTTGCTCGGCGGTATCGGCGAGCTCGCGGAAGATGAGCCGTATCTGGTTCATGCGCAACTTGCCCTTCGATTGGGCGAGCAGGAGCGCCAGCAGCGTGAGGCTGACGACTTGCCCCAGAAACGACTTCGTCGACGCGACGGCGATTTCCTTGTTGGCCTTCGTGTAGATGACGCCGTCAGACTCGCGCGCGACCGGGCTACCCAGCACGTTCGTGATGCCGAACACCCGCGCGCCCTTGATCCTCGCATCGCGGATCGCCGCGAGCGTGTCGGCGGTCTCGCCCGATTGGGAGACCGCGACGACGAGTGTCGTCGGGGTGATGATGGGATTGCGGTACCTGAACTCACTCGCAACCTCGACTTCCGTCGGTATGCGCGCCCAGCTTTCGATCATCTCCTTCGCGATCAGACCGGCATGATAGCTTGTGCCGCAGGCGATGACGTACACTCTGTCGACGAGGTTCAGCTCCTCGGCCGACATGTCAAGCTCGTCGATTTCCAGATGGCCGCCCACGAGGCGCCCCGCCAGCGTGTCGCGGATGACGCGCGGCTGCTCGTGGATCTCCTTCAGCATGAAGTCGGGATAACCACCCTTCTCGGCAACGTCGACATCCCACGAAATATGGGTCTTCTCGGGCTCGATGGGAGCGCCATAGTCGTCGAAATACGACACGCCATCGGGCGAAAGGTATCCGAATTGGCGGTCGGAGAGCACGACGACGTCGCGCGTAGCCCCGATGACGGCAATGGCGTCGGATGCGACGTAGACCCCGTCGGAAGCTTCGCCGACAATGAGCGGCATATCGCGTCGGGTCACCACGATAGCGCCCGGCTCTCGCTCGCTCGTAACCGCGAGACCGTACGACCCGACAAGCCGCAAGCTTGCAAGGCGCACGGCCTCGAGAAGACGGCTCTGGCCCCGTTCGGCCTCCCCGTACGCCTCTTCGATCAGATGCGCAATGACCTCGGTATCGGTATCGCTGCGGAACTGATGGCCGCGCCCCTCGAGCTCCTCGCGCAAGTCGGCGAAATTCTCGATGATGCCATTGTGCACGACGGCGATATCGCCCGAACACGATACGTGCGGATGCGCGTTGGCTTCAGACGGCCTACCGTGCGTGGCCCATCGCGTATGCCCGATGCCGCAGGTGCCGTCAAGCTCGAAATGGCCTGCCGTGTGTGCAAGATCGGCCACCTTTCCGCGCCTGCGAACGACCTGTATGGCGCCGTCCTGCACTATCGCGATGCCCGCGGAATCGTATCCACGGTACTCGAGCTTCGCCAAACCGTCGAGCAGTATCGGCGCAGCTGGTTTCAATCCTGTATATCCAACGATTCCGCACATACCGAAAATCCTTTCCTCTATCGGTCGAGCGGGATGCAAGCCTCGGAATCAGGCAAGCTCCCAATTAGGTCCCATTGGGGTACATCTTGCAAGGCCACGACGTCCAAACCGCCCTGCATGACCGTTTCCATAGCCGCCGCAAGGGCTTGAGCGGCCGCGATGGTGGTCGCATATGTTACACCATGACGCACGGCGGCGAGCCGCAGCGTGTATCCATCACCACGCGAGCCGTGACCGAACGGCGTGTTGATCATCAGCTGCACCTCGCCGTCGGCGATCATGTCTGCTATATTGGGGTGTCCCTCGCTCACCTTCCGCACCTTTCGGCAAGGCACGCCCGATGCGGCGAGGGTCTTGGCCGTTCCACCCGTGCTCACCACGCCGAACCCGAGACGTGCGAAATCGCGTGCGATGGGCGCGATGGAACGCTTGTCGCGGTCCGCGACGCTGACGAACACATCGCCCGAATGGGGCAAATCGTACGTGATAGCCAGCTGGGTCTTGGCATAAGCCGCGGGAAACGTCTCCGCGATCCCCATGACCTCGCCCGTCGACTTCATCTCGGGTCCGAGGACGACGTCCGATCCGGGAAACCGCCCGAAAGGCATGACGGCCTCCTTGCAAGCGCAGTAACCGAGCTCGCGGTCGTCGGACGGAAGCCCCATGTCCGCGAGACGCTCGCCTGCCATGACGCGCGCGGCGACCTTCGCGAGCGGGACCCCCGTCGCCTTCGACACGAACGGCACGGTACGGCTTGCCCGCGGGTTGGCCTCGATGACGTACACGACCTGATCCTTGACCGCAAACTGTATGTTGAGCAGCCCCTGCACTCCCAAGCTGAACGCCAGGCGCCACGCAATGTCGCGCAACTCGCCCGCAAGCGCGTCGGAAAGCGAGAACGGCGGTATGCAGCAGGCGGAGTCTCCCGAATGGATGCCCGCCTCCTCGATATGCTCGAGAATGCCCCCGATGTAGACGTCATCGCCATCGCACACGCAATCGAGATCGACCTCGACCGCCGATTCGAGGAACTTGTCGAGGTACACCGGGCGATCGGGCGAAATCAGCGACGCCTCGCGCATGTAGCGGCGTAGGTGGTCAACGTCGTAGACGATGGCCATACCGCGCCCACCGAGCACGTAGCTCGGACGCACGAGCAAGGGAAACCCTATGCGCTGCGCCACTTTGACGGCGTCCTCCATCGTCGAGGCGTCGCCCGCGGCCGGATACGCAATGCCGAGCCCGTCGAGCACGCCGGCGAACCGATCGCGGTCCTCGGCCAGGTCGATCGCATCCGCCCCCGTGCCCATGAGCGTCACTCCGGCCTCCTCGAGCGCACGCGCGAGCTTGAGCGGCGTCTGGCCGCCGAGCGTGGCTACCACGCCATCGGGGTGCTCGACCTCGACGATGTCCATGACGTCCTCGTAGGTGAGCGGCTCGAAATACAGCTTGTCCGACGTTTCGTAGTCGGTCGAGACGGTTTCGGGATTACAGTTGACCATGATCGTCTCGTACCCCGCATCATGCAGGGCATAGCACGCGTGGACGCAGCAATAGTCGAACTCGATTCCCTGGCCAATGCGATTCGGGCCCGCGCCCAAGATGAGCGCCTTCTTGCGTGCAGGCGCATCCTGGCCCAGCGCGCACGCCGTCTCGTTTTCCCGTACATCGTAGGTTTTGTAATGGTAGGCGGTCGAACTTTCGAATTCCGCCGCGCAGGTGTCCACGGTCTTGAAGGCCGGCACGACGCCGAGCGCCTTGCGCCTGGTGCGCACGACGATCTCGGTCGAATTCGTCAGATAGGCGATCTGCACATCGGAAAGGCCGTATCGCTTCGCGATCCAGAATGCCTCCGCATCCATGTCGTCGACGTTAGCACCGCGCAACGCTTCCTGCACCGCCACGACATCGGCCATTCGGTCGAGGAAGAAGCGGTCTATCCCGGTCGTTTCGTGCACCTCGGCAGGCGTCCATCCGCAACGCAGCGCGCAACCGATATAGACGATGCGGTCGCACGTCGGGCGCTCGAGGAGCGCTTGGTAACCTTCCTTGGTCTCAGACGCGCGCACGTGGCCGTCGACGCCGAGCCCCGCGCGACCGTTTTCGAGGGAGCGTAATGCCTTGCCGAGCGCCTCCTCAAACGTCCGCCCGATCGCCATGACCTCTCCGACCGCTTTCATGCGCGTGGACAGCGTGTCGTCCGAGTCCTTGAACTTCTCGAATGCGAACCTGGGCGCCTTGACCACGCAGTAGTCGATAGAAGGCTCGAAGCACGCGGGCGTGACCCGCGTGATGTCGTTGACGATTTCCGGAAGCGTGAAGCCGACAGCGAGACGGGCCGCGACCTTGGCGATGGGAAAGCCCGTCGCCTTCGACGCGAGCGCCGACGAGCGCGACACGCGCGGGTTCATCTCGATGATCACCATGCGGCCATCATGTGGATTGACGGCGAACTGCACGTTCGACCCGCCGGTCTGGACCCCTACCTTCTCGAGTACCGCGAGCGAGGCGACGCGCATACGCTGGTATTCCACATCCGATAGCGTCTGAGCGGGCGCCACGGTAATGGAATCGCCCGTGTGGACCCCCATGGGGTCGAGGTTCTCGATGGAGCATACGATGATGCCGTTGCCCGCACGGTCGCGCACGACCTCCATCTCGAATTCCTTCCACCCCTCGATGCTCTCCTCGACGAGCACTTCGCCAACCGGCGACAGTTCGATGCCCTGTGACACGATGAGGTCGAGCTCGTCTGCGTCATGGGCTATGCCTCCCCCCGCGCCACCGAGCGTGAACGACGGACGCAGGACGACCGGAAAGCCGATCTCCGAAACGATGTCCCGCGCATCCTCGAGGGAGTACGCGTAACCCGAACGCGCAGTCGCGATACCGAGCTCGGCCATGCACTCGTTGAACAGCTTCCGGTCCTCGCCCCGATGTATGACGCCTACGTCGCAACCGATCATCTCGACGCCGTGCCGTTCGAGCACGCCCGATTCCGCAAGCTCTACGGCGACGTTGAGCGCCGTTTGGCCCCCGAGCGTCGGGAGCAGCGCATCGGGTGACTCGCGCGCGATGATCTTTTCGACGAATTGGGCCGTGATGGGCTCGACGTACGTCCGGTCGGCAAGCCCCGGATCGGTCATGATCGTCGCAGGGTTGCTGTTCACGAGAACGACACGGTACCCTTCTTCGCGCAGCACCTTGCAGGCCTGGGCGCCCGAGTAGTCGAACTCGCACGCCTGTCCGATGACGATCGGGCCCGAGCCGATTACGAGGATGGTGCCGATATCAGTCCGTTTAGGCATGCCTAGAACCTCCATCCCTCAAGTCGCTCGCGGGCGATGTCGATATCCAAATAATCCTTCCGCCCATCCATGAGCCGGCAAAACGCCGTGAACAAGTAACGCGAATCGGTAGGTCCGGGATTGGCCTCCGGATGGTACTGGACCGAGAACGCGGCGATGTCTTCGAACGCGATTCCCTCTGCAGTCCCGTCGTTGAGGTTCACATGGGTCAGGCGCACCTTGCCGTAGCGCTCGTTGGCGGCGACGGGAATCGCCCCGTCCGGACCGGCACCCGGCATCTCGCGGCCCAAGCTGGGAAACACGACGTTGAAACCGTGGTTCTGGGACGTGATCTCGACGCGCCCCGTCTGCAGGTTGACGACGGGGTGGTTTCCGCCATGATGCCCGAACTTGAGCTTTTCCATCGTGGCGCCCGCCGCCTTGCAGATCATCTGGTGACCCAGGCAGATTCCGAACACGGGCACTTCGCCGAGCAGCTTCTCCACTTGCCGGTAGGTCTGGGTCACGGCATCGGGATCCCCCGGACCGTTCGAGAGGAACACGCCGTCGGGCGACAGGCCGAGCACTTCTTCGGCTGGCGTATCCCACGGCACGACTCGCACCGCACAGCCCGCCCGAGCGAGGCCCTCGAGAATGGACCGCTTCACGCCGCAATCATACGCGACGACTTCGTAGCGCCTCTCGACCGGCTTCGCATAAGCGAACGACCTCGCCGCGGGAATGTCGCCGCTTTCGAACGCGTACGGCTGGGCGCACGACACGGTCTGCGCCAAGTTGACGCCTACGATGGATTCGCTTGCGCGCACTTTCTCCAGCAAATGCGGCACGTCGAGGTCTTCAGTCGAAATGACGGCCCGCATCGCCCCGCCGTCGCGCACGATACGCACGAGGGCGCGCGTGTCTACGCCCTCGATCGCGACGACGCCCTCCTGCTCCAGATACGCCGGCAACGTCATGTCGCTTCGCCAATTGGAAGGCGCATAGCACGCATCGCGGACGACGAGACCCCGCAATGCGGGGCGGTCCGCCTGCAAATCGTCGAGGCAGACGCCGTAGTTTCCGATCTGGGGATATGTCATCACGACGATCTGCCCGGCATACGAAGGGTCGGAAACCACCTCGAGATAGCCTTCGAGCGACGTGTTGAAGCAGACCTCGCCGAACACTTCCCCGCTAGCCCCGCAGGCAAACCCGCGAAACGCCGTTCCGTCCTCGAGGACGAGCAGAGCCGGCCGGCGCGGCGGCTTCGTCGTGCTCGCGAGCATCTTCTCGGATAGCGCGCTCATCGAATCCCTTTCCCGTTAGGTTCTCTACGTGCATGAGAACGCGTGGTGCTCGCATGTTCGAAGCGCGATGATGCGCTCCCGTTTCGTCCATGCGGAACCCGTGCGGCACATGCGCTCTCATGTGCATCCGCTGTTGCAATTCTCTGGCTCGGACGTTGCAGCATGGTTTCGGCGCCATTAATTACCCGTTTCGAAACACCGCTGAAAAGCACTCGAAACATAACCGCCTTATGTTCGGGACAGTTCCCAGAGAGACGACTGACGAAAGGGGCAATCCAGATGGGACGAATTGCTGAGGAGTACGGTACGCTCGTGTTCAACGACCACACGATGCAGGAGCTCTTGCCTTCCGCAACGTACAAGGCGCTTTCGAAGACGATCAAGGAAGGCAAGTCGCTCGACCTCGACGTGGCGAACGTCGTCGCGCACGCGATGAAGGAATGGGCGGTAGCGCACGGCGCCACGCATTACACCCATTGGTTCCAGCCGCTCTCGGGTATCACGTCCGAAAAGCACGACGCTTTCGTCGATCCCCAGAAAGATGGCCGCGCGATCATGACGTTCTCCGGCAAGGCGCTCATCCAAGGCGAGCCGGATGCGTCGAGCTTCCCGAGCGGCGGCGTGCGCGCGACGTTCGAAGCGCGCGGCTACACGGCCTGGGATCCAACCAGCTATGCGTTCATCAAAGACGACGTCCTGTGCATCCCCACGGCGTTTTGCAGCTATACGGGCGAGGCCCTCGACAAGAAGACGCCCCTGTTGCGCTCCATGGAAGCCGTGTCGCAGCAAGCGTGCAAGGCACTGTCGTTCTTCGGTCAGGACGAGGTGCGCGTCACGACGACGGTCGGGGCCGAGCAGGAGTACTTCCTCATCAAGGAAACCGACTACGAGCAGCGGCAAGACCTCATCCTGACCGGCCGCACGCTTTTCGGCGCTCCCCCGTGCAAGGGCCAGGAAATGGAAGAACACTACTTCGGAGCGATCCGACCCACGGTGAGCGCGTTCATGAAAGAGCTCGACGAAGAGCTGTGGAAGCTCGGCGTGGCCGCCAAGACCAAGCACAACGAAGTCGCCCCCTGCCAGCACGAACTCGCTCCCATGTTCACGATCTCCAACGTCGCGATCGACCACAACCTGTTGACGATGGAGCTCATGCGCACGATAGCGAGCCGCCATGGGCTCGTCTGCCTCCAGCACGAGAAGCCGTTCGCGGGCATCAACGGCTCGGGCAAGCACAACAACTGGTCGATTGCCACCGATTCCGAGAACCTGCTCGACCCGGGCACGACACCTGCGTCCAACCTGCGGTTCCTCGTGTTCCTGACTGCAGTCGTCGAAGCAGTCGACGACTACCAGGACCTGCTGCGCATCTCGGTCGCCAGCGCCGGCAATGACCATCGCCTGGGCGCGAACGAGGCGCCTCCGGCCGTCATTTCCATATTCCTGGGCGACGAGCTGGGCCGGGTGGTGGATGCCATCATTTCGGGCGAGGAAGACCGAACGGCCGAAACGGTGTACATGGACCTCGGCGTCGAGGTGCTCCCCAGCTTCGAGCGCGACACCACCGACCGCAACAGGACGAGTCCCTTCGCGTTCACCGGCAACAAGTTCGAGTTCCGCATGCCCGGCAGCCAGATCAACCTCTCCGACGCCAACACCATCCTCAACACCATCGTCGCCAAGTCGCTCAAGAACTTCTGCGAGGCCGTCGAGAACGCAGATGATTTCGAGAAGGCCGCTTTCGACTGGGTGCGTACGACCCTGACCGACCATCAGCGGATCATCTTTAACGGCGATGGATATGCCGACGAATGGCTCGAAGAAGCCGAGCGCCGCGGCCTGTCGAACCTGAAATCGCTCGTCGATGCGGCACCGCACATGCTCGACGATAAGGTCATCGCCCTCTTCGAGGAATTCGGCGTGCTCAACGAAGTCGAGAACCACAGCCGCTACGAAGTGAAGCTCGACACGTACTCGAAGCTCATCAACATCGAAGGTCAGACCATGAGCCATATGACCAAGCGGAAAATCGCGCCTGCCGTGTGTGCGTACGCCGAGCAGGTCGCCGAGACGATCAACGCGAAGAAGCAGGCAAATCCCGACCTCGATCCCTCAGGCGACCAGAAACTGCTCGCGAAGCTCAACGACGGGGCCAACGCGATGTCCGATGCCCTCGACGAGCTTGACGCCGCGCTCGCCGTGGCGCAGGAAATCAGCGACCCCCTCGAGAAGGCCCGCTCGTATCACGACGGCGTGCTCGGCGCGATGGGCTGCCTGCGCACCGCATGCGACGCCATGGAGGGCATCGTGTCCACGGAGGCCTGGCCCATGCCCACCTACAACAAGATGCTGTTCTACTGCTAACCATCCCACCCCGGGCGCGTGCTCCCTTATCCCGGGCACGCGCCCGCCAATGCGCACCACATACGATTTCGTGCACATTCGCTTTTGAAGCTATCGCGGGATTGGTATGGAGGTAGGATAGTTTCCGCTGAAGCAGGCGTCACAGAAGCTCTGATGATTGGAATGAATCGCCTCATGCAAGCCCTTCAGACTGATGAAAGCAAGCGAGTCGCTGCCGACAAATCGGCATACGTCATCATGTGACAAATTAGCGCAAATCAGCTGGTCGCGCGTGTCGGTGTCGATCCCGTAATAACAAGGCCACATCACTTCGGGACTGACGATACGCAGATGAACCTCTGCAGCGCCCGCAGCACGCAGCATCTCGACGAGCTTCTTCGACGTGTTGCCGCGCACGATTGAGTCGTCGATGACGACCAGGCGCTTCCCCTCGATTACGGAAGGAAGGGGATTCAGCTTGATTCTGATACCCATCTGGCGCATCTCCTGGGTTGGCTGGATGAAGGTGCGCCCAATATAGCGATTCTTCACGATTCCATCGCAAAAAGGCAAGCCACTCTCTTCAGCATAACCGAGCGCTGGAGGCACGCCCGAATCCGGCACGCCCAGCACGATGTCCGCGTCCACAGGAGCCTCGCGGGCTAAGATACGGCCCATGCGGCGACGCGATTCGTAGACGACCTCTCCGTCAAGCACGCTGTCGGGACGCGCGAAGTACACGTATTCGAATATGCAGCTCGCACGTCTGCCGGGTACTACACCCTGCTCCGACTCAAGGCCATCGTCGCTTATCTTCAAGATCTCACCAGGTTCTATGTCGCGCACGAACGTAGAGCCCACCGCGTCGAGCCCGCATGTCTCGCTCGCAACGACCCAGCCGCGATCACCAGGTAGTGCTCCCAATGAGAGCGGACGGATACCGTTAGGATCGCGAAACGCGTAAAGGGCCTTCGGGGTCGCGAGAACGATCGCGTAGGCTCCATGCAGCTGCTGCATCATGAGCCGTATGCCAGCCCGCAAGCGTCCCATGCGTCGAGTATCGACGCCGATGGTTCGCGCGGCGACCTCGCTGTCGGTATAACCGTACAGCTGGATTCCCTCGTTAGCCAGCCAAGCCCGCTGTGGTTTCGTATCTACCAGCGTGCCATTGTGCGCCAAGGCGATAATCTCCTGATCGATAGCCGACACGTGCGGCTGGGCCTCCTTCCAGCCGCCGCCGCCCGCCGTCGAATAGCGCGTGTGCCCTATGGCGACGCTACCTTTAAGATGCGAAAGCGATTCCTCGTCGAAAACCTGGTCGACGAGTCCCACGTCCTTGTGGATGAGGATCGTTTCGCCATCGCCCACCGCGATGCCCGCGCTCTCCTGTCCGCGGTGTTGCAACGCTTGAAGCCCAAAACACGTGAGGCGCGCCACGTCCTCGCCTGGAGCGTAAACGCCAAAAACCGCGCACGCTTCTTCGAGATGATCGCTTCCTTCGCTTAGGAATTCTGAATCCGTCATAAGCTTATCTTTCCACTCTATGAAATGTGCACGACATCGTATGTGGTGCACATTGGCGGCTAGAGGGCTCGGATGCGGCGGACGGCTTCTTCGGCGCCTTCGCGAGTGCCGAAGGCGGTCAGACGGAAGTACCCCTCGCCGCTCGGACCGAAGCCCGAACCAGGAGTTCCCACGACCTGCACGTCTCCGAGCAACACGTCGAAGAATTGCCACGACGTCATTCCATCGGGCGCCTTCAGCCAAATATAGGGGGCGTTGACGCCGCCGAACGCCTCATAGCCAGCCGATGCCAAGCCCTCGCGGATGATGCGGGCGTTTTCCATGTAGTAGGCGATCTGGTCGCGCGTCTCGCACATCCCCTCCTCGCTGTAGACCGCCTCGCCAGCACGTTGCACGATGTACGGCGCGCCGTTGAATTTCGTGCCGTGCCTGCGCGCCCACAAGTCGCGCATCGAAACGCCGTTTGCGTCCTTGAGGTCCCGGGGCACGACCGTATAGCCGAGCCGCACGCCCGTGAACCCGGCGTTCTTCGAGAAGCTGCGGATTTCGATGGCGCAGGTTCGCGCCCCTTCGCACTCGTAGATCGAATGCGGCAGCGACGAGTCGGAGATGTACGCCTCATAAGCCGCATCGTAGACGATGACCGCGCCATGTTCGTTGGCGTAGTCGACCCACTCCTGCAAGCGCTGCCCCCCGATCGTTGCGCCCGTCGGATTGTTGGGAAAGCACAGGTAGATGATGTCGGGGGCAGGACCTTCCGGCGTCGTCGGCGCAAAACCGTTCTCCTCGGTGCAGGGCATGTACGCGACGTTGCTCCAGAGCCCGGTCGCTGAATCGTAGGCGCCCGTGCGGCCGGCCATCACGTTGGAGTCGACGTAGACCGGATATACCGGATCGCATACGGCGATGCGCGCATCGGCGCTGAATATCTCCTGGATATTGGCCGAATCGGATTTGGCTCCATCGCTTACGAACACCTCGTCGGCGTGCACGACGGCGCCGCGCGCGGCAAAATCTGTTTCCGCAATCGTCTCGCGCAGGAAATCGTATCCCAGGTCCGGTGCATACCCCCTAAACGTATCGGCATGTGCCATCTCTTCGACGGCATCGTGCAGCGCCTTGACGATCGAAGGCGCCAAGGGCTGCGTCACGTCGCCGATTCCAAGCCTCACGATGCGTTCGGCCTTATCGGGATTCTGCTCGGCGTAAGCGGCGATGCGCGATGCGATTTCGGAGAACAGGTAGCTTCCCGGCAGTTTCAGATACTCGTTGTTTGCCTTGAACATAGCAGCTCCTTCGAGCAAATGAACCGGAGGACGCATCTCCGTTTCATATCGTCCAACCCTATGCGCCCCTGCGGGCACCCCCGGCATGAACCCGAGATACGTCCTCAGGCCCAGCCCAAGCCATCTTGATTACCAGCTCGCATCCACGACGTGCGGCGGCACGTCGTGTGGGCAAGCGCCCGCATCGAACACGCCCTCGAACACCGTTTCCGCAGGCCCCGTCATGAACACGCGGCCCTCTTCGCGGTCCCATCGGATTTGCAGGTCGCCGCCGAGCAGATGGACAATAACATCGTCATCGGTCAGCTCGTTCAAAGCGCATGCGACGACCGCGGCGCATGCTCCCGTCCCGCACGCGAGCGTCTCGCCCGTCCCCCGCTCCCAAACGCGCATGTTGACCTCGCGGCGATTGACCACCTGCACGAATTCTGCGTTGACCCGCTTGGGGAACATCGGATGGAATTCGAGTTCGGGACCCGTTTCTTCCAGGTTGAAGCTCGCGGTATCGTCCACGAACGACACCGCATGGGGATTTCCCATCGACACGCACGTTACCACGAACTTTCCGCTCGGAACCTCGACCGGCACCCGGATGGCGCTCGAAGACTCGACGTCTACGGGAATGAGCTTTGGGTCGAGCTCGGGTTTTCCCATGTCGACGGTCACCGATTCCACCTTGCCGCCGCCAACGTGGAGCTTCAAGCGCTTGATGCCCGCAAGCGTGTTCACCGTGATGTCGGTACGATCCGTGAGCCCATGGTCGTAAACGTATTTCCCGACGCAGCGAATGCCGTTGCCGCACATCTCCGATCTCGAGCCATCGGCGTTGTACATCTCCATGAAGAAATCCGCGCACGAAGACGGACGAATGAGGATGAGGCCATCGGAGCCGATGCCGAAATGACGATCGCTCACCATCTGCGCGAGCGACGAGGGGCTTTCGACGGTTTCCTCTAGACAATTCACGTACACGTAGTCGTTGCCGATGCCCTGCATTTTCGTAAACTTCACGATCGCCTTCCTCTCAAGCTCTTGACCCATTACAGAATCCGACCCGCGACTTCGCGCGCCACGTCGAGCGCATCTGACATCGCCGTGGAAACCAACGTGGAACCGAGGCGCGCATCGCCGGCAAGGTACACGTTGTCGAAAGGGGCGAACGCATCGATGACCGGCTGCTCGGGCCCGACGAAACCCTTCGCCACGATGACGAGCTGGGCTTGCAGGCACTGCTCTGGGTCGTCCTCGGCAACGGATGCCGATCGGGACCGCCCGATACTGCCATTTGCCCCGTTAGCGCCGATGCGCACCGCAGACACGCTTCCCGAGCCGTCGTTCACGAAACCGAGGGTGTCCGTCCCCCAGATACGCGGATCGCCTCCCTGAACCTCCTCAGCTTCGCGCTGTCCGTATCCCTGACCGTACGCGTTCACCGGCCCCGGCCACGAGAACGCACGATCTTCGGAGGCGTAAGGGCGGTTGGCGCGTATGATCTGGCGCACGCTCCGGGCTTTCTGCCTAAGCGCGGTGGCGACGCAATCGACGCCGGTATCCCCGCCGCCTATGACCGCCACGTCCTTGTCTTTCGCCGTGATTGCGGGCTCGCGGGCATCGAGCACGGAGCGCGTTGCTTCCGACAAGTACTCGACGGCGTAGACCACTCCATCCAGATCGGCCCCGGGAACGTTCATGCGACGCGCCACGCGCGACCCGCATGCAAGCACGACGGCTTCCGACTCGCCGCATATATCGTCAGCGCGATTAACGGCATCGACACCGCAGATGAACTCGATGCCGCTCGCCTCCATGAGCCCGATGCGTCGATCGACCACCCATTTCGGCAGCTTCATGTTGGGGATGCCGAACATGAGCAGGCCGCCGGGACGCTCGTCGCGTTCGTAGACCCGCACGCGCGCTCCACGTCGCGCAAGCTCCCATGCCGCAGCGAGGCCGGCAGGCCCCGAACCGATCACGCTCACGACCGGCGCATCGTCTGCAGGTCGCGCGAGCGGCTCGACCCCGCGCTCCCACGCGAAATCCGAAAGCGCCCGCTCGTTATCGCATATCGTCACAGCGGCGTCGTTGAGGCCCAGATTGCAGGCCGTTTCGCAGGGAGCTGGACACACGCGCCCCGTGAACTCGGGAAACGGATTCGTCAGGGCAAGCCTGGCGGCTGCCTCGTCCATGCGACCGCGATACAGCAAATCGTTCGTTTCGGGAATGAGGTTGTGAAGCGGACATCCCGTCGCGCGCCGCGCGCCGTTGAATTCCAACCCGCTCTGGCAGAACGGGACGCCGCAGTTCATGCACCTGCTCGCCTGCTCGCGCTGCTCGTCAAGCGGTAACGTCACGGCCATCTCGCCGAAATCGCGGACCGTCTCCGCAGGCGGCCGCATGCCATGCGTCCTGCGCCCTTTCTCGAGATATGCCCCTGGCTTGCCCATCGCTTTCCGCCTTTCCATCGTCAGCGCCACCGGAATGCGCACGTCACGTGCTCTGCCTTGACTCTATCCGTTCCGTTCTTCGAACGCACGTTCGATTGCCGCATCGTGCTTCATGCCCATCGCCTCGTATTTCGCGGTAATGGCCATCATCTGCTCGTACTCGCGCGGTATGACCTTCACGAACGCATCGCGGATGTCATCGAACCGATAGAGCAGCTTCACGCCGAGCGCGCTGCCCGTCCGCCTCGCATGCTCGTCGATGAGGCCCTTGATCATTGCCAGCTCGCCGCTTTCCGGCTGTTTCAAATCGACCATGTTGCGGTTGCACCGTTCGACGAGCGTATGCTCCGCGTCGTAAACGTACGCGACGCCGCCGCTCATGCCGGCTGCGAAGTTCAACCCCACCTCGCCGAGGATCAGGACCAGGCCGCCGGTCATGTACTCGCAGCCGTTGTTGCCGACGCCTTCGACGACCAGCGTGGCGCCCGAATTGCGCACGGCGAAGCGCTGGCCGGCCAGACCGTTCACGAACCCACGGCCCGCCGTCGCGCCATAGAACGCGACGTTTCCGACCACGATGTTCTCCTCGGGGCTCAGCGTCGCCGTCCGCGCGGGCGCAACGGTCACGATACCGCCCGAGAGCCCCTTGCCGAAGAAGTCGTTCGCCTCGCCTTCGATGTTCAACGTGATGCCGGCGGGTAAAAACGCCCCGAAGCTCACGCCGCCCGACCCCGTGCAATCGACGGTCAGCATGCCATCGGGCAAACCGCCTGCATGCCGCTCGGTCACCACCGACCCGAGCATCGTGCCCACGCACCGGTTGACGTTGGCTATATCCACGTGGAACCGCTGCGGCACGAGCGAATTGCGCGACGCTTCGGTATAGGGAACGAGCAGCGTGGCGTCGAGCGTCGCCGGCAAGGCGTTCTCGGGTCCGCATTCCTCGAGGTAATGCGGACAGTTCGCCCCGCGTATGTTACGGCCGTATTCTGCCTGGGCGGGCGCCAGCAGCGGGCTCAGGTCCACGAGCTTCGCCTTCCAGCCGTTCGCATCCGATCGCTGGCGCAGGCATTCCACATGGCCCACCATGTCCTCGACCGTCCTGAACCCGAGGTCGGCCATGATCGCGCGCGCTTGTTCGGCCACCATCATCATGAAGTTGACGACGTATTCCGGCTTGCCGCCGAAGCGGTTCCGAAGCTTGCAGTTCTGCGTCGCGATGCCGACGGGGCACGTATCCTGCTGGCAATCCCTCTGCATCAAACACCCCATCGCGACGAGGGGCATGGTGGCGAACCCGAACTCCTCCGCTCCGAGCAAGCACGCGACCACGACGTCGCGCCCATCCATCAGCTTGCCGTCGGCCTCGAGGACGACGCGCGACCTCAAGCCGTTGCGAAGCAGCGTCTGCTGCGTTTCGGCAAGGCCGAGCTCGAGCGGCAGGCCTGCATGGTAGATGGAATCGCGCGGCGCGGCTCCCGTGCCGCCGTTGCTGCCGGAGATCAGAATCTTGTGGGCACCGCCTTTCGCGACGCCGGTCGCGATGGTCCCCACGCCGGCTTCGGCCACGAGCTTCACCGACACGCGCGCACGGGGATTCGCATTCTTCATGTCGAAGATGACTTCGGCCAAGTCCTCGATCGAGTAGATGTCGTGATGCGGCGGCGGTGATATGAGCCCGACGCCGGGCGTGCACCTCCTGGCGCGGGCGATCCAAGGCCATACCTTTCCTCCCGGCAAATGGCCGCCCTCGCCAGGCTTCGCGCCTTGGGCCATCTTGATTTGTATCTCGTCTGCGCTCATCAGATATCGGCTGGTCACGCCGAAGCGGCCCGATGCTATCTGCTTGATGGCCGATCGGCGGCTGTCCCCATTGGGCAGCGTCGCCTCGCGCGCGGGATCCTCTCCGCCCTCGCCGCTGTTCGACCTTCCATGCAGGCGATTCATCGCAATGGCCAGGCACTCGTGCGCTTCTTGGGAAATCGACCCATAGCTCATCGCTCCCGTGTTGAACCGCTTGACGATCTCGGATGCGGGCTCGACCTCATCGATCGGAACGGGATCGCCTGCCGGGACGAGTTCCAGCAAGTCGCACAGCAGTATCGATCGCCCTGAAACGTGAACGTGGTCGCTGTACTCTTCGAACAACGAGGCGTCGCCTTGGCGTACCGCGCGCTGGAGCAGGTTGATGGTCATGGGGTTGATGAGGTGCTCTTCGCCGCCAACCGGGCGCCAGGACGCGATGCCCGCGCTCGGCAGCTGCTCGGGCGACGGGCCGCGGAGCCATTCCCGCACCCGTTCGTTCCGCTCGTCGCATTCGCGCTGCACGTCGTCGATGCCCAAACCGCCGATGCGGCTCACCGTCCCCGTGAAATGCTCCTCGACCAGCGATTCGGAAAGGCCCACGGCTTCGAAGATCTGCGCCGCATGGTACCCCTGCATGGTCGATATGCCCATCTTCGACATGATGGACACGATGCCGTTCACGACGGCGTGGTTGTAGTTTGCAATCGCCTGGTCCGCATCCTCGCCGATAATGCCCCGCTCGCACAAATCGCATATCGTGTCGTGAGCGAGATACGGGAAGATTCCCGAGGCGGAATACCCTACGAGAGCTGCGAAATCATGGGGCGTGATGGCATCGCCCGTCTCCACGATAATATCCGCGTGCATGCGGAGCTCGGAGCGCAGAAGATGATTGTGAACCGAGGCGACGGCGAGCAGGGACGGGATGGGAATCTGCCCTTCCCCTGCGCGATCCGAGATCACGATGAGGTCGGCACCCTCGCGAACCGCCTGCTCGGCTTCGACGCGAAGCTTCGCGAGAGACCGGTCGAGGTCATGGGAGCCCCCTGCAGCAGGATAGGTCGCTTCGATCACGTGCGACTTGAAGCCGTGCCGCTTTATGTTAACGAGCGCTTCGAACTGGGCGCGATCGAGAATCGGCGCATCCAAACGCACGAGCCTGCAATTTGCCCGCGCATCCTCCAGCATGTTGCCGTGATTGCCGACGTAGAGCATCGTCGACGTGATGAACGACTCGCGCAATGCGTCGATGGGCGGATTCGTGACCTGGGCGAAGAGCTGGTTGAAATAATCGAAGAAGCTGCGCGGATGCTCTGACAAGCATGCGAGCGGAGTATCGGCCCCCATCGACGCCAAGGGGGCAGCGCCCGCATCCGCCATGGGCAATATGGACTCCTCGACGCTTTCGTACGAATACCCGTGCATGGCCTGGCGTACATGCAGGGCCATGTCCCGGTCGGCTGCAGGCGCCGCCGAACCGTTTGGCCTATCTTCGGTTTCGACATCGCCCTTTGCGCTCTCGAACCCGTTCACCAGGTCGTCCATCGAGAGCATTTCGGCGTCGATCCAGCTGCGATACGGCTTCTCGTTGGCAAACGCGTCCTTTACTTCGTCATCGAAGAGCACTCGTCCCTGGCCGGGGTCGACGAGCAGCATCTGCCCGGGCCCGAGACTTCCCGCCATCAAGACCGTTGACGGATCTACGTCGAGCACGCCCACCTCGCTCGAGAGGATGAGCCGGTCATCTGACGTGACGTAGTACCGAGCCGGCCGCAGCCCGTTCCTGTCGATGGTCGCGCCTGTGACGATTCCATCCGAAAAGGCGATCGCCGCAGGACCGTCCCACGCCTCCGTCAGCATCGACTGGTACGCATCCCAGGCGCGTCGCTTATCCGAAAGGTTGTCGTTTTTATCCCACGGCTCTGGCAACACCATCGACACGGCGCGCGGCAGGCCGCGCCCGTTCATGGCAATGAACTCGAGGAGATTGTCGAGCATGGCAGAATCCGAACCCTCGCCCGCAAGGATGGGCAGCACATGCTCCAGATCGGACCCCATGACCGGCGAGTACAAATCGGATTCGCGTGCCTTCGTCCAACTCACGTTGCAGCGCAGCGTGTTGATCTCGCCGTTGTGCACGATGTAGCGGTTCGGATGGGCGCGCTCCCACGACGGCGTCGTGTTGGTCGAGTACCGCGAATGCACGAGCGCGATAGCCGTCTCCGTCGACGCGTCGGCCAAGTCCAGGAAGAAGCGCCGCATCTGGGTGGACACAAGCATGCCCTTGTAGACGACCGTGCGCGAGCTCATCGAGCACACGTAGAATATACGCCCATCGAGACCGGGATCGGCAGCTGCTGCTTTCTCGATGGTCCGGCGGCACACGTACAGCCGACGCTCGAAATGCTCGCCGGCGTCGACCCCCTCGGGCCTGCCCAGAAACACCTGCTTGATGCTCGGCATGCACTCGCGCGCCGTATCGCCGAGATCATGCGGGTCAACCGGCACGTCGCGCCAGAACAGCAGCGGGATCCCGCTGCGGGCGCATCCTTCCTCGAACACGCGCACCCCGCAGGCCACGCCTTCGTCGTCGCCGGGCAGGAACAGCATCGCCACGCCATAGTCGCCCTCGGCCGGAAGGATATGGCCGCATTTCTGCGCCTCTTTGCGGAAGAACCTGTGCGGTACCTGCATCAGGATGCCGGCGCCGTCGCCCGTGTTCTTCTCGAGACCCACGCCCCCGCGATGCTCGAGGTTCACGAGCACCGAGAGCGCGTCGTCGATCATCTGGTGCGAGCGCTTGCCCTTGAGGTGGGCCAAGGCGCCAATGCCGCAGGCGTCATGCTCGAATTCGGACCGGTACAGCCCCCGATTCCGAATCCCATCGCTATTCGCATTTCCAGCTTGGAGGTTGACCTCGTTCGTAACCTGCGCCATGACGCTCCCTTCAGAGCCAAACCCACCGTCCTTGGAGCTCAAGCTCGCTCATTTAAAGCCACAGTCTATTGACGAAACATGTCCCGCCCGTTACGGCGACGTTTCGGAGAAGTTAAATCCGCGCTCGATTGCCACGCGTTCCGGACAAGATGCGCGACGCATCACGAACGTTGTCCAGCACCGTATACGGGTTGCCTGACAGCGCCAAGCCCGTTCTACGATGTCCACAGATAGCCGACGCCGCGAATCGTCGAAAGATGCTGGGCGAGCGCGGGACCCAGCTTCGAGCGTATCCTCCGCACGTGGACGTCGACGGTTCGGGACCCGCCGAAATAGTCGAACCCCCAAACCTCGCTCAGAAGCTTTTCGCGCGAGAACGCTCGACCTGGGTTTTGCACGAAGAACGCGAGCAGCGCATATTCCAGATACGTCAAGTCGACGGGATCGCCGGCGATGCTCACCTGGTACGTGTTCATGTTTATCGTCATGTCGTCGATGACGACCAAATTCGAACCGAACCCCACGCCGCCGCCGAGCAACCTCGAGACGCGTTCGATGCATTCGGCGCGGCTCGCGCCGCTCACGACGAAATCGCCAGCCTCGATTGCGGGAAGCCAGCCGTCGTCGAAGTCGTCCGATTCGACGACCACGAGCAACGGTATCCCATGGCCGTCGGCGTAAACGGCGGCATCGGCCAAGTATCCTGACACGTGCCCCGTCGCCTCGAATATGACGAGGTCGAACAGCGATGCGCCGTCGAGCATGTCGCTCATCTGAAGCGTGGACCCAAGCGCGACGTCGATGCCGAAATCGGATAGCATCATGCGAAACTGATAGGCGTTTTCCAGCGAGTTCGCTATGAATGCCGCGCTCTTGCGTTTCATGTCATCGCCTCCGCATCCCTGGGCAGACACGCGCCCGACCTTCGATCCGTCACGAAGAGCCGCCACGCGCGACCCCGCCCTCGCGAAGGCGCATCGGCAGCATGGCACGGTAGTCTATGGGTACAACATGTCCTTTCCGTTTCAACCGCGTTTCCCAACGGTTAAAACTCAGGCGTTGCGTCTTCATCACCTGCCATCAAGCAGGCCCCGAACGACGCCAAATGTTAAATCGGCAAAATACCACCGAAAGTCCGAACGTAGCTGCCTATAATCGAGAAGCGTTTGGAAGCCGTGCCTTTCCGGCATGCGATATCCAAGCGCATTTTTTATGCAACGCGAACGGGGGCTACCATGGCAAAGCATATTTTCGTTACAGGCGGCGTCGTCTCTTCGCTGGGCAAGGGAATCACGGCCGCATCGCTCGGGCACCTGCTGAAAGCGCGCGGCTACAAGGTGACCATGCAGAAAATGGACCCCTATCTCAACGTCGATCCCGGCACGATGAGCCCGTTCCAGCATGGCGAGGTATTCGTGACCGACGATGGCCACGAGGGCGATCTCGACCTCGGTCATTACGAGCGCTTCATCGACGAGAACCTTACGCGCGAGTCGAATTTCACGCAGGGATCGATATACCAGTCCCTCGTCGCGCGCGAACGTCGCGGGGATTTCCTCGGCGGTACCGTTCAGGTCATCCCCCACGTAACCGATGCGATAAAGGAGCGCGTGCTGCGCGCCGCCTCCCAAACGGGGGCCCATATCGTGATCAGCGAAATCGGCGGCACCATCGGCGACATCGAAGGCCAGCCGTTCGTCGAGGCGGTGCGCCAACTGCGCCATGAGCTCGGCGCCGAAAACGTCGTGTTCGTGCACGTGAGCCTTGTGCCCTACATCGCAGCGGCGCATGAAGTGAAGACGAAGCCCACCCAGCATTCGGTCAAGGAAATGCGGTCCATGGGCGTGCAACCCGACTTCATCGTCTGCCGGTCCGACCATGAGGTAAACGATGCCGTGCGCGCGAAGATCGCGCATTTCTGCGACGTCGACGTCGATTCGGTATTGAGCTGCGTCGACGCGCCCAGCATCTACGAAGTGCCGCTCGACCTGTACGAACAGGGCTTCGACGTCAAGGTGCTCCAACGCCTGAAGCTCCCCGAATGCGAGCTTCGCCATGTGCCCATGGCCGATTACGTGACCGCGTCCAAGCGCTGCGATGGCACCGTCAACATCGCGGTGGTCGGCAAGTACACGAGCCTGCCCGACGCGTACCTGTCCGTCATCGAGGCCCTCGGGCACGCCGGCGTCGCCAACGGCGTCCACGCCAACGTGAACCTCGTCAACGGCGAGGAGCTTGACGACGAGAACGCCGCCGAAATACTGGCCGATGCTGACGGAATCCTCGTGCCCGGCGGATTCGGATATCGCGCTTTCGAGGGGAAGATCGCCGCTGCGCGTTTCGCGCGCGAACACGAAGTTCCCTACCTGGGCATCTGCCTCGGCTTGCAGGCGGCGGTTTGCGAATTCGCCCGCAACGTGGCCGGCCTCCGAAACGCGACGTCTGCCGAATTCGTCGACGAAGGCGAGCCTTCCGCCGAAGGCGCGCCGCTCGTCATCGACCTCATGCCCGAACAGGAGGACATCGAGGACAAGGGCGGAACGATGCGCCTCGGCGCCTATCCCTGCAAGATCGCGCCCGACACGCTCTCGTTTGCCGCATACGGTAACGAGCTCGTCTACGAGCGGCATCGGCATCGCTACGAGGTCAGCAACGCCTACCGTGACAAGCTGGCGGATGCCGGCATGGTCATTTCCGGGCTTTCCCCCGACGGGAGGCTCACGGAAATGATCGAGCTACCCGACCATCCTTGGTTCGTCGCAACCCAGGCCCATCCGGAATTCAAGAGCCGTCCGACAACGCCCCATCCGCTGTTCCGCGACTTCATCGCCGCTGCATGCGCCCGCTAAGCGAGATGATACGTTACCTCAGAGGTAGTGTATCATTTGAAATGATACACTACCTCTGAGGTAACGTATCATCTTCAATGAAATAGACGCGGTACCAGACGAGGAATGAGTAGACGATCCAGATGCGCCGCGAATTGTCGGTCGCGCCGCTACGATGTTCTTCCAGGAGGCGCATCAGCGCATCGGAATCGAAGAATTCCGCAGCTTCGTTGCTCGAAAACGCCTCGCCGATCTTGTTGAAGTAGCGATCTTCGCGTAACCACGATGCAAGCGGTACGGGAAAGCCGAGCTTCTGCTTCTGCGCCCATTCGCGCGGAACGGCACGCTGCGCGGCTTCTCGCAGGACGACTTTCGTCTGTTGTTCCGTGATGTTGAGCGAAGCCGGTATGCTGGCCGCAACGCGAAACACCTCGCGGTCGAGAAACGGCACGCGAGATTCCAGCGAATGGGCCATCGCCATCTTGTCGGTTTTCAGGAGGATGTCTCCCGCAAGCCAGAACCACAGGTCGACATGCTGCATGCGCGCAAACGCCGGCTGGCCCGCCACTTCCTCGTACACGGGCGCCACCAGCTGCTGAGGCGTTGGAATGCCTGCGGCCCTGACGCGCGGCGCGTGTTCGCCAGCAGGCTTTCCCGCAGGAGAATCGCCGAGCCCGATTGCCTCCCGCGCGTCGAACGTCCCGCCGCATTCCGCCAGCCGCCTGCGCACGTCGGCGCTCAGCAGCCGCTCTCGCTCTTCCGGAGAGAACGCCACGCCGTTTGCGTTCGTGTAATACCAATCCTCGACGTCCTCGGAGGCTCGCTCGAGGTAGTTTGCCCCGCGGCTGCCGACCGCGCGGAGCGCCTTGGCACCTGCACGCAGGAAAGATTTGGGCAGCTTGCTCGCATGCGCGCTTGCAAGCGGCGCCTGGTATACCCGATATCCCCCGAACAGCTCGTCGGCCCCCTCGCCCGACAACACGGCTTTCACGCGTCGGGAGGCAAGCTTGTCGACGAAGTACAGAGCGACGGCGCTCGGGTCCGCCGACGGCTCGTCCATGTGCCATTGGACGAGCGGCACGACATCCCAAAACGCCTCTTCGGATATATGCTCCGAATCGTTTTCCACGTCCAGCATGCCCGCGAGCTCGCGTGCCCACGACACCTCGTCGCGCTCGCCCTCGTACTCCGAAAAGCCCACGGTGAACGTCTTTATCGAACTGTTGACCTGCGACAGCAAGGCGGCAAGGTAGCTCGAGTCGATTCCGCTGGACAGGAACGACCCGACCTCCACGTCCGCCACGTTGTGGAAGCGCACTGATTCGCGCATCGCGTTTTCCGTAGCATCGACCGCCTGCTCGAACGTGAGCTGCCCGGACTCGCACCGCTCCGGCTTCCAATACCGCTGCAGCTTTACGCCGCCATCCGCGTCCACGCGCAGCCAATGACCTTGCGGCAGCTTGAAAATGCCCTTGAAGAACGTCTCATGCAGCGCTGAGAACTGGAAGCAGAGAAACTGCGCGAGGGCGTTCTCGTTGAGCGCGCGTTCGTATGCGGGATGCTCCAAGATGCATTTGATTTCCGAGGCGAATATGAACTGCTTCCCTTGAACCGTGTAGTAGAACGGCTTTATGCCGAAGAAATCCCGCGCGCAGAACAGCTCTCGCGATTCGGCATTGTAGATGGCGAACGCGAACATGCCGCGCAGCCGGTCGAGCACCGCCTCAGCCCAGGAGATATACCCGACGAGCACGACCTCCGTGTCGGAATCGGTGATGAAGACGTATCCCAGCGCTTCGAGCTCTTCGCGGAGCTCCCGGTAGTTGTACACCTCTCCGTTGTACACGATCGACCACATACCGCGCTCGTGCGACGAGGTAGGGCCCCAATCGGGCGCTATTGCGGCCGCGGCGCCACGCGCGTGATCGAAAACGCGCGCCTCGGACCAGATCGCCGAGCTAGCATCGCCAGTCGCGCGAACCATAGGCTGCCCGCCTCCTGCGAAATCGATGAGCGAAAGCCGTCGATGCCCGAGCGCAACGCCATCTTCTACGTAACGGCCTTCGCCATCTGGGCCCCGATGCGCCATCACGTCGCACATGGCCTTCAGCGTTGCGTAGTCTTCCTCGCTGCCAGTCGCTCCCGTAAATCCGCATATGCCGCACATCGTGCCGCTCCTTCCACTCGAAACGGAATTGTATTCGAGCAGGGATTCCGCAAGTGAACCCGCAAGCGTTTCTTGCGCGAACGGAAACATGGATTTAATTGCCCTGCAATAATCCACGCTCGTTAATGCAATGGAGTGCCGCAACGCACCTGCAATCGCGCCTATAATTGGGAAAGCGCGTTTCCACGCTCGCCATGACCGCAGCCGTTCCAGGAGCATGCATGAAAAACATATCGATAGAGGACCGCTTCCACGGAACCTGCATCCTGACCATTCTTCATCTTCGCCGCGCCGCAAAATCCAACGACCTCGAAGCAGGCTTCGATGCTGCGCGGAACATGCGGATGCTCTCGCTCGACAACGAGAAGTTCATCCGAGAATGCCTGGCCATGGACGAGTCGATCCAAGCTGGAACGCTCCGCACGCAACCCGTAACCGAGGACCGCATCAAAGAGCTCCAAGCCTGCGTCCTCCGCCTCAACACCGCCGACCCCGCCTAGCCCCCATTTAATCGCGTAACTGCTTCGTACAGACCGAAAGGGAGACTGCCTTTCGGTCACAGACCGTCGGGGAGACTCCCCTTCGGTCACAGAATGTTTCAACCAAGGCAGCGCAGGGCCTCGGCGGGGGACGCCCCCTGCGGGGCTCTCGAGAGCGCCGCCGGAGAACCGCGCCCACAAGAGCGCGGCTATGCGGGTGAGGCGAGGGAGAGATGCTGTGGGAGGGCCACTCGCGCGCCTCCATCAAGCCGCGTTCCTAGCGCGGTTCGCAGGCGGGAAAAGCGAGCCGGGCCCCGCAGGGGGCATCCCCCGCCGAGGCCCGGACAGACAATGATTTCGCACAGACCCGGAAGGACGTGCTTAACTCCGCGCAATCGAGCAGTTTAGGCTGGCTTCACCACGTTGATCGCGACGGCGCTGAAGGTCACGTTTTCGTCGGAAGCGACGGTATCGACCTTGTGGTTGGCCTTGAAGCCCTGGTCCGCCTCCACTTCGAACTCGTCCACGATCTCGGGCTCGCTGAATCCGGCTGCCGCAAGCTTCTCGAAGAACTCTTCTTGCGTGCGTGCCGCCTGGATGCTGTTGCCGATGTTGCGCGCCTTGGAGACGACCGCCTCATCGCGGGATGCGCTCGCGAAGATCGTTTCGCAGATGAGCAATCCGCCCGGCTTCAGCACGCGGTAAAACTCGGAGAGCGCCTTCGCCTCGTCGTACACGAGCGTCATGACGTTGTTGATGTAGACGACATCGACCGAGCTGTTGCCGATTCCGCCGGCCATGAGGTCTTCGGGATAGGCCACGTGGAATTCCATGTTGGATTCCTTGAGGTGGTTCTTCCTCAGGGCGGGCACGACACCGTCCTCCGCATCGGCAATGTAGCTCGGCGACCAGTCCACGCCGATTACGCGGCCTTCGGCACCGACCATCGACGACATCTTGTAGACGCCCTTGCCACGGCGGCAGCACACGTTGAGCACGCGCTTGCCCTTCAGGCCCGGCAAGGTCATCCGCGACATGCTGGCGAATCCCCACTCGAACTGCTTGCCGTTGTAGTAGCGGGCAAGCTGGTCTTCGCCGAAATCGCGGGCGGCCGAACCTGCGAGGTTCGCTTCGCTCGCGCTGCTATGCGTCGCGCTGCCGTCAGTCGCCGCTGCCGCCGCTTTGGGCGAAGCCGTGCGGGAAAGCCCCGCCGCGCTGCCCATGTCGAACGAGTTGTTCTCGAGGACCTGCGAGCTCTTGATCTCGTCCTCGATATCACCCAGCTCGCGCATGCGGTCCGAAAGGTTCTTGCGGGCTTCGTCGACTTGCAGCTCGTCGTTGTGGGCGTAATAGCGCTCGTTGCCGTAATGCGCGATGAACTGCGTGGTCGTGGCACGCGTCGTGAGCTCGGCCATGAACACCAGCATCTCGCGGTTGTTGCCGTAGCATTTCTCGATGAACGCAAACGCGTTGTCCATGCATTTCTGGGCGTTGTCAACAAGAGGTTGAATGGCGTCGACTTCGACGCGGTATGCAGCATTGACCGTATCGAAGGCCTCGGGGCCCTGTTCTGTGCCAGCCAGCGTGCATGACGCGGCGATTTCGCGAACCTTGTTGATGACCAGGCGCTCCTTGCGCACGAACGAGGGCTTCGCCGTGCCGGCCGCCAGTTTGCGCGAAAGCGCCGCCTCGCGTTTCCGCATGGGGACGATGATCGCATCTTCGACGGAGCTGCCGGAAAGCAGTTCGGGCTTGGCCAGCCGCAGCTCGTCGCGGAGCTCGACCACCACGCCTTCCTGGTCGAGCGCCTGCGCGCATTGCGTGGACAGCGCATCGAGGACCAGCCCGAGCAGCGCGACGCGCTCGTCGAACGCCGCGTTCGTCGCGCGCTGCACGATCTCGTCGTCCATGCTGCCTTCGAGGATGCGGCCGATTTGATAGTCGCTGCGATACTTGTCGAACAGCTCGTAGTAGACCGAGAACTTGTCGGCGATGTCGTCATCGCGCAGGAACTGCACGAACAGCTCGCGATCGCATTTCTTGCCCAGCTTCTCGTACAGCGCGATGACTTCAGCCAGGTCTTCCCAGCCACGTGCCGTCACGAAGCTCTTGCCCCCGCCGGGCTTGGACTCCACCTTGTAGAAGCAGTCGGGCTTAGCCTCGAGGAACGTCGTGACGGCCGGATGGATGCCCTTTTCCGACGCATAGCGCTTCCAGGCGCCGTAGTCGGGATCGACGTCGATTTCGCGCAAGCGGTCGAGCGTCACGATGTCGAACTCGTGGACCGACTTGTTGTACTCCGGCGGATTGCCCGCGCACACGATGATCCAGTCCTCGGGGACGCGATGGCGCCCGAACGTCTTGAACTGAAGGAACTGCAGCATCGAGGGGTACAGCGTCTCCGATACGCAGTTGATCTCGTCGAGGAACAAAATTCCCCGGTCTTGACCTGTCCGCTGCATGTAGTCGTACACAGCGCTCACGATTTCGCTCATCGTGTATTCCGACGCCTCGTACTCGAAACCCTCGTACTCGCGATGGACGATGCGCGGCAGGCCAAGGGCGCTCTGGCGCGTGTGATGCGTCATGGAATACGACACGACGCCGATTTCGAGCTCCTGCGCGATTTGCTCGATGATCGCCGTCTTGCCGATTCCCGGCGCGCCCACGAGGAACATGGGTCGTTGCCGGGCCGGATCGATGACGTACATTCCCGCATCATCTTTCTGCAAGTACGCTTCGACGGTATCCTTTATCTGGTCTTTGGCTGTTGCTATGTTCATCGATCGTCCTTTCGGCTCGCAAACGCCTTATGTTCATGCCCCAAGAAAGCACGCCTAAAGGCTGCTCTTGAAACGGTTGATTCCCTCTTCGTCTATCACCACGCGCATCGCCCAAGGCGGCACCGCCGGGATATGCTGGCTCCCATCGTCCATGAAGACGAACGCGGCATCGTAGTCGGGCGCATGGTCGGGGAACTGCCCCAAGCCATCGGTGAAATAGATGAGGCCCTTCATGTCCGGCAACTCTCCCCTGTTGCGCAGCTGGTCCACATAGGCGAATGCAGGACGGAAGTCGGTGCCCCCCAGACCCCTTATGAAGAATCCTTCCATGAAATCGTCCACATCGCGCAAATCCGAGATCTTGGTATCCGCCTGGACCTTGGCGTCGCATTGTATGACGTGGATGTTGACCGAATGGGCAAAGTCCTCGGCCTTCTTCATGACGCTGAACGTATGCTCGACGAACTTCTTCACCAGCTCGCCGTTGCACGATTCCGATGTGTCGATGCAGATGACGAAATCGCGGATGCGCTGCGTTTCCTTGTACTCGAGCGGTTCGACAAGCGGCATGTCTCCATACAGGTCGAGCCCGTAGGTGTAGAAGATGTAATCGTACTCGTCGTCGTTAATCTTCATCTCCTCTGACAGCATGGTGAATCGCCGGAGGAAATCGGAATAGTCGTAACGCTTGCGGTTGGCGACCTGGAGGCTGGCGATGAGGCTGCCCGCCTCTTCGCCCCATTCCTTCGAAAACGTCTCGAGGTTCATCTCGATCTGTTTGGCTATCTCTTCCCAATCGCGTTCTTCCTGGGAGGTTTCGTCCTTGACTTCCTCCTCGGTGTCGCGCTCGCTCGACTGGCCGCGCCAATCGGCATCCGTGCTCTCGCCGCTCTCCTCGGCCTCTTCGCTCATGTCGTGAGCATCTTCCGACGAACCCTGCGCCTCCTCGTCGGCATTGTCGCTCGAGTCGGCGGCGTCGGAGTTCTCGACCTTCTGTTGCTCGGCTTCGGAAGGATCCGCCTCGCCGTCCATCTGCATTTCCCGCGGACCGTCCTCGGGCGCCGACTCGTCCGCCTCGTCGTCAGGGCGTGCCATCTCCTCGACATCGCCAGGCTGCTCCTCGGCTTTCTGCTTGGCATACGACGGCCATGCTTCGTGGTTATCGCGCTCGAAGAGCGCGTAGAGCTCGTTCATGCGGCTCGGCGAAAGCGTAGCCGCTCCCACGGGCGCCGTGAGGCTGTTCAAGAACAGCGCGTACAGCTTTCCCGGCGTGATGGCGCCGCAAAGCAACCTCAATTCCGAAAGCGCAGCCTTGCGCTCGCCGTCCATCTCGCTCTCGAACCTGCCGCCGCACATCTCCATGGCCACGCTCTCGGCGACGACGTCGCACGCGAGCCACCACGCCTCGTGGCGCTTATGGTTCTCGTCGAACGGATGCCGGAAAATGCAGTGCAGGACGAGGTGCAGGTAATCGCGCACCGATTCGTGGAACCCGAAATCGAAGCGGCCGAGCACGGAAAACGGCTCGAACATCACCCACTTCCCGTCAGTCGCCAAGGCATAGCGCCCCGTTATGTGAACCGCCTCGGTGTTCATGCGCCAGAGGGCCAGGTCCAGGAACCGAAACTTCAGCATGAGCTGGATGCGGCATTCGTCTATGACATCTCGCGCAAGATTTTCAGCCCGCTCCCAGCGGGCTTGCTTTTGATCGACCACCTGCGTCAACGCAAGTCTCTCCCATCTACGAAAATCGCTTCAAGCCATTAGTCATATGCCTGTATTCTACCTGTCCAGACATCTATAACAGGGGACAAATCGCCACCATTGCATGGGGTCAGTTTCTATTCGCCCCCCAGCAGCCCAAATTTGTCGCAGGATGCTAAGCCACCCGCGCAGATGCAAGCTTCAATTCTCATCTCCATGGTAGTCCGCCGTCGTCGCGGAGCCGCCCCGGGCGGGTGGGGTGTGAGCGATTCTGCAGGCACAAACTTGAATTATTCATCTAGGCTAGCCGAAGCCAAGCGAACACCCCACCCGCCCGGGGCGGCTCCGCGTCGACGGCGGACTACCATGGAGCTTCTCATAAGGGCAAACAGCGGTAATCCTTACTACCAGCTAGTGACCAGTACGGACAACCGAGCGCCCGACGAGAACGGCAATGAGTTCACTTGATTTCGATAGCGCCCATCGGGCGGCACACCCAGCGCAATCGGGCAATCCTACAAATCGAAGTCGAAAGCCGCGCGCTTGAACTGGCGTCGTTTCACTTCAAGCAAATAGCCTGTCATGGCAGCATCCTGCAATCGCCCAACCTCGGAGATTATCTGCTCCAAGTTGTCATCGTTCACGTAACCCAGTTCAAGCAGGTCGTCCACGACACCTCGATCGTCATGCCGCGCCACGTCAACGCAGATTTCCACAATGTAGTTGCGCAGGAGCCGTTCGTACATGCTCCTGTTGACTTTCGTGAGCAGAATCGGATCCTTGAGGCGCGGAAGAATCATTTTGACCTGATCGTATATTGGAATGCTGTCCGGGTTGCGCGGAGAATGGTAGTCATGGGCGCTCACGACGCAGTTGTCGTATTGCGCCATGATGCCCGGCACGTTGACCCAGCTCGCGCCGCCCAAGCCCATCGAGATGCCATGTATCCCCTTGCGCGTGTCGGGGAACCGGAAATCGAATGTGGTGCGGCCCTCGATGGGCTCGCTTACCTCCACATGGATATCCTCGATCCAACACCACGTGGTCATCCCCGCCGTGCCGATGGCGTTAAGTCCTGGATTGATCGACAGGTATTCGATGCCGCGCGCATTGTTGAAGGCATAATCCTCGATGGAGACGAGGTTGTCGGGAAATCGGACCTCGGACGCGCTGCTCGTAAACATGATCGCACAGAGCGCAGACCCTTCCCTCCTGCACAGCATCCCATCGATCATGCAGAACGTCTCATTTCCGGAAGCGATATCGATACGCCTGAGCGATGGTACCTGATCGCCATGATGCGCCCCTTGCGTTACGAGCGCATTCTTGCCGAGCTTCGCGAGCGAAGCGGGAATCTTGAAGGATGTCAGATTGGTGTCGATGAAAGCTTCGTAGCCAATCTCCTCGACGGAATCGGGAAGCTCGACCTCCACCAATCTCGAACAGCACCTGAACGCGCTCTTGCCGATCGAAACGAGTCCCTCGGCAAACGACGCGCTCTCTATTGCATCGTGAAACGCAAAGGCGTAATCGTCGACAACCCTGCAGCCTTCGAATGCCGTGAATTGCTTCACCGTCGCGTCAACGAGCTGAATGAGGTGCACGCCGTCGTCCTCGCGCCGATACAAGCCGCCCGAACCGTCGAGGAACAGTGACGGCGACGCATCGTCGATGCTCAGCGTGCAATCGGGACCGGAATGGACGATATTGGTACTCGCCGTAACCGATATGCCGATTTCCTCGATGCTTGCAGGAATCTCGAGCGACGAGAGCGACGACTCTTCGAACGCCGAATTTCCCAGCGTCTTCAATCCCTCGTTTAACGTTATGCGCTCGAGGTCCTGGCAGTAGTAAAAGCCTTTCATGCGAATTGTCTCGAGCGATGAAGGGGCCGTGAACTCGGTTAGGCCCGAGTGCGAGAACGCGAATTCGTCGATGGTGTGCACGGATTCGGGCAACACGACGTTCTTTAGCGCCTCGTTCCCGTATGCCGCCTTCTTGCCGATCACCTCGCATCCATCAGCCACCTCATAACGCTCGACCGGACTCCCTATTGCCAGCAATACGCTTCCATCGACGTTGTAAACGCCAACGCCATCTGTTGTTATGAACGGGTTTTCCCGATCGATTGCAAGCGTTTCGAGTTTTGTCTTCTGAAAAGCTCCCGGTTCGATGATGCTGACATGCTTTCCAACGTATAACCGCCTAACGCCGGGATTGTCGAACACCGACAGCGTGATGCGGTCAAGGCGACCTGGCAAGACGATTTCCTCGACGTTGGGACAATGCGAAAGCCATGAGGCAGAGAACTCGGCTACCTTTTTCGGGAACACCACGCGCTTCAAGTTCGGGCAGAACCGGAACGCGCAAGACCCGATGAATTCGATGCTATCAGGACAAATGATCTCGGTAACGAAATCGTTGCTCGAGCACGCGTCCGGCCCGATAGCGTAAACCTGATATCCCTCGATCTCATCTGGTATCACGAGTAACGTTTGCTCGGAGCGACAGTTAACTATTCGCGCCAACGAATCGTCGACGAGCACGTAGACCCAGGTTGTTCCTTGCCCATCGTCGTAGTTCCTCGGTTTCGAAGTACGTGCGAGTTCGAGCTTGCGTTTTCGCTCTGCAGCCTTTTTCTTTTCGGCTTGCAGCTCTTCCATCTTCAACACGTACTCTTTCGAAGCTTCGACGCCATCCATCGCCGTCGGCGAGAAACCTCCGAACGTCACGCCGAGAGAAGCTAGTGCGGGAACGCCATCTCCTAGTGCCACTCAGACCTCCGTATAAACGCTGAACACAATGAAACCAATTATAGCCATAAATAAAAGAACCCGCAGATAAACTGCGGGTTCTTGTTTAGCGATAGCGAAAAAGCTATTGTCTACGTCGACCGGCAATGTCCCATGCACGCTTAGGCTCGATTTCGTCCCCGTACATGATGCAATACCGTGTGCCCTTGAGAGTAACGATAAGGCTTGCGACTACAGGAGCATTCGTTCCACCGTGGTCGTACACTTGATACGTGAGCAACTCACGGTCAAACATCTCTTGATACAGCGGATTGTCCTCAATCTTGCTGAGCAATACGTTTGTTGGCTCGCGACCGAGCTCGTCCTGCCTCAACGCAATGTTGTACAGGATAACCTCTTGCTCGTCAGAAAGACGGCCTTCCGCTATGATTTCTTCTTCTGTCGTCATTACCACGCAACCCTTCTCAACACTCGACTAAACAATTCTTTATCGGCCTACCAAGGCACCTCGCGGCCCTTGAACTCGTGCGGGTCACCGCGCCAGCCGTCGCCTTCCTGGGCGTACTCGTTGCCGGAACGCTTGGTGCTGGTGTAACCAGACCATGCGCGAGCCATGTACTTATCCTTTACCCAGAAGATGTTCTCCTTCATGAGGTCAGCAGCAGTCAGACCAAACTCAGCTTCAACTTCCTGCTTAGTCTTGCCACCGGCGATCATTTCGTTCATCTTCGCAGCGATCTCGCTGTTGTCAAGCTTCAGAAGCTCTTCACGATCCATATGTGTCCCTCCTTATATCGGGTATAGCCGCCGTTTGACGGCTATACCCAGTCTAGCACAAACTATTAGAGACGGAACAGAACGGTCGGGCGATCGAATTCCTGCATCTTGGCATACATCT
>CAMOLA010000020.1 GCA_946618265.1 uncultured Eggerthellaceae bacterium
TCGGCGGCATCATGCGGCTTACCGAAGATCTGGCCCCGGAACACGACCATGGTGTCGGACCCGATGACGGCCATCGTGCCGTCGTAGTCAGGCGTGACCAGCTGCTCGACGGCCGCGCACGCCTTGCGCTCGGCCAGCTTCTTCACAGCCTCGACCGGGTCGGCCGCAAGCTCCTCCGTCAGCGTCTCGTCGGCATCCACCGCATGCGTGCGGAACGCCACGCCCGCCTGCTCGAGCAGCTGCCGCCTGCGCGGCGAAGCGCTCGCCAACACGATATCCAGTTCCATACCGTATTCCCTCTCCAAGATGCGCGCGAAACTGCGCACGACAACGTATCTCCTGCTCATTTTCCAACAACGGCCCGCCCGCTGCAGGCCCCCACGAGAAAATATGCAGGAGATACGTTTTCGCTCACCGTTCGCTCACCGTTTTCGCGCACCGTTCGCTCACCGTTTTCGCGCACCGTTCGCTCACCGTTCGCTCACCGTTTTCGCTCACCGTTTGCGCACCGTTCGCTCACGCTCGATGATGCAGCTGCGCATCACTCGGCCTGCTCGCGCCCCCCGATCAGGTCCTCGAGCGTCTCGAAGAGGCGCCCGGGTTCGACTGGCTTCGACAGGTGCGCGTTCATGCCGACTTGCAGCGAGCGCTGGACGTCTTCGTCAAACGCGTTCGCGGTCAGCGCGATGATCGGAACGTCCCGGGCATCGTCGCGATCGAGCGCCCGAATGCGCTTCGCCGCCTCGAGCCCGTCCATCTCGGGCATGCGGATGTCCATGAGGATCGCATCGTAATACCCGTTCGCGCTGCGCTCGAACATCTCCACCGCCGCAAGCCCGTTCTCGGCATGGTCGATAGCGGCGTCGCGCGACGTGATGAGTTGCTTCATGATCTCGGCGTTGATGGCCACGTCCTCGGCCATGAGAATGTGGCGGCCCGCTAGCTCGACGCGCCCCTTCGTCGAGGGCCTGGCGACGTCCTGCACGCCGTGATCGCAGTTCTTGAGCGTGATGACCACCGTGAACTCCGTGCCCGCGCCCTTTTCCGACTCGACGGAAATCGTGCCGTTCATCATGTCCACGATGCTCTTGGTGATGGCCATGCCCAGGCCCGTGCTGCCGTATTTGGTCGACCTGCCGCCGTCTTCCTGCGTGAACGAGCTGAATATCTTGGGCACGAAATCGGCGTCGATGCCGATGCCGGTGTCCTTCACGACGAACTTCAGCGTGGACTGCCCCTCGAACACCGCGATGCGATCGACGGAAAACGCCACGCGACCAGGCGCGTCGGTGAATTTGATCGCGTTGCTCAGGATGTTGATGAGCACCTGCTTGAGCTTCGTGTCGTCGCCGATGTAGTACTCGTCGACCGCCTCGTCGATGCGGTACTCGAACGTCAGGCCCTTGTCTTCGCACTGCGACATGACCATCGTGCCAATCTGCTCGAGCATGGCGGCAAACGAGAATTCCTCCTTGCGTATGACCAGCCGGCCCGATTCGATGCGGCTCATGTCCAGGATGTCGTTGATCAAATCCAGCAGGTGCCGCGCGCTGTCGCCGATCTTCTCCAAATACTCGCGCGCTTCGTCGGGCAGCCCCTCGATCTTGGACGCCAGGCTATCCAGGCCGATGATGGCGTTCATCGGCGTGCGGATCTCGTGGCTCATGTTGGAAAGGAATACGGTTTTGGCGCGATTCGCCTCCTCGGCGGCCTCGAGCGCCTCGACGAGCGCCTGGTTGCGCGCCATGGTTTCGCGCACCTCGTCGTCCACGTCCTTGAACCCGCACACAAAGCCGACCTTGCCGCCCGGCATGTCCAGCTTAGCGAACTCGATGCGGAAATAGCGCTCGGACCCGTCGTCCATGACGCGCAGGTACGTGACGTTGAACTGCTGTTTATCTTCGAGGCGCTTGGCGATGTTGTCGATTGTCAAATCGTTGGTCAGCCGCTCCTGGTCGATTGGCGCGACCGTCGTCTTGATGTAGTGCTCCTTGGCCTTCGAATACTTCAGCTGCCCGAGCGCGTCCCTGATGGGCACGGCATGGGCGGAAGTGCCCTCGATGTCGCCGCGATAAAGCGAGAACGTCTCGGACTCGATATCGTTGATGAGCCACACCGTATGGTACGCCTTGCTCAGCGACTCGATGACGGCCTGCCGCACGGCTTTGTCCGATTCCATGCGCGCGCGTTTCTCGGTGATGTCCGAGATGAATACGTAATGGATGCCGCCATAGGCGTCGGTCGTGGTGAAATGGCCGTAATCGTCGACCCAGCGCACCTCGCCGTTCTTGGCGACGATGCGGTACTCCACGTGGTCGGTGCGGTCTTCGTTGTCGGCGGTTTGCCGGCTGACGACGGCACACACCTCGTCGTAATCATCCGGGTGCACCATGCCGGCGAACACGTTGCCCGTCAACTGCCCGAAATCATCGGGACCCTCGCAGCCGAAGATGTCGTACACCGCCCGGTTGGCGAACATGACCTCGCCGGGCTTTTCGGCCTTGTAGATGAAGAACCCGCCCGGCATGTGCTTGCCAAGCGCCTCGATGACGGAAAAGGTCTGGTCGTTAAGCTCGAAATGCTGTCCGAACATGCTCCATCTCCTCGCGCAATTGGTCATGTAAAAGTATACCGAATCGCAAGACCCAGCCCGCGACGACATTTGGCGAAGTGCAACAGCCGACCAGGTCGGCTGTTGCAATTATGGAGCTAGTCCAGCTTGCGGCGGGTGCGGAACGCCGCCATCGGCTCGATGCGCACGCCGTTCTTGTTAGCGCTCACGGCCAGGTTGCCCTGGATGTTGGCCACGTACCCGCTGACGGGACGGCCACCGCGGTAAGCGGCGAGCACGGCGTCGACCGACGCGGTCTCGACGCGCGCATCGGGATCGAGCATCTGCTCGAGCACCCTCACGACCACGCGGCGCTTCATGGGAAGGCGCTGCGCCGCGAACAGGGGCGAGATCACGCACCCCTCTTCGGCAGGTTCGAGCCACATGACCTGGTCGCTCACGATGCCTTCGGCCAGCGATTCCAGCATGTCGTCCTCGTCGCCGATCAGGTTCATCGTGCGCGTGAGCGTGTCGATGAGCTGGGGGTTGCGTTCCTTGGCCAGCGGCACGATCTCGTGGCGCACGAACGCGCGGAACCGGTCGGTGTGCTCGTTGGTGGCGTCTTCGCGCCAGCACATCTCGTGCTCGTCGCGCACGATGGGAAGCTCGCGCTCGATGCGCCCCACGATGTAGTCGCGCAGCTCCTGACGCCCGCAGTCGAGCAAGGGCCGCGCCACCTGGCCGTTCAAATACATCATCGAACGGAACCCGCCCGGCCCCGTGCCCACGATGGAGCGCATGTAGAAGTTCTCGATGCGGTCATCGGCCGTGTGGGCCGTGAAAATGCGCCCGCTCGACGTCGGGACGCCCGCATGCAAGCACAAATCCGAAAGCGCCTCGCGGGCGGCCGCATAGCGCTCGCGCCGCGCGATGGCCTCGATGTTGCCGTGCTCGGCCTCGGCGATGCCGGCGATGTCGATTTCGGTCGAGACGTAGGCGATGCCCAGCTCGAGCGCCAGCTTCTCGACGAACGTCGCGTCGGCGTCGGCGTCGGCGCCCCGCAGCTTGTGGTTGACGTGCAGCATGGCAACCGGTCCCTGCAAAACGTCATCGGCGCGCAGCTCCGATACGATGTAGGCCAGCGCCGTCGAATCCGACCCGCCCGACACCATGAGGAGCACCGGCGCATCGATGCGCGCAAGCGAGCGCGCATCGATGGCCTGCCTGGCTTTTTCGATTACGTCCATTCCATTCCCCCCAAACCGCGATAAAGGACCTGGCCACGCTTCATTATCCCGCCCCGCCGTCGGCGGCCGCGCGGACCGCTGTCGGCTGGCCCCGCCCCTATCGCGCTCACAGCTCAAAGAAGTCGATTATACGCGCAATCGCAGCGTCCATCTTGCGAGGATCGTGGAAGCGGTGATCGGCGCCCTCGATGGGGACGAGCTCGATCACGTTGTCGTCCGCAAACGTGGCCGACATCTCGAACGGCACGATCTCGTCGGCCGTGCCGTGAATGATCAGCAAATCCTCGGCGACGTCGAAATACTCGTTTTGGCGAACGTCGTTGGCTTTCACGTCGTCGAGAAACTGGCTGGACACCTTGACCTTGCGGTCGAACCCGACGAGCACCGGCTTGCCGGCCGCGATCTTGTGCAGGTCGTCCTCGGTCGCGACCGCGCCGATCAGCGTCGAGTACATGTCGATCGCCGGGCAGCGCAAAGCCACCTTGCGAAACGGGTTGCCGTGCTCGGCGATGTATTTCAGCAGCAAGTAGCCGCCGAAGCTCGTGCCGTAGGCGTACAGCTCGTCGGTTTCGAACTGCCGCCGCACGTATTCGACCACGGTGCCCAGATACAGGTCGCAATCTTCCAGAAGCAGGTTCTTGCGCGCATCGCTTCCGTGACAGGGCCAGTCGAACACGACGACCGCCGTGCCCTTGCGCTTGGCCACGGCGCGCTCCGCGAACGTCTCGGCAGCCCGGTTGTCCTTGTGCCCGCCGAACCCATGGCAAAACACGATGACCCGCGCAACCGCACGCGCATCCGCGCAGTACAACTTGCACCGAATGCTCGCGCCCGCCTCGTTGATATCAAAATACTTCTGCATGTCTTCCCATCCCCGGATGATACGCTACCTCAGAGGTACTGTATCATCTGAGTGGCTATTGTACCAAAACCGAATGATACGTTACCTCTGAGGTACTGTATCATCGGCGTCGAGCACCTCCGCGAGCTTCGCGAGCATGACGGGGACATCGTAGGGTTTGGCAAGATGGCCATCCATGCCGGCTTCGAGCGCGATCTTCCGGTCTTCCTCGAAGACGTTGGCCGTCACCGCCAAGATCGGAATGCCGGCCTTCGCCGGGTCGTCCAGCGCGCGAATGCGCTTGGCGGCTTCGTAGCCGTCCATGTTGGGCATCTGGATATCCATGAGCACAACATCGTAATAGCCCGCCGGCTTTTCATCCATCAGGGCAACCGCCTGCACGCCGTCCGGCGCCACATCGACGACGAAGCCCGATTCCTCCAGAATCGCGATGGCGATCATCTGGTTCAGCTCGTTGTCCTCCGCAAGCAGGACGCGCCTGCCCGAGAAATCCGTCACAGCGGGCCGTTCGGACAGGACGTCCGCCAGCTGGAACGGCTCTGCGAGCACGTCCCGCAACTCGGACATGAACAGCGGCTTGGAGCAAAACGCCGTGACGCCGGCCTCGTGCGCCTCTCCTTCGACGTCAGCCCAATCGTAGGCCGTCAGCACGATGATGGGCGCGGCATCGCCGATGATGCTGCGGATGCGGCGCACCGTCTCGATGCCGTTGAGGTCGGGCATCATCCAGTCGATGATGTAGGCCCTGAACTCGTCGGCCTGGTCGAGCGCCTCCTTCGTGCGCACGACCGCTTCCTTGCCGTAGTTCGTCCAATCGGGCCGCATGCCGATTTCGCGCAGCATCGAGCACACCGACAGGCACGAATCCGTGTCGTCGTCGACCACGAGCGCGCGCAGGCCCGAAAGCTCGGGTATGGGTTCGAGCTTCGCCGCGTTCGCGCTGATCTTGCAGGGAATGTCGACGACGAACTCGGTGCCCTTCCCCTCCTCGCTCGTGAGCGAAATCCGCCCGCCCATCATGTCGACGATGTTCTTGGTGATGGCCATGCCGAGCCCCGTGCCCTCGATGCCGCTGACGGTGCTCGTCCTCTCGCGCGTGAAGGCGTCGAAGATGGTCTCGCGGAACTCCTCGCTCATGCCGATGCCGTTGTCCTTGATCCGGAATTGGAAGTTGGCCATGCCCGGCGCATCCGAAGGCTTCTCGATGACGCGGAAGCTGATGGAGCCGCCTGCGGGCGTGAATTTGATGGCGTTCGACAAGATGTTCAGCAGCACCTGGTTGAGGCGCAGCTTGTCGGTGACGATGTTCTCGTTCACGACGTCTTGCGTGTCGACGAACAGGTCGAGCTGCTTGGCCGAGGCGTTGGCCTGGACGATCGTCTGCAGGTCGTGGATGACGTCGGGCAGATGCACGTCCGCCTCCTCGACCGTCATCTTGCCGCTCTCGATGCGGCTCATGTCCAGCACGTCGTTGATCAACGACAGCAAATGCTGACTCGAAACCGAGATCTTGCCCAGGTAGTCGCCGACCGCCTCCCGGTCGTCGATATGCGAGGTCGCGAGCGCCGTAAAGCCCACGATGGCGTTCATGGGCGTTCGGATATCGTGGGACATGTTATTGAGAAACGCGGTCTTGGCGCGATTGGCGTGCTCGGCGACCATGAGGGCGTCGGCAAGCGCCTCGCGGCCTTCTTCGAGCTCGCGGTTCTTTTCCTCCAGCTCGCGCTGAGCCTGCTCCTTTTCGCGCACGCGCGCTTTCGACCGGCGCGAGTCGCGCACGAGCAACGTGATCACCATCAGCGCGATCGCGAGCGCGAGCAGCGCGAAGATCCAAATGTAGTTTCCGACCAAGTCGAGGAACGAGTAGGAGTACAGCCCGTCAGCGTACCGATACGCCTGCGTCTGCGCGTAGTCGCTACCCACCACGCTGATGCCGCGATTGATGAACTTCAGCAGGCCCTCATTGCCGATTTCCACCCCGAAGCACCGATCGTCGCCCCGGTTGAGCTGCTTGATCGAAAGGCCGGAATACCGTCTGTTCTTCAGAATGTCGAAGGCGCGCAATCCGTTGAGCGTCACGCCGCCGACCTCGCCCGCCAAAACGGCATCCAGGCATTCGTCGATGGAGGAATAGAGCGTGATTTCGGCATCGGGGAAGTTCGTCTTCACGAAATAGTACTGCATGCGATTGTTCTCGTTGACCGCCAGGTGCGCGACGACCCGATCGTCGTACTCGCCTCGATAGACAAGCTCGGTCGCAGCCGACACGACCGGCGCAGACTGGTAGATGCCGTTCTCTTCCGAATAGTACAGGCCCCCGCCGACGGGAAACGCCACGTCAATGGTCCCCGCGCTCATGGCGGCGATCATCTCGTCATAGCTCTTGTAGCCGTGATAGGTCACGTCGAGGCTCTCCACGCCCAGCAGCTCGACCATTTGCGCGATCATGTCCTTGACGACGCCGGTGACCTGGCCATCGCCGCCCGTATCGCAATAGGGCAGATAATGCTCGAGATACCCGACGCGCAGCTGATCGTGCGTCGCCAGCCACTCGCGCTCTGCCGCGGAAAACGTGCGGCTCGAGACGGTGTCCGGATAGTACTTTTCGGACAAACCGTCCAGATAATGAGGCTCTTCAACCGCTAGGAGATCTTGCGCCGCGTTCAGCTCCTCCAGCAGGTCGGGCCGTTTCTTGTTGACGCACAGGAAAAAGTCCGATGCCCCGAACGCGCAGACCACCTCCGCATGGTTGCGGCCATAGGCGCCGTTGCCCTCCACGGCCATGACGTCGACGCCGTGCTCGTCAAACGACGCGAACAACCCCTCGTAGTCCACGAACGTCACGACGTTCGCCTTTACGCCATGTTTGTCGAGGTACTTGTTCAGCACATCGACCATCGCGCTTTCCAGAACGCCTATCTTCTTGCCGGCAAGCGAAGCGGGATCCGCGTCGATGCTCGTATCGGAATCGTGTTTGACCAAGCTGTAGGTCTCGTGCCCCATCGGGTCGTCCGGATAGCCGATGAGATCTGCGCGCTCTTCCTTCCACGCAAGCCCCGCCAGCAGGTCAACCTTGCCATCGAGCAGCATCTGGTACAGATCGGCGTAGTTCCCGTACACGTACTCGTAATCCCAGCCCGTGTATTCCGAAAGCTTGCGGTAATACTCATAGGCGTAACCCGTCTTGACCGCACCGTCCGCAGCGCCTTCTTGGAACACCTCGTTCTCGTAATACCCCACGCGCACGACGCCTTTTTCGTCTGGCGCCGCAAAGGCCGAAGCGGAAAACGCGCACGCGCAGGCGCAGGCGAACGCCACGCACAGCCAAACGGCCAGAAGCAGCGGGCCGTTGATTCTCGACATCATTCCCTTGTGTACATCGCTCATCTCGCCGACCTCCCGTAACCACATGCGGGGCACCTATTCGATCAAGCAATCGGGGACATAACGGATATCAGTAAGCATTGTACCCGTAATCGAAGCCGCCATGCTTAAATAGATGCACGCGCACACGATGCGAAGAACCGGCCAATAGGGACGCTGGTGAAAGAATGCTGCAATGCGCCCGAAGCGCCGGCGTTCCGGGCAAACAAAAAAGCCTGAAGAGGCTTTACCTCTTCAGGCCCTTTGCATGAGCGATAGCGCCCTTGCGTCAGCTGGAGAGCCGATCGCTAGTCGTCGACCTCGGAGTTGGAGTACAAGACTTCGCCCGTCGTGGCGTCGATGTCGTAGTCGTATTCCATGCCGCCCGCGTTGAAGTCGACGTCGTAGTGCACCGTGGCATCGTCGAGGTCGAGCTCGGCGTCAAGGTCGACCACGTCGGCCCGTGCAACGCCGGCATGCCCAAGTGCCGTCTCGATGGCAACTTCCTCGCCGATGTAGGCGCCCTGCGACGCAGCAGGCGCGGATGCCGCGGGTGCGGTTGCGGCTGCGGCTGCGCTCGAAGCTGCGGCCTCGGTTGCGGCTGCTGCCGAACTGGCTTCGACTGCCGTGGACTCTGCAGCTGCTGCCGCCTCGCTTGCCGCTGCGCTTGCAGCAGATGCGGCCTCGGTCGCGGCCGCCGATGCGCTTGCGGCAGAAGTCGATGCGGCCGCCGAAGAAGCCGGAGCGCTACCGCACCCAGCCAAGCCGAGCGTCGCTGCCAACGCCGCCGCTGCCACCAGAGCGATGATCTTCTTGTTTCCCATGAAGCCCTCCTTCTCGATTGCTTACCTTAGTTCCCCATAATAGCGCTTTCACGGCCTAATACACCCAACAACACCCGCCCATCCCAACTCTTCCGACGTGCATTTGCCCAAGGAGACCGAAAGGGAGACTCCCTTTCGGTCAGTTACATGGGCCAGCCAACCACGTTGACTGGCCCATTTTCATGACGCTTGAGATCCGTTTCGCTACGCGAAGCTTAGCGACGCGAGCAGGGCGTCGTACATCGCGCGGTTCGCCTCGGCGAGCTCCGCGCGCGTGTAGTAGTACAGCGTGTAGCAGCATTTCCCGTGCTGCACCACGATGGTCTCGCACGACTGCGTGATGCCCTGGATCTCATACGAATAGCCGAACCCCGTGGCCTCCTGCCCCGCGACCTCGCGCGTGAAGAACCCGCTGCACGCATACCCCTGCTTGCGGAACGACTTGCTCAGGGCCTTCTCGGCGCGCTTGGCAAGCGACGCGGAGCTCGCGAGCTTCTGCATGAATTCGTGCGAATCCTTCCAAATCACGGTGAAGACGACGTGGTTCTCCTCGTCGCGTATGCCCCACATGTCGGCGTAATCCATGCCGTACGCCTGCTTCAGCTGCTCGGGGCTCATGATGCTGAAACTGTCAGGGTAGGTGAGGGCAAGTTCCCCGTGTATCAACGCGTTTTGCATACCATCGTCCCTTTCTCTTCGCTCGCCGCCCGCTCCGGTCCCCCACGTCGCGAACGTGAACAAGTACATGAACAGGGGACGTGTTCCTGTTCAAATGATGCCAGACGCCCGCTCCGGTCTCTCACGTTGCGAACGTAAACCATATCGACAGTATAAAACCCCTCGGCACAACCAAGCAGCTCGCGCCCCTAGCTGTTCCCTAACCGTTCCGCTAGCCTACCGCCACTTCAGTCGTTTTATTTCACCCGAACGAACAGGGAGCGTGTTCCTGTTCAAATGATGCCGCATGAACAATCATAAAGAGGGATACTGCCTTTTTATGATTTGGACAGCAATGCCACGCACTCCACGTGATCGGTGTGGGGGAACATGTCCACCGGCTGAACCACCTGAAGCTGATAGCCGCGCTGCGCAAGGTGGCGCACGTCGCGCACCTGGGTGGCGGGATTGCACGAGACGTAGACGATGCGCGCAGGCGCGAGCTGGGCAGCTGCATCGAGGAACTCCGGCGTCGACCCCGCGCGCGGCGGGTCCATGAGCACGACGTCGGCGCGCTCCCCCGCCTCCGAGAACTCGCGCATGAACTCCGTCGCATCGGCGGCCACGAACTGCGCGTTCTCGACGCCGTTGTGGCGGGCGTTCTCGCGCGCGTCGCGGATAGCCGACTCAACCGAATCGACGCCGATGACCTCGGCAGCGCCCCGTTTGGCTGCGACGAGCCCGATCGTCCCCGTGCCGCAGTAGGCATCGATCGCGCGTTGCGTGCCGTCGAGGCGCGCCAAGTCGATGGCTGCATCGTAAAGCACCGTCGTCTGTTCGGCGTTCACCTGGTAAAACGATTGGGACGAAATGCGGAAGCTCAGCCCGCAGAGCGTATCCAGGATGAAACCCGGCCCGTACAGGCGCTGCTCGCGTTGCCCCAGGATGACGTTGGTCTGGCGCGTGTTCACGTTCTGCACGATGGTCGTGATGAACGGGCAGCGGCGCATGAGCTCGCGGCAGAACGCCTTGGAATTGGGGAACGCCTCGTCGTTCGTCACGAGCGTCACGAGCACTTCCCCGCTTTCATGGCCCACACGCACGATGACGTGGCGCAAAAAGCCCGTGCCGCGGTTTTCGTCGTAGGGCGCGATGCCGAATTTGCGCATGATGGCGCGAATGGCGGCGATGGCCTGCTGGGCTTGCTCGTTCTCGAGCAGGCAGCCGTCGGTGGGCACGAGTCGATGCGTGCCGGCCGCGTACATGCCCGTGAGGATCTCGCGACCACCATTGGGGCCGCGCTTCCCAGGCGCGAACGGCGAAGTCACCTTGTTGCGATAGTGAAAGGGATCGCCCATGCCCAAGATGGGCCGGATATCGACCTGGGAAAAGTCTGCGAACAGCTCGGCGATACGCGCATCCTTGGCTGCAAGCTGGTCAGCGTAAGGCACGTCGACATGCTGGCAGGCGCCGCATTCGCGTGCAACCGGGCAGCGAGACGCGCCCAGCTCAGCTGCCTGCGGGCGATTCCCAGCTTTGCGAACCTGCCGTTCGCCCGCCCGGCGAGCCGCTTTGCCTTTACGGACAGATGCATTTTCAACGCGCCGCTTCTCGCCAGCGCTTTTCGAAGGGCGCTTCTTGGCTGATGCAGCTTTGCGGTTCTGGTTCGCGTTGTTGCTTTTTGACGATTGCTTGACCATATGACTCCCCCATTCGAAATCATGATACCGTCAGCTCAGCCAATTACTGGGAGGACACCATGAATTTCATCATCCGCTGGGTAGTAACCGCCGTTTCCGTCGGTGCGGCCGTGTTTCTCGTGCCCGGCATAACCACCGTCGGATCCGACTCCGCAATCGCAATCGCCGTGCTGGGCCTCGTGCTCGCTTTGATCAACGTCAGCATCAAGCCGATTCTGCAGTTCCTCAGCTTCCCCATCACGGTCATCACGCTCGGCATCTTCTACCTGGTGCTCAACGCCTTGATGCTGCAACTCGCCGCCAGCGTGGCCACGGGCATCTTCGGCAGCGGCATCGCCATCAACGGCTTCCTCAGCGCCATCCTCGGCTCGATCGTCATTAGCATCGTCAGCAGCATCGTCAACGGCATGATCGGCAACGACGCCTAACTCGACAAAACGGACCTCCAGGGTAACTACTTCATACAGACCGAAAGGGAGACTCCCTTTCGGTCAGTGTGCTGGAGAGGCGCGCCTGGCGATGCGGGCCTGATGCCGGCCCGACGGAGATGAAGGCCCGCACGATGCGTGGGTTAGCGGCAAAAAATGTGCGTCCGTCATGAAAAGGGACTGTCCCCTTTCATGACTATGCAGGAAGTATTGGCGGATGGCGCAATGACCGACCGAACCCGCCCAGGGTAAGTGTTCCAGGGTTCCCCTGAGCCCGCCCTGAAGGCCCGTTTCGCGTTTCACTCGAAATCGGCGGCGGTGATGCCTTCGAAACCGTCGAGTACACGTTCGGAATACTCTGCGAGCTGTTCGTGCGTGCCGCACCAATCGGTGCTGTACACGCCCACGGTTCGACACCCTGCCGTGCGCGCGGCCTCGAGCGCGTACCAGCTGTCGTCGAACAGCCACGCATCCTGCGGCTGTGCGCCCATGCGCTCGCATACGTGCAGGTACGTGTTGGGATCGCGCTTGGTCATGGCAATGTCCTCGACCGAAATGATGTCGTCGATGAACGAGATGAGCCCCGTGCGCTCGAGTCCCGTCGTCAGGAACAGATGCGGGCTCGATGACAGCACGCAGATGGCGGCGCCCGCATCGCGCAGCGACGCGACGAACGACGGCACGCCCGGCACGACCTGGGCCTGCGTACGATAGTAGTCCAGCATGAACTCGTTGATGAACCGCATGACGTCCTCGGGGCTTTCGCCTACGCCGTATTGTTCGTTGAAGAAGGCGCTGACCTCTTCGAGCGTATAGGTGTTCAGCAGATCGCGCTCCTCCTTGGTCAGCACGATGCCGGCCACGCGCGCAATATGCCGCTCCGCGTCGTGCCAAGCATCGATCGTGGCCATGAGCGTGCCATCGCAATCGAGCATGAACAGCTGTTTTGTCATGTACGTTCTCCTCCTGAGGCGGTCGTTACTATTCACACCCCAGCAGCCTGGGTCGGCGGCGGGGCGCGTAGCCGCTTGCGCAGCTGCAAATTTTAAATCTTCCAAAATGCGAGCAGCTGTAGGCCTAGCGCCCTGCCGCCGACCCGGACGACCGAGAGGCCAGCGTGAACAGTAACATGTGGTCTTCGTAGAGCTCGACATGCCATCCTGAGCGCAACGAAGGATCTTCGCGAAGCAGTCGAGCAGATCAGCGCTTCGCAAAGATCCTTCCGCATAGGCTCAGGATGGCAAGGGGCCAGGCGACTGGGTTCGCTGGCCCGCTTCTCGGCTAGTCCTCCACGCGGATGACGGTCGGGTCGGCTTGCAGCATGTCGTCCATGTCGGCAAGCTCGGCGAGCGCTGCGCGGATGTTCTTCTCGGCGGCCGTGTGCGTCACGAAGATGAGGTTCACGGCATCGCGAGCACGCGTGCCTTCCTGCGACACCGAGCGCAGAGACACGTCATGCCGCGCGAACACGTCGGCCGCGCACGCGAGCACGCCCGTGCGATCGGGCACGACCAGGCGGATGTAGTAGCGCATCTCGAGGTTCTCGATGGGCACGATGGCCAGGTCGTCGGTGCAGGTGCAGCCGACGATAGGCGGAATGCCCAGCGTGATGTGGCGCGCGACGTCCAGCACGTCGCCCATGACCGCGCTCGCGGCCGGGCCGGCACCTGCGCCCTCGCCGAAGAACATGGTCTCGCCCACGGCGTCGCCGGTAACGTAAATCGCGTTGTACACGCCGTTGACCTTGGCCATCTGGTGCTCTTCGGGGATCATGGTGGGGTGCACGCGCACGTCCACGCCGTCCGCCGTGCGATGCGCGATCGCGAGCAGCTTGACCACATAGCCCATGTCGTGCGCGGTCGCCAAGTCGAGCGGCTGCACGTTGCGGATGCCCTCGGTGTGCACGTCGTCCAGAACCACGCGCGAGTTGAACGCGATGGATGCCAGGATGGCGATCTTGGCCGCCGCGTCGAAACCGTCGACATCGGCCGTGGGGTCGGCTTCGGCGAATCCCTTGGCCTGCGCCTCGGCAAGCACCTCGTCGTAGGGCATGCCATCTTCGTCCATGCGCGTGAGCATGTAGTTTGTCGTGCCGTTGACGATACCGAGCACCGAGATGATCTCGTTGGAGATAAGGGAATGCTTCAGCGGATCGATGATGGGGATGCCGCCGCCCACGCTGGCCTCGAACGCGATCTCGACGCCGGCCTCGTCGGCCAAGTGGAAAATCTCCTCGCCGGACGTGGCCATGAGCGCCTTGTTGGCCGTGACCACGTTCTTGCCGGCCTTGAGCGCATTGCATACGATGGTGTGCGCCACGCCCGTGCCGCCGATGAGCTCGATGACCAGGTTGATGTCGGGATCGTTGATGATGTCGTTGAAATCGCTCGTGAAGAGGTGACCCACGCCATGAGCCTCTGCTTCGGCCGAATCGAGCGAGCACACGCGCACGAGCTCGATGTCGACGCCGAGGTGGCGCTTGAAGTCGTCCCTATGGTTGTTGATGATGTCAATGCACCCACCGCCCACGGTGCCGGTGCCGATCAAACCGATTTTCACAGACATGGCGATTCCCTTTCATTGATTTTTCGCATGGTAATACTTTACCCGAAAAGCCGATGATTCTCCCGAAACCGCGGGAAAACCCGCTCAGCGGCACAATGGCCAGACACTTCGTCAACGTTTCTGCAAGACGCTTGCGCCTGACGGAGACGCCGGCTAAGCGTCAAGCGAGCTTCACCGCCTGTGCGCTCGCACGTTCCAGTAGATGACGAGCGCAAACGCGCAGGCGGCGGGAACGAGCATGACGATCCACATGGCGGAGTACGCGTCGGCCATGTTGCCGGTCATCGAGAACAGCGCTTCGGCGACAAGGCCGCCTGTCGGCGGGCCGATCAGCATACCGAGGTCAAGGCCCGTGAACGCCGTGTTGCTCGCCGCGCCTCGCCGCTCGACGGGCACCGAGCTGAGCGCGAGCGTCTGCACGAGCGGCGCGCACGACCCGAAGCCAGCCGACCCGATGACGGCCGCCACGAGCAGGCCGCCCATATCCTGTGCAGCGGAAAGCGCCACGTACGACAGCGCGAAGCATATGATGCCCACCACCAGCACCCGCGGCGACCCGAATCGATCGGCCATCTTGCCGAACAGCGGGCGGGTGACGATAAGGCAGCACGCATAGACCGTGAAGTACAGCCCCACGCCCTCGATGCCCAGCTCATAGGCGTACAGCACCAAATACGACGTCATGCAGGCGAACGAGATGGCCAACAGCATGAGGGCGAGCCCCTTGTCCAGCGCCTCGCGCGCGAACATGCGCCCGAGCTTGAACTCGTAGGGCAGCCGCTCGCGCGGCGGCTCCTTCACGAAGAAGATGCAGCACATCGCAACGAGCAAGCAGCCCGAAGCGAGGAAATACGTTGCCGAAAACCCGAACGACTCCATGAGGTAAAGCCCGACGGCGGGCCCGATGACCTGTGCGAACGACTGGGCCAGTGCATAGATGCTGATGCCGCTCGCAAACTTCGACGCCGGCAGGAACTCGGACACGAACGACATGGCCAACGGCCCGCCGCACCCGATGCCGATGCCGTGCAGCAAGCGCACGGCCATAAGCGCCGGCAGCGAATCGATGATGCCGTACAGGAACAGCGAAATGCAGATGATGACCTGTGTGATGAGCAGCAGCTTCTTACGCGAGAAGCTGTCGAACGCCGGTCCCGCGAACGGTCTGATGAGCAACGCCGTGATGGCGAACGAGCTGGTGATGACGCCCACGATGGCCGTCGTCGCGCCCAGATGGCTGGCGAACACGGGAATGGTGGTGTTGGCCATGAACGCGGCCATGCTCTGGAAGAAGTTCACCGTCATCAACACGATGTACGGGAAACTCCATATGGTTTCTTGCTTGTGCTCGGTATTCGCCACGCAACTCCCCGTCTCTTGTCAGGGATATGGTACTCCAGCAGACGAGCCGCTGCGCGCTAGAACATCATGAACAGCTTGGCCAGGGCAAAGCCGATGAGACCGCAGCAAGGGAAGGTGAGAACCCAGGCCACGACCATGTTCTTGGCGATGGACCAGTTGACCTTCTTGATGCTCTTCGACGCGCCGACGCCCATGATGGCCGACGTGGAGCAATGCGACGTGGAGACCGGCATGCCAGTGATGGACGACACGAACAGCGTGATGACCGTGCTGATGGACGCGGCGACGCCCTGGTACTTCTCGAGTTTGACCATGTCCATGGCAACCGACTTGATGATGCGCTTGCCGCCGAGGAACGTGCCGAGCGAGATGGCAAGCGAGCACACGATCATGAGCCAGAACGGGAATCCGGCCTCGGAAGACTCCATGCCGAACGACAGCGCGATGCCCAAGATGGCGATCGACATGAACTTCTGGCCGTCCTGCGCGCCGTGCAAAAACGACAACAGCGCCGCGCAAACGTCCTGCGTCGCAACGAACAGCTTGCTCGACGTGCGCCTGTTCATGTTGCTGAACACGCGCTCGATAACCTTGACGGCAATCCATCCCAGCACGAAACCTGCGAACAGCGAGAACGCCATGCCGTAGATGACCTTGGCCCATTCGCCGATGATAACGCCGCCGAAGCCGTTCATCGCGATGGCGCCGCCGGTGATGCCGGCGATCAGCGAGTGCGACTTGGATGCCGGGATACCCAAAAACCAGCACAGTATGCCCCATAGAATGGCGCCTATCATGGCCGCCATTAACGCCATGAGCGCCTGATGGGTATCACCCGAGAAATCGACCATGTTGAACATGGTATGCGCAACGGCCGTCGAAATGTAGGTCATGCCCACGAGCCCGACGAAATTGAACACGGCTGCCAACACGAGCGCCTGCGTGGCCGTGAGGCAACGCGTGGAAACCGCCGTGGCGATGGCGTTCGGCGCGTCGGTTGCGCCGGAAATGATGGTGACCAGAAGAACGAGAATAATGATGACAGCCAGGGAAGGATACGTGGCCACCTGACCGAGGATGGCCATAAGGCTCAAGTCCATGTGTCTCCTTTGACGGACGAATATCCGCAAACCGCGGAGTTCTAATTTTAGCGCCCCAATGGCACAAATACAACGGATAACCTCGTACTTTATTCCGAGTAATGTGCGCTATAATTAACTTTTTAAATTACGAAACGGCATAGGGCACGTCGCCTGAATCCACGGTTTTGAAGGCGGCCTGACGCATGTCGCGCCCGACTACGCTATCAACATGAGAGGAATGCAATGAAGCTCGTTATCGCATCCGACATCCATGGCTCGGCCACGTGGTGCTCGCGGCTTCTCGAGGTCATCGAGGCCGAGCAGCCCGACATGATCGTTTTGCTCGGCGACCTCCTGTACCATGGGCCGCGCAATCCGCTGCCCGACGGCTACGCTCCTGCAGAAGTGGCAGCGATGCTCAACCGGTACGCCGACCGCATCATCGCCGTGCGCGGGAACTGCGATTCCGAAGTGGACCAGATGATCCTCGACTTCCCCTGCATGGGCGACTACTCGATCCTCGTCGACGGCGCCAAGCGCCTGTTCTTCACGCACGGGCACGTGTACCAGCCCGACAACCTGCCCAAGCTCCCGCAGGGTTCCGCGTTCATCTACGGCCACACCCACGTGCGACGCAACGACCTGTACCAGGGAATCCACCTGGTCAACCCGGGCAGCATCGCCCTCCCGAAAGACGACGTCCGCGGATACGCCCTCTACGAAAACGGCACCTTCGAACTCCGCGACCTGTAGCCATTATACATTTGGGGACAGTCCCCAAATGTATAGTTTCGTGCAGTACATACGTTGCGGCGCACATTGAACTTCGCAATCTGTAAATGACTGACCGAAGGGATGACCCCCTCGGTCAGTATCCGAAGCATCTTTTCCCAGTTCATCCGCTATACATTTGGGGACTGTCCCCAAATGTATAATGGTTACAGGTCGCGCGCCATGAGGTCCTCGTAGGTCTCGCGGCGGGTGACGACGCGGGCTTCGCCGTCGCGCACGAACACGATGGCCGGCCGCGGCTGGCCGTTGTAGGTCGATGCCATGGTGTAGCAGTACGCGCCCGTGCCGAACACGCACACGACGTCGCCCAGGTCGGGATGCTGCAGCGAACCGTCGAGCACGACCGCGTCCCCCGATTCGCAATGCTTGCCGCACAAGGTGACGATCTCGGTGCGCGGCTCGTCGGCCTTGTTGGCGATGACGGCCTCGTACTCGGCATGGTAGAGCGCCGTGCGGATGTTGTCCGACATGCCGCCGTCGATGCCCACGTATTTGCGGATGTCCGGCAGCGTCTTCATGACGCCGACGGTGTACAGCGTGACACCCGCGTTCGCCACGAGGCTGCGACCTGGCTCGACGAGCAGACGCGGCTCGGCAACGCCGTATTCCGCGCAATACTTCTTGACGGCGCTGGCCGTGCACTCGGCGAACTCGCGGATGGTCGAGGGCGCATCCTCGGCCGTATAGGCGATGCCAAGCCCGCCGCCCATGTCGAGGTCCTGGATTTCCAGCCCGTAGCGCTCCTTCACGCGAGCCACGAACTCCACCATGACCTGCACCGCCTCGCCGAACGAGTGCAGCGCGAAGATCTGCGAGCCGATATGGCAGTGGAAGCCCACGAGCTCGACGTTCGGCGCCGCGAGCACGTCCTCCACGCAGTTGAATGCGAAGTCGCCGAGCATCGTGAACCCGAACTTGCTGTCCTCGCAGCCGGTCTTGATGTACTCGTGCGTGTCGGCCTCCACGCCGGGAGTGATGCGCATGAGCACTTTTTGCGTGACGCCCAGCTCGCCGGCGATGCGCGAAACGCGCCCGAGCTCGATGCGGGTGTCGAGCACGATGCGCCCCACCCCCGCCGAGATGGCTTCGCGCAGCTCGGCCTCGGTCTTGTTGTTGCCATGAACGAACACGCGCTCCATAGGGAAGCCCACCGCACGGGCGCAGGCGAGCTCGCCGCCGCCCGACACGTCCAAGAACATGCCTTCCTCGTGCGCGATGCGCAGCACTTCCTTGTTCAGAAACGCCTTACTGGCATAGAGCGCCTCGGAATTGGGATAGCACTCGTGAAACGCCTCTCGGTACTGCTCCATGCGGCTGCGCAGGTCGGCCTCGTCGAACACGTAAAGCGCCGTGCCCTGGTCCTGCGCGAGCTGCACCATGTCGACGCCGCCGATGAACAGATGGCCGTCGCGCACCTCCGCGGTCTTGGGCAACACGGGCCCAAGCTGCATGGTCGTGCGGCCGTCGGCTTTCTTGGTGAGGTCAGATTTGGGAAGTGACATATTCGCTTCCTTTCTTGTAGGCCGCGCTGCGCAACCTACGCACATTCGTCGCCTGTTTTAGCGACCATACTACCAAGCGAGCCGCACGCCCGTGTTTCCAATCTGCAAATCTTCACGGGATGCCACCCGCCAACCTCCCCAGTGCGCAATATTCATTTGGGGACAGTCCCCAAATGTATAATCCTAACCATCCATGTGCACGTCCGGCACTGACCGAAGGGGAGACTCCCTTTTGGTCAGTCGCCGCCCCACATGCAAATGCAAAACGAGCTGGCGATTGTCCATTTGGGGACTGTCCCCAAATGGACAAAACGCAAGGAGGCCGCGAAAGCGACCTCCCTCAAATGGCTATGCCCCGCGCCCCTAGCGCTTCTTCTTGCGCTTGGCCTTCTTGGGGTTGTGCGGCGTTTGCTGGTACAGCGGCTTGCCGTCCTCACCGAGCTCGTTGGAACTGCCGGGCAGGTCGGAAGCCTCGTCCCCTTCGACAACCGTCACCGTGAGCTCCTCGAAGTCTTCGGCGAGCTTGTTGTGCGCGTCGATGGCCGCTTGCGCGTTGGCCGCCTTCACGCGGGCCGTCTTGAGGCGCGCAGCCTTGGACTTGCCCAGATTGCCAGCCATGGAAGCGCCCGCGCGCTCGAACTCGAAGTTGCCGATTTCGGGGCCGTACTTGCTCTCGAGCTTGGCGTACTTGGGCTCGCGCGTCTTCCAGATGGAGAACAGCGGCGTGCCGACCGCGATCGACGAATAGCAGCCGATGACCAAGCCGATGGTCAGCGCGAACGCGAAGTCCTTCAGCGTCTCGCCGCCGAACAGCAGCAGCATGATGACCGGCAGAAGCGACGTCACCGTGGTGTTGATGGAACGGATGAACACCTGGTTGAGCGAATGGTTGGCGATGGTGTAGAACGACGTCTTGACGTTGAAGTCCTTGGCGTTGTCCGCGATGCGGTGGAACACGACCACCGTGTCGTAGAGCGAGTAACCGATGAGCGAGAGCAGCGCCGCTACGGCATTCGGCGTGAATTCGCGCCCGAACAGCGCGTAGATGCCGATGACGATTATCAAGTCATGCAACAGCACGATGACTGCCGTGACGCCCATCTTGAGCTCGAACCGGATGCCGATATAGATGATGAGCAAGATGAGCGCGACCCCGAAGGCCATGAGCGACTGGTTGATGACGCTCGAACCCCAGTCGGGACCGATGGTCGTGACCTCGAAGTTGTCGGTCGTCAAGCTGAACTGGTTGGCGATATTGGTCGCGATGGCGGTAGCCTCCTGCGCATCCGTGACCGTCATGCGAACGAGGAAGCCCTCCTCGCCGTTGGCATTGGTCGTCTGGATGGTGGCCTCGCCCTGGCCCTGCGCCGAGAAGGCGTCGCGCAGCTCGTCGATCGTCAGCTCGCCCGTATCGTGGAACGTGATGGACGTACCGCCGACGAACTCGATGCCGAACGTCATGCCCTTGATGCCGACGACCGCGAGGGAACCGACCACGAGCACGGCCGAGATGATGAGGAAGACCTTGCGATAGCCGACGAAGTTGATGTCGTGCTTGATGAAGCGGCCCTTCAGGTTGTGCACGGCCTCGGCGACCGAACGGCCTTCGACGCCCGCGCGGCGCTCGACTTCGCGGTCGGTGATGGAGCGGTTGATGGCCTCGCCAACTTCGGCGTCGCCTGCCGTGACGCCCTCGATGGCGCCGAGGGCGGCGAACTGCTCAGCAGCGATCTGGCCGTCCTTGACGTTCCAGAAGCCGGGGTGCTTTGCGATGGAACGCGGCGCGAGCAAGCGTACCAGCGGCGCCTTGAACAGCAGCATCATGATGATGTCGCAGAAGATGCCGAGCGCGAGCGTGAGACCGAAGCCCTTGACGGAAGCAGACGCCAGGAAGAACAGCGTGAGCGCGGACACGAGCGACACGAGGTCGGCGTCGATCGACGTCTGGATCGCGTGACGCACGCCGGTGATCGACGCGGCGCGCACGCTGCGGCCCATGCGTATCTCCTCGCGGAAGCGCTCGACCGTCAAAACCGATGAGTCGGCCGCCATACCGATGGTTAGCACGATGCCCGCAATGCCCGAAAGCGTGAGGCTGAACAGCCCGAATGCCGACAGGCCGGCGAGAATGCCCAGATACATGACGGCGAACACGATGACCGCGCCGGCCGTGATCGTGCCGAGGCCCTTATAGAAGAACAGCAGGTAGATCATGACGAGCGCGATGCCGAGCAGCGCAGCCAGCACGCCGCTGAACAGCGCGTCTTGGCCGAGCGTCGGGCCGACGACCTGGCTCTGGGAGTATTCAAAGCTGACGGGCAGCGAGCCGCTTTCGAGAACGGTCTGCAGCGCGTGGGCTTCTTCCTGCGAATAGTTACCGGTGATCTGCACCTGGCCGTTGGGGATCTCGGACTGGACGGCGGGTGCTGACTGGACCTCGTTGTCCAGGATGATGACGATTTGGCCGTGATCTGCGACCAAGTCGCGCGACGCATCCGCAAAGGCCTTCGCGCCCGCAGAATCGAGCGTGATGTCAACTGCATAGTAGATGGACGTCTCGGACGCGCGGTCCACCGTCACGCGATCGATGTTCTCGCCCGTAACGATGGGGGTGTACGTGCCGTCCTCGACCTTGAGATGCTCGGTCTTGCCCGACGGGAACACGTTGCCGAAGTTGTCGGTCACCGTGCCCTCGTTGCCGTACTTGCCGGATTTGATTTTCTCCACTACTTCTTCGTCAGTGAACGAGTCGAGACGCGCGAACTCGAGCTTACCGGTCTTGCCGATGATCTCGAGAGCGGTTTGCGTATCGGAAAGGCCGGGGATCTGGACCAGGATCTGGTTGTTGCCCTGGACCTGAACGACCGCCTCGGATGCGCCGAGCGCGTTGACGCGGCTTTCCACTATGGCGCGGCTGGTTTCCATCTCCTCGTCGGTGATCGCATCGCCATCGGTAGAGCTAGCCGTCAAAACGACCGAAAGGCCACCTTGGATGTCCAGGCCCTGGTTGATCTTTTCCTGCGGGGGCATGAACAAGATAATCGAACCGATGACCAGCAAGGTGGTAATGACGAGCAACCAAATGTTGCGGCGATCGGACCCCATTGTCGTCTTCTTTTCTGGCGAAGCCATGCGCTATCCTTCTTTCCTACTCTCTGCGCATAATGCACCATATTAGTGTAACTAGCTTATTTTGCCACAATCTGAGCAATATAGTTAGATTATTTTTTACTTTGGGCTAACTTTACGAACTATTTACAAACGCATATTAAACCGCAATGCGCATAAAACACAATCGCCAGAAACCGATGAGATGTCAAGCGCATGCGCGAATTTCGCTGTTACATCAGTAGTCTTTCGCAGCGGGGCTGGCCATCCAGGCGGCGAGGAACTCGTCGTAGGTGCCCGCCAGCACGGCCTCGCGCGCGCGGCGCATGAGGTCGATGAGGAAATGCAGGTTGTGCAGCGACAACAGGACGCCGCCGAGCATCTCGTTTTGCTTGACCAGGTGACGCAGGTAGGAGCGCGTGTACTGGGTGCAGGTCTCGCAGGTGCATTCGGGGTCGAGCGGCCCGAAATCATGCGTGAACTTCGCATTGCGCATGTTCATGCGGCCCTGGCTCGAAAACGCCGTTCCCATGCGGCCCGTGCGCGTGGGCAGCACGCAATCGAACATGTCGACGCCGACGCCGACCGCGCGGACGAGCGTCGTCGGATTGCCCACTCCCATGAGGTAGCGCGGACGGTCGGCCGGCAGCGCGGCGCAGACGTCGCCGAGCGTCTCGAACATCACGTCGTGGTCTTCGCCAACCGAATAGCCGCCGATGCCGAACCCGTCGAACCGACGGCCGCCGGCGCGCACGCTGCGCTCCTCGATGTCGAGCAGCTGGCGCACGCTTTCCAAGCGAAGGTCGAGATGCATGCCGCCCTGCACGATGCCGAACAGCGCCTGGTCAGCGCGTTTGTGGGATGCCAGGCAGCGCTCGGCCCATTCCCACGACAGCTTCGTCGACGCCTCCACGTCTTTTCGCTCCGCCGGATACCCGACGCATTGGTCGAGCTGCATGATGATATCGGCGCCGATGCGCTCCTGGATGTCCATGTTGATCTCGGGAGTCCAGAAGTGCTTGCTGCCGTCGTAGTCGTCGGCGCGGAACTTCACGCCATCGTCGCCCGGCTTCATCATGTGCGCAAGGCTGAACAGCTGAAACCCACCCGAATCGGTGAGCATGGGGCCGTCATAGTTCATGAAGCGCTGCACGCCGCCGGCCTCTTCGACCACATCGACGCCCGGACGCATGTACAAGTGGTACGTGTTGGCCAGCACGACCTGCGCATTGAGCTCGCGCAAGCCCCGCGACGAGATGCCCTTCACGGTAGCATGAGTGCCAACCGGCATGAACAGCGGCGTCGTGAAATCGCCATGCGCCGTGACGTAGCGCCCCGCGCGCGCCGCACCCGAGCGCGCCTCTACCGTGTAATCGAACAAGGCCATGCGGCCCTCCCATCTCACAAACCAACCTCGCGATGGTAGCACATTTGAAACGCGCCTCCTTTGCAACAGCCGACCAGGTCGGCTGTTGCAGCCTGCAATAGCCGACCTGGTCGGCTGTTGCAAAGGAGGCGCGTTTCAAACGCCGTTTTACGACTGCGCCGCTGCCATGACGGCGTCGGCAAGGGCCGCGGCGGCGTCGGCGGTCTTCTGCGCGCGGGCAGCCGCGGTCATGGACGCGCGCACGTCGGGGTCGTCGACGAGCTGGGTCACCAGCTGGGCGAACTCGGGCGTCTCGACGTCGGAATCGGCGATCATGGAAGCGCAGCCCGCATCGACGTAGGCGCGGGCGTTCGTCGTCTGGTGGTCTTCGGTGGCGAAGGGGAACGGCACGAGCACGGCGGGAATGGCGCGGGCCGAAATCTCGGCGAGCGACGTCGCCCCCGCACGCGATACGATGGCGTCGGCGGCGGCCATGCAGGCGCTCATCTGGTTCTGGTAGCCGAACAGCATCCAGCGCTTGGCCTGCTCGGGCGTAAGCGCCATCGCCTCCTCGACCGATTCGAGCTCCTTGGGCCCCGTGACGTGCACGACGTACAGGTTCTCGCGCGAGAGCAGCTCGTCCTTCAGCGCGCACATGGCCTGGTTGAGGTGGCGCGCGCCCAGGCTTCCGCCCGTCACGAGCAGCATCAGCGCCTCATCGGGAATGCCGAGCATCTCGCGGCCCTCGGCACGGGTCGCCGTGAAGAACGACTTGCGCACGGGATTGCCGGTCACGATGACCTTCGACGCGTCGTCGACCGCAGATGCGGCATGGTCGTACGTCAGGCACACGGCTCGGGCGTTCTTCGAAAGGTACTTGTTGGCCATGCCCATGACCGAATTCTGCTCGTGCACCACCAGCGGCACGCCGCGCTTGTTGGCGGCACGGCCCACCGGTATGCACACGTAGCCGCCGAACGCGACGACGACGTCGGGATGAATCTCGTCGAACCACTTGCGCGCCGCAATCGAGCTCTTCTCGATGAGCCGTACGCCGCGGAAGATCGTCGTGGGATGGTTGCGGTTGAAGCCAGCGGCCTCGAACGGCTGGAACGGCAGGCCGGCCTCTTTCACGAGCCGCGCCTCCACCCCGTTCGGGGTACCGGCATAGCGCACCTCGACGCCCCGGTCGATGAGCACCTCCGCCAACGCGAGCGCCGGATTGATATGCCCCGCGGTCCCCCCGCCCGATAGCACTGCCAACATTACGGCCCCTCCTCCGTTCTTCCCATGCGGGACGAAGGTCAGATTCCAATCCCGCATCCCCGGTCTCTGCATGCGGGTTCCGGGCCTGGCCCCCATCCCACATCCGGGAAACCTGTTTCGTTATTTCTTGCGCACGACGCGCAGGTCGTCGCGCCGTCGATCGTAGATGCTCTTGCCCGAAACGTCCTCGGAAACGGCCAGGACGATGCCGACCATCATGAACGAGGCGATGAGCGACGAACCGCCCGACGAGACGAACGGCAGCGGCTTGCCCGTCGTCGGGAACACGCCGATCACGCAGCCGATGTTGAGGAACGCCTGAAACACCAGCATAATCGTGAGCGCGCCGGCCACCATGGCGCCGAAGTCGTCTGCCGCCGCGCGCGCGACGCGCATGCCCGCCCACAGCAGCGCCAGGTATACGCCGATGACGAGCATGGCGCCGATGAGCCCCAGCTCCTCGCCGATGATGGCGAAGATGAAGTCGGTCTCGGATTCGGGCAGGTACAAGTACTTCTCGCGCGAATTGCCCAGGCCCGACCCGAAGATGCCGCCTTCGGAAAACGCGTAGTAGGAATGGATGATCTGGTAGCCGCGGCCCTGGCCGCCCTCGCCGTCGTTCCACGGGTCGAGGTACAAAAACCGGTCGCCGCGATAGCTCGAAAGGACCGTCGCAACCGCGGCGAATGCGACGAGCGCGATAACGACCACGATCATGGTGCGCAAGGGCACCTCGCCCATCCACATGACGCCCAGGATGCCGACGGCGATGATGGCCGTCGTGCCCAGGTCGGACTGCGATGCGAACAGAAATCCCGTGGGAACCCCGATGAACAGCGTGATCCCGACGATGAAGCCGCGCACGTCCATCGCGCCGGCGCGGAAATCCGAGAAGAGGCGCGCGCCCATGAGCACGATGGCGATTTTCACGAATTCGGACGGCTGCAAGCTAATGGGGCCGATGACGAGCCATCGCTGCGCGCCGAGCGCCGCGATGCCCGCGAACGCCGTGAGCAGGAGCAGCACGACCGCGATGCCCCACACCACCCAGATGAGGGGGCCCGCCCACAATCGGTACGGCAGAAACTTCCACAGCACGAACGCGGCCACGATGCCGATGCCCGCAAATTGCAGCTGGTCCACGAGGTAGCTCGTTGCGTCGGCGTTTTCGGAAATCGCCGAAATCGAGGACGCTGAATAGATCATGACGAAGCCGAGCAGCGTCAGCCCGAGCACGCACAAGAGCATGACGATGCGCGAACCCGCCACATCGGGAGAAACTTCAGCTGCGCTATGCCTACCGAAAACGGCCATGAACCGCTATGCTCCCTGACCCACACGGCTTGCACGCGCCGCGCGATCGGCAACGATCTGCTTGAACACGCGGCCGCGATGCTCGAACGACGTGAACTCGTCGAAGGACGCGCATGCCGGCGAAAGGAGCAGGACATCGCCCGGATGGGCAAGCTCCAAAGCGGCGTCGATCGCCGCCTCCATGCCTTCGGCCTGCGCCAACGCGAAGCCATCGGGCGCATCGGACGACGCGTCCTCGAACGCGCGGGCGAACCGCGGCCCGCCGGCCCCATAGCACACCGCGACGCCGGCGTGCTCGTGCACGGCCGTCACGAGATCGGCGAGGTCGGTGCCCTTGTCATCGCCGCCGAGCAGCGCGATCACGCGCTTGCCCGGGAAAGCCCCGAGGGCCTTGACCGTAGCGTCGGTGTTCGTCGCCTTCGAGTCGTTGTAGCATTCCACGCCGCCGATCGAACCGCACGGCTCGATGCGGTGCTCGAGCGGGGCGAACGTCGCAAGCGCCGCGGAAATCGCCGCATCGTCGGCCCCGAGGGCCACGGCCACGGCCGCTGCCGCCAGAGCGTTCGACGCATTGTGCTCGCCTTTGATCTGCAGCTCGTCAGCCAGGCAAAGCGCATGGTCGACCCCTGCATACGCAACATGCAGCCGCCCATCGCCATCGATGAACGCCGCGTTGTCCGCGCCGCAGCGCGCACGCATGTCGCCGCCGATGCCGTCGACGGTGCCCATCGGCACGTAGTCGAACCCGCGTTCCTCGCGCGACATCTGCCGCAGCTCGCGCACCTTCGCCCGCACCACGTCGTTCGTCGCGTCGAGCACGACGACGGGGTTCCGAGGAGCAGGGGCTTCAGCGGAATCCGCCGCAGGCTCCCCGCCAGACGCGGCCGCATCGGAGCTGGCCGCCCTCATGTTGTCGATCAACTTGAACTTGGCATCGCGGTACGCCTCGAGCGAACGGTGCCAATGCAGGTGGTCGGGCGTGATGTTGAGCATGACCGCCACGTCGGGCGCGAAATACCGCGTGGAATACAGCTGGTAGGACGACACTTCGGCCACGTAGACCTGCGTGCTGCCAGACGCCACGGCGTCGAGGCACACGTCCCCGATGTTGCCCACGGCATCGGCCGCGAATCCGCATGCGCGCAGCACGTGGGCGGCGCATGACGTGGTGGTCGTCTTGCCGTTCGTGCCCGTGATGGCGACCCATGTGCTTTCTGGGTCGCTCTCGCGCCATGCGAACTCGACTTCGCTGATCAGCTCGGTGCTGTGCGCCGACCCGGCAACGTAGAGGTCGTGATAGAACGGGATGCCGGGGCTCGCGATGCACACGTCGAACACGACGCCTTCGTCTGCGAAGCGTGCAAGCGCATCGTCGCCGAACGCGTAGTGCACGCGATCGCCCGCCACCGATTCGACGAACGACCGCGAATCGTCGTTTTCGGCACCTGCTGCGATAAACACCGAATCGACCCGGGTTCCCACCAGGTCGACGCAGTAGCGCACTACCGATTTCCCCGATTTGCCCAGGCCGAGCACGAGGATGTTTCCAAGCTTTTCTGATGCGGCCATCACGCAACCCCCAACAGGCTGCCGGCGAAGTAAATCGAGAACCCGAGCGCCGCGAAGACGCCCGAGATGATCCAGAAGCGGATGACGACCTTCGTCTCGGACCAGCCCTTCTTTTCGAAATGATGATGCAGCGGCGCCATGAGGAATATGCGCTCGTGCGTGCGTTTGAAGTACGCCACCTGGATCATGACGGACAGCGCCTCGGCGACGAACAGCCCGCCGATGATGATGACGAGGAACTCGGTCTTGGTCAGCACGGCCAGGCAGCCCAGCCCCATCCCCAGCGCGAGCGACCCGGTGTCGCCCATGAAGATGTCGGCCGGGTACGAGTTGAACCAGAGGAACCCGATGCACGTCCCGGCGAGGGCCGCCGCGAGAATCGCCGGCTCCAGGAGGTTTTGCCGGTAGGCGATGGCCGCCATGACCAGCATGACGACGAACACCGTGCCGGCGGCAAGCCCGTCAAGGCCGTCGGTCAGGTTGACGGCGTTGCACATTCCCACGAGCAGGATGTCGGCGAACACGATGTAGAGCCACGGCAGCGCGATGCCCGCATCGCCGATGGGCACGACCGTCGTCAGGATGCCGAAATCGAGCGTGACGACGAACGGGATGATGACCGTCGGCTCGACCGAGAACATGTTGACCGCCACCACGACGAACACGGTCGCGATCGCGAACTGTCCGATGAGCTTGGCGCGCGGCGTCAGGCCGAGCGAGCGTTCGTGCACGACCTTCGAAGCGTCGTCGAACAGTCCCAAGCCGCCCGTCAGCAGGATGGCGCCCAACAGCACGAACGTCTCGGGCGTCGGCAGGCCCACGAACAGCGCGGCAACGACCATCGCGATGAGCATGATGACGCCGCCCATCGTGGGCGTGCCCTGCTTGACCAGGTGAGTCTCGGGTCCGTCGTCGCGCACCTGCTGCCCGATATGGCTGCTGCGCAGGAACTTAATCCACGGCGGCATGAAGACGAGCGTAATCACGATGGCCGCGAACACGGCGAGGAACACGAGGAATGTCGGATATTCGGAAAACAACGGCGAAAGCATATTAGCCGACCAGCCCTTCGACAACGCGTTCGAGCCCGATGGAGTGCGAGGCCTTCACGAGCACCGCATCCCCCGAGCCAACGCAGGATTTCACAACTTCAAGCGCCGCAGCCGCATCGGGAACGACGCGCACGGCCGCTTCGTCCATGCCGGCCGCGCAGGCGGCATCGGCTATGAACTGGGAAAGCTCGCCCACGCACACGAGCTCGTCAAGGGCTGCGGCGGCGGCCATGCCGCCCACCCGCTCGTGGCACTCGCGCGAGAAGTCGCCGAGCTCCAACATGTCGCCGAGCACCGCGATCCTCTTGCCAGCCACATCCATGACGGCGAACGTGGAAAGGGACGCCCGCATCGAATCGGGATTGGCGTTGTAGGCGTCGTCGACGACCGTCACGCCCGAGCGCGTATGCCACACCTGCTGGCGGCCCCGTTCGGGCTGGGCCTGCGTGAGCGCGTCGCGGCACTCCGCAAGCGTCATGCCCGCTACCAGCCCAACCGCGGCAGCCGAGCATGCGTTCGACACGTTGTGCACGCCCCTCAGCGCCAGCTTGCAGTCGATTTCCCCATCGCAATCCGGCCTGCCGGCCTGCGCGAAATGACGCGCGTGCAGCGTGAACGACGGGCAGCCCTCCTCGTCGAGCGCTACGTCGGAAGCCCAGACGAACGGCGCTTCGTTCTCGAAGATGCCCAGCTCGTCGACGTGCTTCCCGGCACTGCCGCCCTCGAAGAACACCGTTGTCACGCCGCGCTTGGCAAGCTCCGCGTGACGGCATACCTCGACGGCGTAGTCGTCGGCGGCGTTGACGAACGCGACGCCCCGCCCGTCGGGAAGCGCGCACAGCAGCTCGGCTTTGGCGTGCGCGATGTTCTCACGACTGCCGAGCAGCTCGATGTGGCTTTCGCCCACGTTGGTAACGAGCCCCCAGTCGGGATGCGCCATCTCGCAGAGCTCGGCGATCTGGCCCTGCCCGCGCATGCCCATCTCGACGATCACGGAGGCCGTGTCGGCATCGGCCGCCAACAACGTGCGCGGCACGCCGAGCTCGTTGTTCTGGTTGGCCTTCGTGGCAATGACGCTTCCATGGTGCGACAGCACGTCGCGCACGAGGTTCTTCGTCGTGGTCTTGCCGGTAGAGCCCGTGAGGCCCACGACCGTGCCCGCCAGCTTCCCGCGCCAATGGGCGGCGAGATCGGTCAGGGCTTGCGCGGCGTCCGGCACCACGATGAGGGGAATGCCCGCCTCGACCTCCCGGGCGACCAGCGCAGCCACCGCGCCGGCGCTTTCGGCAGCGCCGATGAAATCATGCCCGTCGACGCGCTCGCCGGGCAACGCAACGTACAAATCGCCCGGCTTCACCTCGCGGGAATCCCACGTGATGCCGGTCGCCATCGTAGAAGTTTCTTTCGATTCGGTCGCCTCGCCGGAAGAGCGCAAGCTCCCCCGTACCGCTTCGGCGATTTCGCTCAGGGTCAAACGCATGGAACACGCCTCCTACGCGAAGGCGCGCTCGAGCTCTTCGGCAGCTACCTCGCGGTCATCGAAATGGAGCGTTTCGGCTCCGACGATCTGATAGTCTTCGTGGCCTTTGCCCGCGATGAGAATGGAATCGCCGGGCTCGGCCAGCTCGATCGCGCGCGCGATGGCCGCGCGGCGGTCAGGCTCGACCTCGTAGTGGTCGGAGCCTTCGCCCATGCCGCTGACGATGTCCTCGATGATGTCTTCGGGCCGCTCGTTGCGGGGATTGTCGGACGTGACCACGGCGTAGTCGGCTTCGAGCGCGGCGCGGCCCATGATGGAGCGCTTGGCCACGTCGCGGTTGCCGCCGCACCCGAACACGACGATGGTCCGCGCGCTCGAGAGCGCCTTGACTGACGATATCGCCTTGGTCAGCGCGTCGGGCGTATGGGCGTAGTCGACGAACACCGAGATGCCACCGTCAGCCGCCGCCTTCACGCGCTCGAGGCGACCGGGCACCTGCGGAGCGGCCGCAAGCGCGCTCGTTATCGTGTCGTGCGGGATGCCGAGGGCCATCGCGATGCCATAGGCGCACATGACGTTTTCGACGTTGAAGCGCCCGACCAGCGGATAGGTGAACGACACGCGCCTGCCGCGCACGTCGAGCTCGACCGACGTGTGCGTCGGCTGCAGGTCGACCGACACGGGATGGATCTGGGCGGTCGGGTCGAACCCGGTCGTGATGACCCAGTCCTCGGCACCCGAGCACCGGCGGTGCAGCTCGCGTCCCCATTTGTCGTCGATGCAGATGACGCGCTTGGCGGGATAGTCCGCCGAGAACAAATGCGCCTTGGCTTCGAAATACGCCTCGAACGTATGATGGTAATCCAGGTGGTCCTGCGTGAGGTTGGAAAACGCCGTGACCGCGAAATGCGTGTGCCACGTGCGCAGCAAGTCGAGCGCATGCGACGACACCTCCATGGCCACCACGTCGCAGCTCGCATCGCGCATACGCGCGAACGTCCGCTGCAGGTCGGGCGACTCGGGCGTCGTGTGCTCGGCTTTCTCGCGAACGCCGGCCACTTCGATGCCGACCGTCCCGATGACGCCGGTCCTCTTGCCGGCGGCGCGCGCTATCTGCTCCACGAGATAGGTCGTGGTGGTTTTGCCGTTCGTGCCGGTCACGCCGACGAGCGCGAAATCCGCCGACGGCGATCCGTAGAACCGGTCGGCCACATGGGCCATGGCCTTGCGCGAGTCCTTCACGACGATCAGCGTCACGTCGTCGGTTTCGGCAAGGTACAGCTTGCGCTCGACCACGATGAACTTGGCGCCGCGGTCGATGGCGTCCTGCGCGAACGAATGCCCGTCGACGACGAGCCCGACGATGCAGAAGAACATGTCACCGGGCTGCACAGCGTCGCTCCGGTAGGCAAGCCCTCCGACTTCTTCCGATCCGTTGCCGATTATCGTGCAATCAAGCCCCTCGAAAAGCTGTGCTGCGGTTGTCATTCGTAGTACTCCTCGCCTATCACGTCGGTGTCAATGGGATTGCCTTCTTCGTCGTAGGGCACGACGTTGTACCGTTCCACCACGTCGGACATTATATCGTGAAACATCGCCGTTACATGGCGGTCGGCGGGTACGTCATCGGCTCCGCAGAAACAGACGAACGGGCAGTTCGAATTCGCGATGAAACCAGTGAAGGCGATGTTGTACTGCTCGACCAGGTAGCCGCCGTTTACCTCGTCGTAGATCTCGGCCGTCGAGGTCTTGCCGGCCGCATCATACCCCTCGATGGCGGCATCTGTGCCGGTGCCGTCAGTCACGACGGTCTGCAACATGCTGGTCATCGGCTTGATGGCGTCCTTGTTCTGGATGATCTCGTGCGTCTCCCACGTGGGAACCTCGCCCGTCTGCGGCTTGCGCAGCAGGAAGTGGGGCGTCTGCGACACGCCGTCGTTGATGAGCGCGCCGTAGAACGCGATCATCTGCATGGCGTTGACCGAGATGCCCTGGCCGAAACTCACGTTGTAGGCCTGGACGCGCGACCAGTGGTCGAAATCCAGCAAGTAGCCCAGCTGCTCGCCCGGATAGTCGATGCCGGTCAGCGTGTTGAGCCGGTACCGCAGGATGGCGTCGTAGAGCCCCTGGAAGCCCAGGTTCTTCTCGACGGACATCGAGATGCCGATGTTGGACGACTGGTTGATGATGGTGCGCAAATCCCACACGAGGTCGTCGTGCGGCGTCGCGTCGGAGACGATGTAGCCGTCAGCCTCGAGGTAGGCCGGCACCTTGATCTTGGTCGAGGGCTTCATCGTGCCCTTCTCGAGAATCGCGGTGGCCGACACCGTCTTGAAGATGGACCCCGGCTCGAAGAGGTTCGTGACGGGCTTGAGCTGCATCGAGCCTTCCTCGACCTTGGACCTGTCGGCGGGATTGAAGAACGGGCACGACGAGGCGCCGTAGATCTCGCCGGTCTTGGCGTCCATGAGCACGGCCGAGCCGCTCTTGACGCCGACCGCTTCGACGCCGATCTTCAGATATTTCTCGAGCTGTTCCTGGAACTCGATGTCGATGGAGATGACGATGTCCTGGCCCTCCACCGACGGGGTCGACTCGTGCACGCCGCCGGGGATGGGCGTCCCGTCACGTCCAACTTCGGCCGAATAGTAGCCGGCGGTCCCGGACAAGATGGTGTTGTAGTACATCTCGAGCCCGCAGATGCCGACGTAGTACTCGCGATTGTTCTCCTCGTCGACCTCGATGCTGCATGCGCCGATGACCTGGCCGCCCACCTTGCCATAGGGGTACTCGCGGCGCGTTTCCTCGAGGTAGTACACGCCGGGCAGCTTTTCCTCCTCGAGCTTCTGCTTCAGGCGGTCGGCTGCCTCGACGTCGACCTTGCGCTTGATGTAGGTGAACGTCGGCGATTCCTGCGATTGAAGGGCACTCGCGTAATCGGCCTGCTCGCCGCCGAGCGTCTCGGAGATGATGCGCGCGGTGGCGGCGGGGTCGGTCACTTCCGACGGGTTGGCATAGACCGTCGTCGCGTCGACGCTGATGGCCAGGATGTGCCCGTTTCGATCGTAAATGGTCCCGCGACGCGGCTCGACGTAGAACCCGACGGTCCGCGACTCTTCCGCCTGCGCCGCATATACCGGAGCGATGATCACCTGCAGGTAAATCAATCTGACCAGGAAAATCAGCGCGACGACTATGAACGCGGCAACAACGACGAACGCGCGGTTGGAGCCGCGCGATACGAAACGTTCGACTTGTGACGAAGGTTGTCCGCCGCCGTGGTCCGGGCCCTGCTTGCCCTTGCCGCCCGGCACGATTACTCCTGGGTCCCGACGACGTTCTTCACCGAATCCGACAGGGAAAGCCCGTCCTTCTCGCTATATGCCACGACGTCGGGGTCGAGCACGATGGTGCCGACTGCGCCCGGCGGGTCCATGCGGAGCCGCTTTGCGGCGGAGTTGATGGCCGCGGGGCTGGTGAGCACGCTCTGCTTCATCTCGAGCTCGACGCCTGCGGCGCGCGCTTCGGTGATCTGGGCAGAAATGTTGTCGCTTTCGATCATGGTGGTCACGGCCGCGTTGGTCAGCGCGATGCGCGCGAAGCACAGCGCCGCCACGAGGACAATCACGAACGCGGCCAGCCTGCCAATCGTGGCAAGCAGATTGGGCCTGGATTCGGCATCGTGGTCGACGCCGGTGCGCATGGCACGCACGTCGGACGCCGAAAAGCCCTGATCGGCAAAATCCGGATATGCGTTGTATTGATATGCCCGTGCGGCCTGCGCCACGATCGGCTCCTTAGTGCGTTTAAGCTACGTTTGCGAGGCGCGTTACGCTTTTGCGTGTCGCATCGCAATCGACACGGACCGGGCGTTATGCCTCTCGCCTACAATTTGCGCGCTACTCGCAGCTTTGCGCTGCGCGCGCGTGGGTTTCTTTCAATTTCGCTCGCCGTAGGCAAAATGGGTTTTCGCGTTACGACTTCGAGTATCGGCTTTTTCCCACAAGCGCATACGGGAAAATCTGGCGGGCAGGTGCACCGCTGAGCACCCGCCGCCATCGTTTCCTTCACGATGCGGTCTTCCAACGAGTGGTACGAAATGACCACCAAATGGCCACCCGGGTTGAGCCAGCGAACCGCTGCATCGAGACCAGCCCGTAGCACGGTTAGCTCCGAGTTGACTTCAATGCGAATGGCCTGGAACGTCCGCTTCGCCGGATGCCCCCCGGCGCGACGCGCCGATGCGGGGATCGCTGCCTTGATGATGTCCACGAGCTCGGACGTGGTCTCGATCGGCGCCTGTTGGCGGCGCTTCACGATGAAGTCCGCTATGCGGCTGGCCCACCTTTCGTCCGAGTTTGCACGGATGATCCGAGTGAGATCTGCTGCGTTATAGGTGTTGATGATCTCTGCTGCGGTTAGGGTTTGTTTACCCGGATCCATCCGCATATCAAGGGGGCCGTTCTCCTTGAAGGAGAAGCC
>CAMOLA010000021.1 GCA_946618265.1 uncultured Eggerthellaceae bacterium
CGGCATTCGGGCAGGCATCGACGCCCCTCATACACCACTAAATCCGACGCAACTGATTGCGATTCATTCCGCCAGAGCTACTGGGGTGAGCTGGTGAGGAAAGCAAGGGGTGGGTCGCGTTATGCGGCCAAGCTAGCGGGTGAAGGGGATAACCTCTCTGTTTGGTCTGCATGCGAATACGCCTCGTTCGGAACCGTGTCCAAGCTTTTCAGCAACCTTGCGCCTTGCAACGCAAAAAGGGCCGTGATTTCTCATTATGGATTCGCCGCATCAGTGCTAGAGAGTTGGCTCGAAGCGCTCGTCTTCCTTCGCAATGAAGCTTCACATGGAGGTGTTTTGTATGGTCGGGTGCTCGAGCGGCAACCCAAATCTATTGATGAGCTAAACGGTCTTGATAACAAGTATTCGTTTTACCAGTTCATACTGCTGATTGTTTTGCTAAGCAGAGACTTTCCCGAAGTGGCCAAAAACGCTTACGACGACCTCGAAAGAGTACTGTCTTTCTGTGACAGCTATGCGGCTTTCGGCGTGCCGGCCAATTGGACAGAAGTGTACGAAAGCGCATTGAATGGGAAGGCACGAGAGCGCCATCCTGGATTATGAAGCCGGAGAGGAAGCTGTTTCATGTGCCGTTTCGTTTAGAGCTGTCGATGTGGAGCGGGATACGCTTTCGCATATCAAGTAGATGACTACAATGCAAAACTGTTGTCCCGCGTTTTGGAAACCGAGGGAAGGCAATGGGAGAGGATATTGTCTGGTTAGTTGGCAGTTGGGATGCAGAGGTTTGGGTGGCGTTATGCTAGGCCGAGTCCCTCGTCCGGTATTGGCGCGGTGAATCGCTGCTTACCGTAAAGGGAGACGTTGCCGCTCGCCATCGTGGCGTAGTCCTGCACTTTTACGCGGACGATGCCCGTCTCCGCATCGCAGATTTCGTCGATTCCGCCGTACTCGTTTGTCTTGACCGTATACGAACGACGGTAAGGTTCTTTCGCGCCATTGGCCGAAAGCGCGCCGCTCATAACGCACGACACGGGGTTGCCTTCGGCATCCTTTTCCCAGACGTAGGTCGAATCAGTTGTCTTGCCGTCTTCCTCGTGCAAGGTCCTAAGCCTTAGTCCGCTTTCGTCGTATTTCTGCACTTCTTGGTAGTTGCCGTTGTCGAAGGTTCTGCTTTTCACCCTTCCGCTTGGGAAGTACTCGTATTTCTTGCTTGTGTAATCCTCGGTTTCGGCCAGCGTCAGGCCGTTTTTGTCGTACTCGGCTTCGACGTGCGTCGTTCCCTGGCCGGCGCCGTTCAGTGTGGTCTTGATGTCGGTTGCGAATCCGTTATCGTCGAGTTCGTATTCCTCAACGTAGATTCGCGTCTGCTCTCCTGTTTCAGTGTCGTAGTTGGTCATCGTGCGGGACGTCGGACTGCCGTGGCTGTTGACGCGCAACAGCCGACCTGGTCGGCTGTTGCAGTGTGCGCGAACTCCGTTCGCATCGCGCTCTCCGAATCCTCGAACCCTGGATGATGGCGTAACGACGAGCCGCCAGAACGATTATAGCCTCAGCGAAGATGCGAGAAAGCGCGCCGGCGAGTCGCCCGCGGCTTTTTGCGCACTAAGCCATGCCCGGCGATGGGGCGCTTGGCCGATTGCGGGCTTCCTACCTCGTTCGAAACCGCCGATCTCGCGCACGAGCGCCGCCCGCACCCCCGGAAACGCGTCCGGAACCGTCGATCTCGCGCAGTGGCGTCCCCCGCATTCCCAGAAACGCATCCAGAACCGCCGATTCGACGCCGCTTCTGCATGGAATTGCCGTTCCTGGACGCGTTTTGCGGGGTGGCGCTTAGCGGGTGCTCGCGTTTCCCCAGCTCAGGGGCTTGCGCGTTTTCCCGCCTCGTCCGGAACCGTCGATTTGGCGCACGAGCGCCGCCTGCATCCCCGAAAACGCGTCCTGAACCGTCGATCTTGCGCACAACCCCGCCTGCGCTGCATGGGATTTGCGGTTCAGGATGCGTTTTGCGGGGTGGGCGCCGCCTACTTTGCATGGAATCGCCGCTTTCGGACGCGTTGCGAAAAGCAAGCGTCGGGCCGATTGCGGGGTTTTCCGCAATATGCTAGGCAAGGCAGCCGATGCTCGGTTTACTGAAATATGCGCCATTTTCAGCTGAAATGGCGCAGATAATCGTTCGATGGGGTAGATGGGAGCTTTCTGCCGACGAAGTCAGGCATTGCGCGCTGGCATCCCGGTACACCCCTCAATTGAAACAGGTATTTCAGGTCCCGTCTTATTCGGAAGCAAGACGCTGTCTTTACATATGATATAATACAAACAAATGTTCGTATTGATAATATAGCCTATAAGCTATATTATATGTGAGAGGTCGTTCATGTGGAGAATTGACTACGGCTACATCGAGGAGTGGCTCGATCGGCAAGATGCCAAGACGGTTGCTGCGGTTTTTGCGGCGCTCGAGGTTCTGGAACGGGAGGGGCCTAGTTTGGGACGCCCGCTTGTTGACAGTCTTGCGGGGGCAAGGGTCAAGAACCTCAAGGAATTGCGGCCGGCGTCACCCGGTCGTTCCGAGGTGAGAATCATATTCGCGTTCGATTTCGAGAGGGCTGCGATAATGCTGCTCGCTGGCGACAAGTCTAGGGGCAAGAATGCGAAAGCGCGTTGGACGAAATGGTATAGGAAGGCCATTCCGCAAGCCGAAGAGCTCTTCTTCGAGCACATGAAGAGAGGCGGGAGAAGTGATGGTTGAACTAAAGGATTATCTCGAGAAACGTGGCATCACCGACGCCGAGATGGACGAAGCCCGCATGCGCACGCAGGCCGTCGTCGATGCATACAACCTGCGCGAGGCCCGCAAAGCGTGCAACATGACCCAGGTGGAGCTCGCGCGCGCGATGGGCGTTTCTCAGAATCGCGTATCGCGGATGGAGAACGGAGATATCGGCTCGATGAGCCTGGACGTTATCAGGCGCTACATCGAGGCTGTAGGCGGCAAGGTATCCCTTGTAGCCGAATTGCCATCGGGACAGTATCGGCTCGCGTAGCGTGAAGACAAAGCAAAACAGGTCTCCTGGGGAAGCGCTTCGCGCACCCCTTAAAGCGCAGCCAGAACCGCCGATTTCGCGCGCCTTCCCGCCGGAATCACGGACGGCCGTCAAGCCTTCGCGCCCCGGCCATTTCTTAAGAAGGACTGTCGCTGGCAGTGGCCTTCCATTGCGGTTCTAGCTCACCTCGAAGGCGGTTTTGCCGCACTCGACGCATGATGTGAGATGGTCGGCGAAAGCGATTTCGAGCTTGGTCGGCACGTGTTTCGTCGGATGCACGATGAACAAGTCCCACAGGCAGTCTTCTTCCACGAACGGGCGAACCACCACGCCCGGATAGGGGTCGTCTAGGGCCTCGAACTCGACGGAAATGCCGATGTCCACGCCGCTAGCGACGAACTGGGCGATCTTGTGAATCTCGCCCGTCTCGACCAAGCGCTCGGGCACCGCTCCAGCCCGTGCCAGGCGGTTCATGTTATTGCGGAACGGGGAGAACTGCCGCCCGATCAGCACGACCGATTGCCCATCGAAATCCGCATACGACACGGCCTCCTTCTTCGCCAGGGGATGGTCCTCACGCACGACCGCGACATGCCTGACCGAGACGAGAAAACGCGCATCGTAGAACAGCGGGTCGACGGGGCCGGCGATGATGCCGATGGTCGCCTTTCCTTCGCGCAGCAATGCATCGACCCCGTCGTCGGGCAGCTCAACGATGTCGAGGAGGGCCTCCGGGTGAGCGGCCTCGAACTGGGTGATCGCGTCGATGCCGAGAAGCGTTTGCGCGCCGTACGTCATGGCGACCTTGATCTCCGGTTGTTGCGACACGCGTCCTTGCATCGCGTCAGCCAGCTCCGCCATTTCCTTGAGGATGACCTCCGAGCGTTCGAACAGGATGTCTGCCTGGGGAGTGGGCGAGAGCCCGTTGCGCGTGCGCTCGAACAGCACTACTCCCAAGTCGCTTTCCAGGCGTTTGAGCGCCTTTCCCAAACCCTGCGGGGACAGGAAAAGATCCTTGGCGGCTTGGTTGATGCTTCCATGCCGATAGGCGGCGACGAAACATTCGAGTTCCCGCGTGTCCATAGGTGCCTCCCATTTTTCGAAATCTGCTCTCATTATGAATCATCGCATGTGGGTTTACCAAACTGGTTGTTTCCATCATGCGAACCGCCTGTTTCTTTGCGAATGCCCCGATTGTTGCCAGAATGAGATGCGGAAAGAGCGGATCGGAATCCGTTTGGAGGCAGCGATACGAGGAGGAGAACATGCGTGAGGAATTCCCGATGGTGAAAGTTGCGGCGTGCCAAGTTGCGCCCGTCATGCTCGACGTCGACGCGACGGTGGACAAGGTATGCGCGTTCGTTGATGAGGCGGCTTCGAACGGCGCAAAGGTTATCGGGTTTCCCGAGGCCCTGGTTCCCGGATACCCCTGGTGGATCTGGCAGGGCAACCCCGATTACGGCATGAAGCACTATATCGACCTGTATACCGACGCCATCCAGATTCCTGACGCGCGCATCGCCAAGATGAGCGCTTGCGCTAAGCGCAACGAGGTCTACTTCTGCGTTTCGGTGACGGAGCGCGAGCGTGGGTCGTTGTTCCTGACGCAGCTGTGGTTTGGCCCGAACGGCGACTTGCTGGGCAAGCACCGCAAGCTGAAGGCCACGAGCGCTGAGAAGACCATCTGGGGCGACGGCGACGGCTCCATGATGCCCGTGTTCGACACCAAGTACGGCCGTCTGGGCGGCTTGCAATGCTGGGAGCACATGCTGCCGCTGAACGTGGCCGCCATGTCGGCGCAGCGCGAGCAGATCCACGTCGCGTCATGGCCCATCGGCTATCCCGATGTGAACCATCCGTTCGGCGGGCCGCAATGCGTGGTGGCTTCGCAGTATTACGCGCTCACCAACAGCTGCTTCGTGCTCGAGTGCCATCAGATTTGGACGGAAGACCAGGCGGACCGCATCTGCACGCCCGAGACCCGCGACATGATGAAACTCGGCGAGGGCTACACGCGCGTCATCAGCCCTTCGGGCGTCGTCCTCGACGAGGTCCCGACCGATGAGGAGGGCATCGCCTACGCCGACTGCAACCTGGCCGACGCCATCCCCTGCAAGTACCTGATCGACCCTTCGGGCCATTACTCCACGCCCGGATTCTTGCAGCTGAAATTCGACAAGTCCGTGCACAAGCCCGTCCACGTGGTGGGCGAGGGGGCCGATTGCTCCCTGAGCTTCGAAGATATCCAGGACGCGATCCTGTAGGTGAGATAGGGGTTAGGAGCCGAGGTGGGTCAAGCAACCTGGTTGCTTGACCCACCGCCCGGAAGCGCGTCCGCAACCGACAATCTGGCGCCGCTGTTGCATTAATTATCCCTGGATGTAGGGGTGGTAGTCGAACACGTGCAAGTGGAGGGCCTGCGACAAGTATTCCAGCGCGGCAAGGCCCCCTACGCTGTTGCCCTTCTCGTCGAGCGCGGGGCCATAAACGCCGATGCCCATCCGCCCTTTCACGCTGCAGGTGATGCCGCCGCCCACGCCGCTTTTCGCGGGGATGCCCACCTTCACGCCGAATTCGCCCGAGCCATCGTACATTCCGCAGGTGAACATCAGACTGTTGATGGCGCGCGCGTGGCGCGGCGTTATCACGTGCTCGCCGGTCAAGGGGTTCTGTCCGTCGTAAGCAAGGACGAGGCCCATCGTGGCCAGCGATTTCGCCGTCACGTTCAGCGAGCACAGCTTGAAATAGAGGTCCAGCGTCTGCTCGGGATCGGCCATCAGCACGCCCTTGCTCTTCAGCAGGTACGCGATGGCGCGGTTGCGATCGCCCGTCTGCGCTTCGGAGCGGTACACGGGCTCGTTGAGGTCGATGTCGGGGTCCATGCAGAGCAGGCGCGCGAATTCCAGCGTGTCCTCGAAGCCCGCGTGGTTGACGAGCAGGCTTGCAACCTGTATCGCGCCGGCGTTGATCATGGGGTTGTAGGGAAGGTCGCTTCGCGTGTCGAGTTTGATGATGGAGCTGAACGAATCGCCCGAGGGTTCCATCAGCACGTGCGAAAAGACCTCTTCGGCGCCGCAGAGCTTGAGTGCCATGGCCAAGCTCATCACCTTGCCCACGCTCTGGATGGAAAACCGCGTGTCGACGTCTCCGCATGCAACCATGGTGCCGTCCATCTTTTGCGCCACGATGCCGAACGCATACCCGTCGGCGCGCGCTAGCTCGGGAATGTAGTCGGCCACGCGACCCTGCCCGAGCACCTTGCATCCCAGTACGTAGGCGTGTTGCAGGTGCTCTTGGAGCACGTGCTCGTCGTGCTGCCAGTCCGGCAGTTTGTCGTTGTCGCGCGGGGTTTGGGTTTCCAGTTGCGTAGTGGTCGTTGCCATGATGCCTCCCGTGGTTTTTGTTGCAACCATGATACGGGATAAAAGCGAAACGAGTCTCCAAGGCGAACGTTTCAAACGGACCGAAAGGGAGTCTCCCCTTCGGTCCGTGCGCTGGGGCGCATGACCCAAGCATCACCTGGTCGACTGGCTCATTTCGGGTAGAATTGCGGCATAGGTTTTGTCTCGTCTGGGGATGAGAGAGCGATGCGTGGCGCTGGCAAGAAACCCATAAAGCGATATGCGGGACTCGTCGCGGCCATTGTGGCAATGGCGGTTGCCTTGCTGTGCGGGGTTGCAGGTGAAACTGGCGTTGCGGATGGGATGGCGGATGCGATCCTGAGTGCTGCTTCCCAATCGGCTGCCCCTTCTTCCACGGCACATTCCGAAAGCGCGCAGGCGTCCGAGGGCGCGTTGGGCGGCACGGGCGATGATACGGCTCGGGAAGACGCGGCTCGGGAAGGTGCGGCTCGGGAAGGCGAGGCGGGTGATAGCTCCGCTCCGGGTTCGGGTTCAAGTTCCGACACTGATACCGAGGCTGGCGAGGGTGCCTCCGAAAGCGACAGCACCTACGCCAACATGCCGCAAAGCGAGGGCGATGGGCCGGGGTCGACGGTGACGCAGCGTGCGGAAGCGTACGATCGGGCGTTCGGCCAAAAATCGCTTCGGGCGAGCGCAGAGGATGCGCGCCTGCATCCTGTCGGAAAAACGGAGCCGAAAAGTACGTGGTACACGCTCATGGTGTACATGGTGGGCTCGAACCTCGAGAGCCAGAACGCGGCCGCCACCGACGATTTGCGGGAAATGCTCGCCGCGAAGGTCGATTTCTCCAAGGTCAACCTCGTCGTGTATGCGGGCGGCACCAAGCGGTGGAATTCGAACATCCCCGCAGGTTGCAACAACGTGCTGGACCTTTCGCGCCCGGAAGGCGATCGGGTCGTGGCGCAGACGGAGTCGGAAGTCAGCATGGGCGCTTCCCAAACGCTCTCCGAGTTCGTTAACTTTTGCGCGGAGCATTATCCGGCCGACCATGCGGCGCTCGTGTTCTGGGATCATGGGGGAGGGCCGCTGTGGGGCTTCGGCAACGATGAGCTTTCCGGAGGCGATTCGCTCATGCTCTCGGAGTTGCGCGACGCCATGGAGCGGACGCCCTACGCGAAGGCCTCGAAGCGCAAGCTCGATTGGGTGGGTTTCGATGCGTGCCTCATGGGCTGCATGGAAAACGCCGTCATGTGGAGCGATTACGCGCGCTACCTGGTGGCATCCGAGGAAGTGGAGCCCGGCAACGGGTGGGATTACTCGTTCATCTCCACCATGGCCGAGACGGAAGACCCGCGGGCGACAGGCCGATCGATCCTCGATTCCTACCAGGCGTATTACGAAAGCCACGCGAATACGATTTCGAACCCCGACCTGACGCTCTCGCTCATCGATCTGTCCAAAGCCGATGCTGCGATTCGGGCCCTTAACGGATTGTTCGCAGCGCTGGAAAGCGATATCGAAACTGGCGCCTACGCCCAGGTGAATCGCTCGCGACGCGAGGCGAAGGCGTTTGGGCTCTCCGCCGTGACCGATAGGGCTGCAGGCTATGACTTGGTGGATGTGGGCGATCTGGCGTTGCGTCTGGCGGAGCAGCATCCCGAGCAGGCAGATGCCGTGTCTGCCGCGTTGAACGAGCTCGTGGTCGGCCAGTACGCGAACGTCGAGAACGCTTCGGGCATCTCGCTGTACCTGCCGGGCGACAATCGCGAGCTGTACAACTCGTTCACGAACGCCATCGACCAGACGTCGGCATCGACGTCGGCGGCTGATGATTCGCCCGACGGAGTCGACGTGTCGTCGGACGAGCAGCAGGCGACCCCGTCCGACCAACCAGTCGGCGAAGCGAATCCGGCTGAGTCGCCCGAGGCCGGCGCGATTGCCGCCTCATCCGCCACGGCGGACGAGACATCGGATGAACGGCAAGCGGTTCGGCCCAATCAAGTGTCCGACGAAACCAATCAAGCCGAGTCGTCGTCGACCTCCGCCGACATCCCGCGTCTCGGTACGATTTCCACCGCGTACGATAGCTTCGTAAACGCTTACGTAGACGAATGGTTCTCCGCCTCGCAGGTCGACTGGTCGTTCGCCGAGGTTCAGTCGAACGAAGAGGAGCTCACGCTGCAGCTGACCGACGAGCAGGTCGGAGCGCTCTCGGAGGCAAGCTACACCGTGATGGTTCAACCGGACGATAGCTCGTCGTATCTCATACTGACAAGCGACATCTCCATTCGGCCCGACGGCGAAAACGTCCTCCGCGTTCCCGCCGACCCGCGGCTCATAGCGCTCAAATCGCATGATGACGTGCTTCCGGGGTTCTTCATCCAAGTGGCAGACGAGGGCGGGAAGCAGCGATACGTCGATCCCTTGCTATATGCCATGGCGGCTGGCGATTTCGACGAAGTGCAGGCAACCCGCGATCCGCGCGTGATGGCCACCGTTTCGGTATCCGAAGATGGCAGCGTGCGCACTGACTCGCTGTCCGAGGTAAACGATTCGGTCGGCGCAGGCGGAAAGGGCGACATCGACATATCCAAGTATTCGCGGCTGGTCCAGTGGAGCTATCGCGGCGGGCGGGCAATGCCGAAGTTCGACGGCGAAGGCCGCGCGCTTCCCTGGCGTGAATGGGAATCGGCTGGCTATCCGGTGCTCTATTCGGTGACCACGGAGGATGCCGTCGCGGTGGAGGACAGCCTGCAATTCGTCGCGACGCAGGCGTCCGAGCAGCGTGACATGGGTCGTTTCTACGCGCAGATCGTCGTCACCGACGTGAACGGCGATCAGCATGCGCTCGCTCCCGAACCCTTGGAAACTCCTGAGCAGTCGCAAGCTACGCGAAAGGTCACGCAAGCCACGCCGCTTGGCGTGCTGACGTTCGAGGTGTCGGACGATCACGCGACGCTTACGAGATACAAGGGCGGAGATTGGACCGTGGATATTCCGGTCGAGGTCGAGGGCGTGCCGGTGACGACCATCGGAAGCATGGCGTTCGAAAGTCGGCGATATATCGATGAGCTGGCCATACCCGAGGGCGTTACGACCATCGAGAGCGCGGCGTTCAGGTACTCGAGCCTGTATCGCCTTTCTCTTCCTTCGACCCTCGCTCACGTGTCCAAGACCGCCTTCGTGGGCATGGAGCGATTGAGCGAGTTTTCGCTCGAAGGCGAAAGCCCGGCGGTGAGCGTGCGCGATGGCGTGCTGTTCTCGGCCGACGGGAAGCGGCTCATCGCGTATCCGGCTGCCAAGGGCGTTGACTATGATGTGCCGTCCGGCACGGAAGTCATTGCCTATGGGGCGTTCGCAAAGTCGGATATCCGGCAGGTCAAGTTCCCCGATGGCTTGAGAGCGATTGAGCCGGCAGCGTTCTTCGATTGTCCGAAGCTCGCATCGCTCGATTTTCCCGATAGCCTCGAGTCGATCGGTTCGCAGGCTTTCGGGCGCAGTTTGTTCACGCTGACAGATGCCGATCTATCGCACTACTATGGACCGAATCTGCTCGAGTGGCGTGACCAAAACAAGGCGGCATCGGATTTGGAGCTCGCGCACATCGACCGGGTGGAAATCGGCCCGAACGTGCGCGAAATCGGCGCGTTTGCGTTCTCGGGTATCGCGCTCAACGCCATCGATGTCGACTACCGCAATCGATGGTACTCGAGCAAAGGTGGCGTGTTGCTCAACGCTGCAGGCGATACGCTCGTCGAGGCGCCGTGCGGCATAACCGGAGTCGTCGAAGTGCCCGAGGGCATCGTGGCGCTTTCCGACAATGCGTTCGCGAGTTATCCCAAAGGTTCCGAGTTCATCTTGCCCGCTTCGCTTGCCCGCTGCTCGGCGGCATCGTTCCCGGGGTCGTACGAGACCGACGAGCGTACGGGCGAGAGAACGTACGTCAACGATTGCGTGATCCATGCGTGCGAGGGCACGTATGCGGCGCGGTTTGCGAGCGAGCACGGCATCGCGTTCGATCACGAGACCGACAGGGCCAAGCTCACATACCGGTTGGTCTCCGTGCAGCAAGGCGACTACACGCTGTTGTTCAGGGTGTATGCCGATCGGGCGGCGCTCACGGCGGTCGACGACGGAAGCTCGTGGAACGAGAACGCGAAGGGCCACGTGCTCACGATTCCCTCCGAAATCGAGGGCGTACCGCTCACCGAGGTTGCCGTGGGGAAGGATGCGATTCGCCTTCTATCGGAATCCTCGTCGGACGATGATGCGTCTTCGGTCGAGGAACTCGTGTTGCCTGCGTCGGTTGGCCGCGTCGAGCCAGGGTCGCTGTCGTTCTTCGGGCATCTGGAACGGATTAGCGTCGATGGGGAATCGAGTCATTTCAACACCGTCGACGGCGTGCTGTTCTCTGCGGACGGGACGGTGCTCGTGGCGTATCCGTGCAACCGGGGCGCGAAGGCGCCGGAAGACGAGCAAGAAGGCCATGATGGGTCTAAGGCCCTCGATGTTTCCGATTACACGCCCGGCTTATCGAGCAAGGTGGGTTCGAGCGCCTATGACGTGCCAGACGGCGTGGAGGAAATCGGCGAGAGCGCATTTGACAGCGCGTTGGGCGTTTCGTCAGTTTCGCTTCCTACTAGCGTCGAGCGGGTTGGCCGGCGCGCATTCCACAGCTGCCGCAATCTCGAGCACGTCGAGTTCGGCTCGGGGCTGGAGGCCATCGGCGAGGATGCGTTCGCTTGGTGCGAAGCCCTTGTGCTCGATAGGCCGTTGCCCGAGGGTCTGGAATCGATCGGCGATGGCGCGTTCAGCAGATGCGCGAGCTTCGAGGGCTTGACGATGCCAGAGGGTTTGGAGGCCATCGGCGCCGGGGCGTTCGATTCCGGCTTGTCCAGCGATTCCGACGGGCTCATGGCGATGAAGCCTGACGTGCTCGTCATCGGCCCGTACCTGAAGCGCATCGGGTCGGGAGCGGAATCGCCGTTCAAGGGACTTGATCTGCGCGGGTTCGACGTGTCGGCCGACAACGAGGCGTATCGGTCGGAGGGGCCGTTCATCGTGACCAAAGACGGCGTGAAGCTCGTGGAATTCGCGAGCGGCTTCGAGGGCGAAGCGCGCATCCCCGACGGCGTGCGGGAAATCGATGCGTCGACGTTCGATTCCGCTCACCGCCTGACCGACCTCTACATTCCCGCTTCGGTGAGGCATATTGCGGGCGATGAATTCCAGACGGGTGGCGCGGCCGGCGTGCTGTCGTCGGTGCATGTTCATGTGCCGCAGGGGTCCTATGCCGCGCGATATGCGCGTGAGAAGGGGCTTGCATGGGAGGTGGAGTGATGCTGCGCCCGATGCGCTTGCTTGAAACGCCGTCTCGAATCATGGGGAGGTGGCTAGTCACTTCTTCGGGGGCTTCGCGCGACGTCGACGGGTCTCTTCGGGCAAAGCTCATCGCCGAGGCGGTCCTTATCGTGATGGCGTGCTTTGCGCTGGCGTGCTCGCTTATCGGTTGCACTGCAGCCGAGCGAACCGAATCAACATGGCTTCTGGACGCTCCAGTGCGTAATGGCGACGTTTTCGAAGTGCAGCTTTTCGACTTCCAACGCGCGGAAGCGGCGTCGGCGACCTATACGCTGTTCAAGCGCGTTGACCATGGCTATCAGGTGTTGATATGGAAGGCGCCTGCGGAAATCGACGAGCGCGGGTGCGTTACAGTGCCCACGTGTCCCGATGTAGTTACCGTTTGCGCCATCGGTGTCGACGATGATCCTACTCCGGTATTCGCAAAATACCTGGGCGCTCGGGGCAGCGTTCCTGAATACGAAGTGTCGAATGTGCGACTCTCTGCAACTCCGGACCTCAATCCGACTGGGATTCTGGAAGGCTACGATGTCGTCTCGGCTCGCGTGGTGTTTGCCGAAGGAGACGAGCTGGCATCGAACGTGGAGCTATCGCGCATGTGGCCCCAGGCTGCCTATCCGTTGGGCTCGACCATCGAGCAAGACGAGCTGGGAATGTATTTCGGGCTGAGCTATTGGCCCGAGGGGCCGTTTGCGAAAAAGCGTGCCGAGGACGGCTCGCTTGCTCCCGTGGACGAATGGACGACTGCGGGCGGCATGCATTATTGGTCGCAAGGCGATTTCGAGGGGCAGATCGAAATCGCCAAAGTGCCGGTGTCGGATTTTGCGGGCGATTTCTTCGTCCAGATCGTCGTGGAGGATGCCCAAGGCGGGTTCCACGGCAGCGAGCTTGCCAAGCTTGACCTGCCTGCGCCCGATGAGCCGCGGACTGTCGATGTGGGCACCGATCGGGGGATGATGTCGTTCCGGCTGGAGGACGATTATGCCGTGCTCAAGTCGTATACGGGAGAGGATGGGCGCGTGGAGGTTCCCTCGCGCGTCGAAGATTTGCCCGTCATCGCTGTGGGTTCCCGGGCGTTCGAGGATAACGAGTACGTGCGCGCGGTCGTCTTGCCCAAGACGGTCGACGACATTGGCCACGAGGCGTTCAAAGGAAGCCGGATCGAGCATTTCGAGGTGTCTTCGCAGGTCAAGCACATAGGCAATGCCGCTTTTGCGTATGCTGTCGACTTGAAGGAGTTTTCGTTGGAGGGCGAAAGCGACCATTTCAGCGTGCGAGATGGCGTGCTGTATTCGCGCGATGGCAGCCGCCTTGTTGCGTATCCGCTGGCCAAGGACGATACGTTCGACGTGCCCGATGGGGTGACAACAATCGGATATGCGGCCTTTGCGGGTGCAGGCGTGTCAGCGGTCGGCATGCCCGAGTCGTTGAGGGAAATCGAGCCCTGCGCGTTCGTGGGGTGCTATTCGCTGTCCGCGCTGAGTTTTCCCGAGTCGCTCGAGCGTATCGGTTCGTGCGCATTCGGGGAAGGCCTCACGACAACGGTCGAGAATTACGGTCAGCGCGCGCCTGTCGATAGCGTTGTCATCGGCAAGAACGTTTCCTATGTCGGGCGCAAGGCGTTCGACGGACTCGCGCTCTCGGACATCAAGGTGGATGAGGGAAACAAGCGGTATCGGTCGGACGGCGGGTTTTTGATTTCCTCTGAGGGGACGTTGCTGCAGGTGCCGTACGATCTGCCGTCTCCGGTTGTGGTCCCCGCAGGAGTGCGCTCGATTGCGATGGATTCCCTCGCGCATGTGCGTGCGACTTCAACGGATATCGTCGATGGCAAGGCCGGGCTCGTCGACGTGTTCTTGCCATCGAGCGTGCAGGATATCGAGGAGCACGCCTTTCCCAGGGTGAAATATCACGATGACTTCGTGCGGAGCGACGAGCGGGTGACGGGCGTCAAGATTCATGCGCCGGTGGGGTCGTGGGTGCATAGCTACGCGATGGAGCACGGCATTGCGCACGATTACGTACAAGATGCCGAGGATTTTGTCATGCACGAAAGCGTGGTCGAAACGCCCACGGCCAGTCTGGTGTTCCGCGTTTTCGGCGACCATGCCGAGCTCTCGGGGATAAAGACGCCTGAAATGATGGTCGGCCATATTGCGGTGCCTGCCGAGGTCGATGGCGTGCCCGTCACGAAACTAGGCGGCGATCAGAACGACAAGGCGGACGGTACCGTGAAAACGCTGATCGTGCCGGCATCGGTTCGCGAGGTCGATGCGAAGTTTCTTTCGGGGCTTTTCGGCTTGCAGGCATTCAGGCTGGAAGGCGAAAGCCCGTGGCTCTCGGAGCGCGATGGCGTGCTGTACAGTGCAGACGGGCAAACGTTGGTTGCGTATCCGAGTCATCATGGCACGTGGAGCTTGGAGCAGGACGAGTACAGAGAGGTCGAAAAGGTCCGCTTCGATATTCCAGATGGCGTGCGCGAAATTGCCGATTATGCGTTCTCCGGCGCCGAGGTGGCGGACGTGCAATTACCCGATGGGCTCGAGCGCATCGGCTCGTACGCGTTCACCAAGTGTGAGAAGTTGGAGTCGGTGTCGTTTCCCCGATCGTTGCGCTCTATCGGTCGCGAGGCCTTCTCGTATTCGGGCTTGCGTGCAGTGCATTTGAACGAGGGGCTCGAGGCGATCGGGGCGCAGGCGTTTGGCGCGACGAAAGGGTGCGACGGGCTTGCGCTTCCCGACAGCCTGAAGACGATCGGGTGGCAGGCCTTCAGCTGTGCGGACAGCGAGGGCTTGACGTCGCCTGGCGCGCGTACGATGCGTATTGGCAGCGCGCTCGAGCGCGTGGAGGATACTCCGTTCGCGAATCTGGAGATCGAGCGTTTCGAAGTGGCCGGTGACAATGAGCATTTTAAGGCGAATGGGCCGCTTCTGCTCAGCAAGGATGGGCGCGTGCTCTACGAGTGCGCGTCTGCTGCTGTGGGCGAGATTCACGTCCCCACAGGCGTCGAGCGCATTGCGTATGGTGCGTTTGCGCATGCTGGAGGGGTGACTGATGTGTACGTTCCCGATTCTGTCGTCGATATAAGCCACGCCGCTTTTCCGAAGCCCGCGGACGATGCCGAGGTTGAAGGCGCTTCCGCTGCGGCAGGCAATGGCGATGGCGGTGTCGAGGGGAGCGGCTCCGATGATGGCAGCAATCCCTTGGACGGGGGCGATGATGGCTCCAGTCCCGCGGGCGGGGGCGATGACCCCGATGACGATTCTGCCCTGACGTTCCATTGCTCGCCTTCAAGCGAGGCCGCCCTCTTTGCCGCGGCGTGGGGTTATCGGTGCGAGGAATAGCGCCCGCGTTGCCGAAAACGCATCCAGAACCGTCGATCTCGCGCACCGGCGCCGCCAGCACCCCCGGAATCGCGTCCAGAACCGTCGATCCGGCGCGGCGCCGTCGTCCGCACCCCCGGAAACGCGTCCAGAACCGTCGATCTGGTGTCGCTGCTGCATGGGATTTTCGGTTTCGGACGCGTTTCGCGGAGTGGCAGCGCTGCTTTTGCATGAAATCGCCGCTTCCGGATGCGTTTCGCGGGGTGGTGTCAGGAGGAAGATTGCATTTCCCCAGCTCAGGGGCTCGCGGAATTCCCGACCTCGTCCAGAACCGTCGATTTGGTGCAGCGGGGCCGCCAGCACCCCCGGAAACGCGTCCAGAACCGTTGATTTGGCGCATCTCCGATTTCGGGTGTCGATGAAGCGAGCCTCCAGGGGAAGTGTTTCAAATTGCGTAGTATCATCAACTGCCGTACCGATAGAGTCCAAACGGGAAAAGAGGTTGTGCGTGATTCGGCCTATCATGACGAAGAGGTTTTTCTTGAAGCAGCCGAGCGTGGAGGCAGGCGCCGGAGATGCGGCAATTGCGCGCGATTTGGCTGACACGCTCGAGGCGCATCGCGCCGGATGCGTGGGGATGGCCGCCAACATGATAGGGGAGCGCAAGCGCATCATTGCCGTGATCGACGAAGACGGCTCTGTGCTCGTCATGTTCAACCCGCGCATCGTGCGGAAAAGCGGACCTTACACCGCCGAAGAGGGCTGCCTGTCGCTTCCGGGCACGTGCGAGGCGGAGCGCTTCGACCGCATCACGGTCGACTATCAAGACGAGCTCATGCGCGAGTGCCAGCGCGAGTTCGAAGGCCACGTCGCCCAGGCAGTTCAGCACGAGATCGACCACTGCGACGGCGTGCTGATCTAGCCCGAATCCGCTCCGAGTGGGTGCTTCACTGACCGAAAGGGAGTCTCCCCAATGGTCAGTGACCGAAGGGGAGACTCCCTTTCGGTCAGTGTGAAACACTTCCACTAGTCACGCATCACGTGATGCGTTATAATACGTTCATGATAAAGTCGTTTGCAAATAGCGAGGCCGAAGAGGTCTTTTCGGATGGCGCATCGCGGGCGCTTCCGCCAGACGTGATCAGGTGTGCGCGGCGTAAGCTGTTCGCCATCGATGCGGCTTGCGTGATTGGCGATTTGCGGACCCCTCCAGGCAACCGTTTGCACAAATTGACGGGCGATAGAGCCGGGCAGTACTCGATATCGGTGAACGACCAATGGCGCATTTGCTTCGAGTTCCGCGGAGGAGATGCGTATGCCGTCGAGCTCTGTGATTACCGTTAAGGAGGCGTGCGATATGCAAAGCGAAGGCATGATACTCATAACCGCGCGACCGCCCCATCCTGGCGAGTTCTTGCGCGAGGACTATATTCCCGAGTTTGGGCTTTCGGTTGCTCGCCTCGCCGATGCGCTCGGCGTCTCCAAGCAGACGGTCAACGAGCTCGTGCGGGAGCGGCGGGCCGTCAGTCCCGATATGGCGTTGCGTTTGGGCCGCCTGTTTGGAACGACGGCTCAGTACTGGCTCAACCTGCAGCGCAACGTCGATTTGTGGGATTCGCTCGAGCGCGGTCGCGATTCCATCGAGCAGGTGCAGCCCCTCCCGTTAGTCGCTGTCGGCTAACGGCGCGGAGCTGGGGCAGGCCGTTAAAAGTCCGGTTTGTTATCCTGAACCGAAGGCGAAGAATCATGCGCGTTGCGATGAGCTGGCCAAACCGCTTTGCGGAGATTCTTTGGCGCTTGCGCCGTTAACTCCCAGAATGGCAAATCGGAACGTTTTCGGACGGCCTCTATGAGGGGGGTAGAGCGCCGGCATCTTGGGCCGGCGCGTTGCCTTTCGGGCGGCTAGCGCTGACCGTACAGGCGGTCGTCTGCGAACGTTTGGAGCAGGCTGTCGAAACGCTCGTCGAGGTCTTCGGCACGGCAGTTGTAGACGTAAACGTGCACGTTCTGCTTGAACTTCACGTCGGCGTACACGTCGGGGTCGCCCGCGCGCGAGATGGCTGAGAAGACGCCGTCGGAGACGTCGTCGGCCTTGCCGACGAATATGCCGGTGTAGTCGGTCAGGTCGTTGTCGAAGTCGAGCTTGCGGTACGTCGCGATCACGAAGCAGCCGGGCACGTCGTTGAGCGGGCCAACCATTGCGCCGGCCGTTTTTTCTGCCGCCTTTTGCAGGTCGGACACGGTGGTTTTGATGGTCGCGTTTTCGAGGACGGATTGGCGCGCTTCCTTGATGGCGCGGCGCAGCTCCTTTTCGGATTTGGCTTCGTAGAGGTCCCGCATGATGCCGTCTTTCGCGTCGCCGAGCTTCGAGAGGGCAGTGCTCACGGTGCCGGCCGCGTCGCCAGCGGCGTTCTTGACCGCGTTGCCCGCCTTGCCGGCGCCTTCCGCCGCCGATTTCGCGCCCGTGCGGACCTTTGCGGCGAGCGCGTCGGTGTCGACTTCGTCGAGGATCGGTTTCGCTTCCTCGATGAGCGCCTTCGCCGCCGTAACCACGGCGCCTGCGGTTTCGATGAGCGTCTCGACGTCCTTGCTGTTCTTCGTGGCCATTTTGGCCAGCTTCGCAATCGTCTGTATCGTCGACATGGTGGGTCCTCCTCGTGGTCGGCGGTCGAAAATGCGCAGCTCATGGGAAGCATTATAGCGTGACCAACGCGCCCGACCGTTTTCCCCGTGGGAGTTTGGTTCGCGCAGTCGGTTTCCCCGTGGGAGTTTGGTTCGCGCGACAGATTTCCCCGTGGGAATTTGGTTCGCGCGATCACGTTCCCCGTGGGAATTTGATTCGGGCGTCCGTTTTCCCCGTGGGAATTTGATTCGGGCGACAGATTTCCCCGCGGGAGTTTGATTCACGCAGTCGATTTCCCCGCGGGAGTTTCGGGCGCCGAGGAGGGATGTCCATTTGCGTTCCTTTTTCAGGGACATGCCGGTCGAATGCGTGCATAATAGGTGCATCGGCTGCGCGAGGAGGTTTGCCATGCGGATTCAGGTTTGGGGAGGGCGCGATGCCTTCTGTGGAATGGCGTGGAGGACCGCAATCGCCGCGCTGGTGCTGTCGGCCATGATGGCCTGTGCGGCGATTTCGCTGGCGTCCCCGCTGGTGGCCAGGGCATACGCTGCCGACCCCGAGGTGCAGGATGCGTCGGCCGTGAAAGCGCTGCAACCGAGCGCCGTTTTCGCGAGCGCCCAGTCGAAGACGTCTTCAAGTGCGAATGCGGCCGCAAAAGCTCCGAAACCGTCGAAGAAGCAGTTGAAAGCGTTCAAGAAGGCGAGCGCTGATTTCTCGATGAAGCTGTTGCGCACGTGCATGGCGGCCAAGGGCAAGTCCGCCAACGTCACCATTTCCCCGATGTCGGTGCTCAACGCGCTGGCGGTCACGGCGAACGGCGCCAAGGGCAAGACGGCCAAGCAGATGCGCGCGGTGCTGGCGGGCAAGGCTAGCCTCAAGAGCCTCAACAAGTGCATGCGCTGGTACAACGGCAAGCTCGTCAACTCGAGCAAGGCGCGCCTGAACGTGGCGAACTCCATCTGGTATCACGACGACGGGTCGCTGCTGATGAAGCCGGCGTTCCTGGGCGTCGCAGGGAAGTACTACGGAGCCAAGGTCGCGCCGTCCGATTTCGCCGACCCGAGCACGGTCGACGCGATCTAAACGGCTGGGTGGCGGACAACACCGACGGCATGATCAAGCGAATCGTATCGAGCTTGAATCCCGACGATCGCATCGCCATCGTCAACGCGTTGTGCTTCGACGCGAAGTGGCGCGTCCCGTTTGAGAAGTCCGACGTGCGCAAGCGGAAGTTCAAGACGGCATCTGGCAAGAAGCGCACAGTGGAGATGATGCACGGCACCGAACAGCGCTACATCGAGGGCAAGGGCGTGCGCGGGTTCGTGAAGCCCTATGCGAAGGGCTACAGCTATGTGGCGCTTCTGCCCAAGAAGGGCACGTCGCTCAAGAAGTTCGTGGCGTCGCTCGACGGGAAAGCGTTCATCAAGCTCGTGTCCGGCGCCAAGCGCCAGCCTGTCCGCGTTGCCATGCCGAAATACTCGCTGACTTACGACAACGACCAGATGGAGCGCCAGCTGCGCGCCATGGGGATGGGGAAAGCTTTCACGAGCAGCGCCGACTTCTCCAAGATGGCCACCGACACGCGCGGCAGGCTCTACATCGGGCAAGTCATGCACAAGACGAAGATCGACGTCGACGAGCAGGGCACGAAGGCCGCCGCCGCGACGGCCGTCATGATGAGGGCGTCGTCGGCGCCGTTCGGCAAGGTGAAGAAGGTGACGCTCAACCGGCCGTTCGTCTATGCCATCGTGGATAACGCGACGAAGCTCCCCGTGTTCGTGGGCGCGGTGAACACCATCGGGAAGTAATCGGGAGAGACTGCCCAAAAATTGCTTGGAATGCCATCCTTGCGCATAGGCTCAGGATTCTAGTCGGTGAGTGCCTGGATGCGGGCCCCGAGCGCGAGCGCAACGGCGCCTTCCCGGCCCGAAGCGGGTGTTCCGGCGAGCGTGTCGTTGATGGCCCGTGCGATTGCGTCGTGGGAAGCCCGGACGTCGCCTGTCCCGAACAGCTGCCTGCTGAGCCAGTAGACTTCTTCTGCCGAGAAGCAGAGCTTGGCCGTGGCGGCGAAGAGCACGAGCGCGAGGTGGTCGCGGTTGTAGCGCCGGCCGATGGCCGGGGGCGTGAGCCCGCCTTTGACGTAATTGGTGGCCATCGCCACGGTGAATTGCTTGCCGCGCCGCACGCGGGGCGCAAGCGGGGCGTGCACGCTGTTCACGTACGCTACGAGCTCGCGCGCGAACATGAGCTCATCCGGCAGCCCGTCGTACAGCGGGTAGGTGAAGCTCGTGCTTGTTGTGGCGTTTGCGTGTTCCACGGCCGGTCCTTCCAAAACGGTATTCCTCTTTCGCTATTATAGGCCATATAATATCGGATAATAAAAAACCTATAAATGAGGGGACGTGTGGGTATGGAAAACGAATCGAAGGGGAAACTGCATTTCGGCTACCTCGTGGTGGTCGCGCTCATCCTCACGTGTTTCATGCCGCTTTCGTTCGGGTTGAGCTGCGCCGGCATCTTCTATCCGCCGCTTTCCGAGGCACTCGGGGTGGAGAAGGGCGTGCTCAGCTACTACATCTCGGTGCTGTGGCTGGCGGCGCTCGTGACGCTGCCCTTCATGGGGCGGCTTTTGGACGGGAAGGATGCCCGGGCGTGCCTGACCGGCGCGGTGGCCATCGTGGTCGCGGCGTTCGTGTGGCTGTCGTTCACGCGCGCCCTGTGGCAGTTCTACGTTGCCGCCGCCGCGATGGGGATCTCCGTGGGTATGCTGCTGTTCCTGGCGCCATCGACGCTCATCAACCGATGGTTCGCCAAGCGCGCCGGGGCCATGCTGGGCATCTGCATGGCCTTCACGGGCGTCGGCGGCATGGTGTGGTCGACGGTGGGCGGCCTGCTCATCGATGCCATCGGCTGGTCGGCGACCTACCTGGTGTTCGCGGCGCTTTCGGCGTTGACCCTTCCCGTGACGCTGTTCATGGTGGCAAGCCGCCCCGCCGACAAGGGGCTTCGGCCCGTGGGCTGGGAGCCGGGCGACGAGGCGCGCGAAAGCGCTTCCGTTGCGCAGGGCATTCCTGCCGCCCAGGCGTTCAAGATGCCGGTTTTCTACCTCATCCTGGCGATGTGCTTCACCCTCAACATCGCGATGGCCGTGTACTTCATGATTCCCAGCTATGCGACGACCCTCGAGATCGGGGCGGCCATGCCGTTGCTCGGGGCGACGGCGTCGTCGGTCGCCATGGCGGGCCAGACGGCCTCGAAGCTCGTGCTCGGCGCCGTCGGCGAGAAGATGCCGCATGCGAGCACCCTCGTGGCGCTGGGGTGCGGCATCGCGGGTTCCGCGCTGTTCGTGCTCGCGACGGGCAGTGTGCCCGTGTTCTATGCGGCGGCGCTCCTCTTCGGCGTGTACTACGGCATCACCAACGTCATGATGCCGCTGTTCACGCGCAAGAGCTTCGGCGATGCGGAATACGCCCAGATCTACTCGCGCGTGTCGATGGTCGCTTCCATCAGCAACGTGATCGGCGCGCTCGTCTGGGGCACGCTCGTCAGCGTCACGGGCAGCTACCCGGCCATGTTCGGCGGCGCCATAGCGCTGATGGCCGTCACGTGCATCGTCGTAGTTGCCATCAGCCGCATGAAGGCGTAGGGCACGCGGGTGATCAACTTCCCCGTGGGAAAACGGTTTCCCCGTGGGAGTTTGATCCGGCCGCAATCGTCTTCCCCGTGGGAAAACGGTTCAGCTTCCCCGTGGGAGTTTGATTCGGCTGCAGGAATCATTTTCCCACGGGTAAACCGATTTCCCGCGGGGAAGTCGGTTGGGAAGCCGGTTGGGGGGAATCATTTTCCCGCGGGGAAATCGGTTTCCCACGGGGAGGCCGGGGCGGCATGGGGTTTTGCTGTGTGGCAGCGTCTATTCCTCGACGCAGGCGAAGCCCTGGGAGCGGGCCATGAGGGCGGCTTCGGAGCCGGGCGGGCAGTGCAGCGTGACGGCGGATTTGTCGACGATGTCGAAGGCCATCGAGCTCATGCGCAGCAGGGATGCGGGCAGGTACGCTTCGGTTATGCCTGCGGTGCCGTCGAAGGCGTAGGTGCAAATCTCCTCGACGCCGTCGGGAACGTGCGCGACGGGCCCCGCCCCGCTGGCATAGGCGTAAAGCTTCCTGCCGTCCTTGCTGAGCAGGAACGGCCCGTCGGCCTTGAAATGCGGGTTGCTGCCGCTGACCGCGAACGACTCGATGTCCAATTTGCAAAACGCGCCGTTTCCGAGCTCTTCCAGCCCGGAGCCGATCTTCACCGTCTTGGACGCGACCGCCACCTTGTCGTCGCCGTAATTGCCGAACGCCTTTTCGCCGACGACCTTGACGCTGTCCGGTATGGCGACCTCGTCGCATTCGGTAAGGCCGCTGAAAGCGTCTTTCGAAATGGTCGCGAGCCCTTCCGCGAATGTGAGGTCGAGGCTTTTCACGCCACCGAATGCGTCTGTCCCGATGTGCTCGAGGGAGGCGGGAAAGCCGATGGCGCGGAGGTTGAAGCACGACTCGAACGCCGAGCTGCCGATTCGCTGCAGCCCGTCGGGCAGCGTGACCTCCTCGATCGTGGCGTTTTGGAACGCGCTCGGGCCGATTTCGGTCACGCCTTGCGGGACGGCGTAGGTCGTGCCCCGCTCGCGCGGATAGGCGACCAGGAGCGTGCCGTCGGCGTTGCACAGCGACCCCTCGCGGATGGAGAATTGCCCGTTGCGCCCGTCGACCTCGTATTTCCGCAGTCCGGAGACTTTCGAGAGCAACGTGCCTTCGATGCGCTCGACGTGCGCGGGGATGATGAGGGTCTTCACGATGCCGGATGCCTCGTCGTTCATGTCGGCGCCAATCGCCGTCACGGGCACGCCTTCCACCTCGTCGGGCACTGCGACGTGCCCCGCTTCGTTGGCCGCGATGCCGACGAGGGCGGCGTGGTCGGGGTACGCCCTGAACGTCAGCGTGGCCTTGGGCAGCTCGACGGTCGCGGTCGTCCAACGCAGGTCGGCGGCCGAGCGCAGGTTGTCGTGCTCGATGCCCTGCTCCTGCGCGTACGATTCGGCCCAGGAGCCTGCGGGGGCGTGCAGGCGCGCGCCGCATTCGAGCTTGGTCGAAAGCGATGCGTCGCTGAACTCGTTGCGCGTCGGCAGGGCGTTATCGCCTATCCGCGCGAGCGATGCCGGCAGGAACACGTCGATCAAATCAATCGAGCCGTCTTCATGTTGGATGCCTTTGAAGTCGCCCAGGACGCCTTCTGCCAGCGACGTCACGCCTTCGGGAACTTCGATTGCGCCTTGCAGGCCGGCCGGCGCCTCGAGCAAGGTCCCGTCCTTGCTCAGCAAGAACCCGCCTGCGCTTCGGTAGAGCTTGTTTCCGCCCGCGACCTCGATCGCCTCGAGGCCGAGCGCGCCGAATGCCGCCTTGCCCACGAACGACACGTTGCGCCCAACACGAATCGCCGTCGGTCTGTTGCTCGCGGCGTCTTCGTCGATCAGGCTGTCGTTGACGTAGAGCGCCCCGAACGCCGCATCGCCGATGCGCTCGAGGCGTGCCGGGAGGGCGGGGGCGGCAAGGTTGATGCATCCGTAGAATGCGCACGGCTCGATTGCGCGCAGCGAGTCGGGCAGCGTCACGTGGCGCACGTCCGATTCGGCGAAGGCGGAAAAGCCGATGGTCTCCACGCCGTCGGGCACGGTGAAATCGCCGCCCTTGGCCGGCGGGTACGCGAGCAGGGTCGCGCCGTCGGCCGAGTACAGCACGCCGTCGCGTACGCTCGTGTGCTTGCCTTCGTCCGATTGGGTGAACGTGGCAAGCGTCTTGGTTCCCGAAAACGCGTATTCGCCGATCTTCTTCAAGCTCGCGGGCACGTCGAATGACCTGATGTGGCTGTTGCGGAAGGCGTTATTGCCGATTGCGGCGACGCAGCCGGGCAGCTTGACGGACTGCACGAACTGGTCGCTTTCGAAGGCGTCGGGTCCCACTTCTGTCACGGGAAGCCCTTCGACCTTGGCAGGCACTGCGAGGTCGGTGTCTTCGCCCTCGTATCCCACGAGCTCTGCGTGGTCGTCGTGCAGGTCGAACGCGAGCTTGCCGTGGTCAGTCGGCACTTCGACGTCGGCGCCATCGCCGGGCCAGGGGCCGAACACTTCGATGGGCGCGAGCTCGGAGGCGTGCACGGCGCCCGCCGAATCCGTGACGGCGACCTGCACGAGGCATTCTTCGCCGGTCGAGGAGACCGGGGCCATCGCGAAGTCGACCGAGTCGTCGTACGAGCATTGCGAGCCCGAAGCGAAGCCCGTTTTCTCCCATTGCGCGATCGGCATCATCGACCCGTCGTCTGCGCGGGTCTTTCCCATCGATTGACGCCACGAATAGCCGATTGCGTGGTACGACGCGAGCTGGTCGGGGCCGACGTCTGTGCCCTGTGGGTACGGCTCGACGCGGCGGCTGATGGTCACGTCGACGTCGCCGGTCTGTTTGTCGACGGTCGCCGCGAGCGTAGCGTCGCCGTAGCCGGAAGCTATCCCCGATGCTGAGTAATCAGCTGCCGTGAGCAGGCGGAAGTTGTCAGTCGTGTAGTGCAGCGACGCGTCGTCTTCGGACGCGAAATCCACGCCGCACAGCATCGATTTCTTCCCGCCGTCCACGATGGCCTCGAGGACCTTGGGGTCGGCGGGAATCGTTATGCGGCCCGATTCGTCGATCGTGGTGGGAACGCCGGCGACGACGGGGTAATAGGACGCATCGCCTTGCGGGTATCGGCGAATGACCGTGTAGGATGCCGTCGCGCTATCGCGGCGCTGGGCGTCGGAGAGCTGCAGCACGAACGCGTCGCCGTCGCGAGTGGGCGCAGCCAAGCTCCATGCGCGGGCGCTGGCGCCGCCATCGGCACAGCTCGCGAGCGCGATGGGCGTCATGAGCAGCGCGAACAGCATGGCGGCAACCGCGAGGCGGCGCTTGCGGGCAGTTGGGCGGCGCGTCTTGGCGGCTAGTCCACGACCCATGGCAGCCCCCTGTCCCGTGCGTACCGCTCGCCGTACGAGCCCTTGTTCACGTGAACCGTTATCGAGTCGAGAACGGCGTATAGCTCGTCGCCTTGCCGGTACTTGGGCCAGCTGATGGACGAGACGGTGTCGGGTAGGTAGAGGTCGGTGACGTTGCGCGCGGAGGTGAACGTCGATCCGTTCACCTTGCGGACCGCGTCGGGCACGTGCGCCTCGCCTTCGTGCCCGTCCGCGAAGGCGACGAGGGCATGCGCGTCCTTCGTGATGAGGAAGGGACCGTCGGCGACGAACGCCTCGTTGCCCTCGTCGACCTCGAACCGGGCGAAGTCCAGGCCGCTGAACGGCGTGGCGCCGTAGGAACCGCCGAGCGTCTCGAGGTAGGGGCCGATGGTCATGGCGTCGGCGTCGACCGGCGCGAGCTCGCGTTCGCCGCCGTCGGATCGGGGCTTCTCGAACGCGCTGGCGCCGATGCGCTCGATTCCCTCGGGAAGCACCAGGCCCGCGTAGCCGCCGATGTCGTAGAAGGCGTGCGAGCCGATATCGACGACGCTTTCGGGGAACGGCTCGGCAAGCTGCAGGTTGTGGCACCAGCCGAACGCGCTGGCGCCGATGACCTCAAGCCCTTGGTTGAACTCGACATGCCGGAGGTTTTCGGAATGGGCGAACGCCGATTCTCCGATTTCCTGCAGGTCGTCGGGCAGCGTGACGTCTTCGAGCATGCAGCCGTTGAAGGCGTTGCGGCCGATCGTCTCGACGGTCTCGGGGATTGCGAACGGGCCTTCCGCCTGCGTGGGGTAGGCGATGAGCGTCGCGTCGTCGGCCGTGAGCAGGGCGCCGTCGACTATCTTGAAGTGCTTGCTCTCGCCGTCGAGCTCGATGCGCTTAAGCGACGGATAGCCGCCGAAGCCGTTCTCGCCGATGGATTCGAGCGTTGCGGGCAGCGTCAGGACGTCGATGGAGCCGTTGATGCTCGCGAGCGAATCGATGCTAGTCACGGGCACTCCCTCCACCTCTGCGGGGATGGCGAGCGAATGCTCGGTCCATGAGTAGTCGGTGCCCGATTCCATCGACGCGAGGGCCGCGTGGTCGCGGTAGACTTCGAACGTCAGGGTGAAGCCGTCTTGCTCGACCGTGGCCTGCTTGTGCGCGAGCGCGCCGATGTCCGTGTTGGTGTCGTTCTCGATGCCGTGCTCCTCGGCGAACCGGAGGGCGTAGGACCCTTCGGGCGCGTGGATTCGACACGCGTAGGTCCACTCGTCGGTTTCGCTTGCGTACGTGCGCGGGAAGCACGTCTCGTCGCACGAGGTCAAAGATGCCGGCAGCACGAAGTCGATGCGGGTGTCGGGGTAGTCGCTGAACGCGTGGGGCTGCAGCTTCACCACGCCTTCCGGCACCGCGAAGACCGAGCCGCCGCTGCGGGGCAACTCGAGCAGCGTGTCGCCCGCGGCGTTGAGCAGCGCGCCGCCCTTGCCGGTGAAGCGCTTGTTGCGGGCGTCGACCTCGATGGACTCGAGCGCGAGCCCGTCGAAGGCGCTCGGGCCGATGTAGGTGACGTTCGGGCCGATGCTCACGGTCGTTCCGCGGGGCTGGTCGGCTGTTGATCCTTCTGGGGCGTCGCCGCCGAACGCCAGGGCGCCGATCGATTCGAGGCCGTCGGGCAGGTCGAGCGAACGCAGGTCCTTGCAACCGTAGAACGCGGCGCGGTCGATGGTTTTCAGGCTGTCGGGGAGGCTGATGTCGGCGATGCCCGTCAGCGCGAACGCGCCGTAGTCGATGGCGGTCACGCCTTTGGGCACGGAATACGTGCCGCCCTTGGCGTTGGGGTAGGCGATGAGCGTCTTGCCGTCTGCCGAGAACAGGACGCCGTCGTCGACCGAGAGCGCACCGCCTTTGCCTTCGCCCGTGAGCGTGAACGCTTTGAGGTAGGGCATCTCCCGGAACGCCGCCGGCGCGATATGGGAGAGCGAGGCGGGCAGCGTCAGCGCGTAGAGGCCCGTGTGCGCGAACGCGCTTTGGCCGATGGACGTGATGGTTTCGGGGATGACGAGCTCGTCGAGGTACTCGCAGTACGCGAACGCGCTGTTGCCGATCGCTGTGACCGGCACGCCGTCGATGTCGGCGGGGATGTCGACGGTCCAGTCGTCGCCTTCGTATTTCGACAGCTCGGCGTGGTCGTCGAACACCTTGAACGTGAGGGTGCCCAGGTCGGTGTCGCGGGTCACGGTCGTTTCCTGCGCGGCCGTGCCAGCCGGGATGGCGAGGTCGATGGGGTCGAGCGCATGGCTGTCGCCGTTGACGTCGGTGAGGACGATCTGGCAGGACCATTTATCGCCGTATCGGGAAGCGGGCAGGGACGCGAACCCGAAGCCTTTCTCGAGCGGCGTGATGTGCTCGCTGCTGCTCGAGAGATCCCATTCGTTCCACGGCAGGATGTGCCCGTCAGCGTCGTAGCCGGGCGAGCCCGTGATCATGAGCTCCGAAACGTGCGAGTAGCGGGTGGCATCGACCGTGCCCTTGCCGCCGATGCCGACCGTGTCGTCGGCCACGCTGATCGACTCGATGGCGACCGCGCCCGTCGCCTCGTCGGCCTGCACGGTGACGGTGAAGTTCTCGTTGGCGTCGGCGGCATAGTGCGAGAAGTCGGCCGCCGCCTCGAGCGTCATGGCGCGGTTGACGTAGGTGGCCTTGCCATTTTCGCGTTCGACCTGCACGAAGAGACCCGGTTTTCCCTGACCGATGTCGGTGGAGGTCGCGATGATGCTCGGGTCGGCGGGGACGTGCAGCGTGTTCGCGTCGTCCAGGTCCATGGCCACGTTCGCGGTGGCGATGCGGTAGGTATCGGGGTTGTCGCGCGAGAACAGCGTGTAGGTGGCCGTCGATAGCGCTTCGGCCTGCTCGGGCGTGAGCTTCAGCGAGACGCCCGCCTCGGTCGCAGTGGGCCGGTCGGTAGACCAGTTGACCTGGGAGACTTCGTTCCATTGCCGGGAGAAGGCGTCCACGAAGGTGCCGTAGGCGTCCGAGAACCGAGTGGATGCCGCGTTCGGGGCCGATGCGTCGCCGGCGCCGTCGCCCGACGTGGAGCGCGCCGCGGATGGCAGGCTTCCGAGCTGGGAATACACTTCGAACAGTTCGCGGTTGTCGCCGGGGATGTAAATCGAGAGGCCCGAGGCGTTGTCGATGTTGGCTGAGCTGGCCACGACCAGGGAGTCCAGCGCGGAATCGAGCGTGGCGACCTGGTCGGGATGGTCGTCCTTGACGCGTGCAGCGAAGTCGCGGATGTCGATCAAGTCGTAACCCTCGGAGCGGTCGCCCGCCGCTTGCAAGCCGAACGCCTTGGAAGCGCGCCGCGCACGGCTGATGTCGCCGTAGCCGCCGTTTTCGATGGAAGACGTCATCGCCGCTAGCAGGCCGTCGAGCGCGTCGATCGCGGCGCCGGCTTTCGCGAGGTCATAGCATGCGAGCGTGACGTCGGGGTTGGAGAAGTCGCTGGCGGCCTTCTTGTAATGCGTGCCGTATGCATCGACGATCGCCGCGCCGATGTCCGCGGCTTTGTCGGTGCTGTTCAGCGTCGAGAGGAAGGCGTAGTCCCAGCCGTCTCCCGGCTCGACCTCTTCGGACGCGATGAGGTAGCGGGCGCGGTCCTTCCACAGCGCGACGTTCTCGACGGAGCCCATGAGGCATGCGTCGAAGCCGACCCAGTCGAGCGTCTTGCCGCCGCGCGCGTAGGGGGTCGATTCCATGGCTTGCGCCAGCTCGTCGAGGAGCAGGCCGTCGCCGAGGTTGACCTCGTCGGATCCGTAGCCCCACAAAGGCCCGCCGCCGTGGTCCCAGAACACGATGGCGTTGTGGTCGGCGGGGTAGGTTTTCGCGCAGTAGTTGACGAAAGCGGAAAGCGTCTCGGGAGCGCCCATGCTCGGGTCGGTCTCGGTCTGGGCGACGATGCGGTCGTCCTCGGGGCGGGACAGGTCGAGCACGCTGTTGTGGCCCGTCGGTATGTCCGAGTTCCAGCGCGCGGTGCCGCCTGCGTACACGACGACGTTCGTCTTCGCGAAGTCGACGTTGGCCGCGGTCATTTCGATGAGGTCGTCCGTCGCGGCGGCGTTCTGGCTTTCGAGGTTCGAGCCGATCATGTAGATCATGACCGTGTATCGCTTCGAGGCGGGCTTTGGCTTGGCGATGGAATGCAGCTTGGCCTCGGCGGTGGTGACTTCTATCGTCTTTCCGTCGAGCGCGTTTTCGTACGATTTGGCTCGTACGAGGGCCGTTTCGCTCACGTGGCGCGTTGCGTGCTGGCTCGGTGCCGCGCTGGTGCTTGCGCCGCTATGCCCCTGTGGTTGGCACGCTGCAAGGCATGCCGCCGTCCACGCGATTGCGAGCATGGCGGTTGCCATGGCGATGATGCGCGCGATTCCTCTGCGCCTGCGTGTCGACAAGCTCGATGCCAACGTTGGTTCCTAACCCTCTTCGCAAACCCCGAGCTAAATGATACAGGAACCCCCAACCGTTTTCCCCGTGGGAGTTTGATTCACGCGCGCAATCGTTTTCCCCGCGGGAGTTTGATTCGCGTTCGGTTTCCCCGTGGGAAAACGGTTTCCCCGTGGGAAATTGATTCGCGCGCAATCGTTTTCCCCGTGGGAGTTTGATCTTGCTGCATGCATGTTCCCCGTGGGAATTTGATTCACGCAGGTAATCAAGTTCCCCGCGGGAGTTTGATTCGCAATCAAGTTCCCCGCGGGAGTTTGATCCGGCTGCAATCGTCTTCCCCGTGGGAAACTGATTTCCGTTCGCGTGACCGTGTTCCCCGCGGGAATTTGATTCATGTGGGCAGTCAGCTTTCCCGTGGGAAAACGGTTTTCCCGTGGGAATTTGATCCGCAATCAAGTTCCCCGTGGGAGTTTGATTCGGCCGCAATCGTTTTCCCCGCGGGAAAATGATTTGCGATGCGAAAAGGGTGGCGAAACGATACGAAAGCGTAACGCGGGCGGGGCTGCTGGCTAGAGTAAGATTGACGCGTAACGATGGAGGCGCGCGTGCGCGCATGGGATGCTGGTCAAAGCGGCGTTTCTCGACCGTGGGAGTCGGGGGCGCGAGTGAGAACGGAGTTTCGAATGCCTGCAGCATTGAGCGACGTCCTTCAGCGGCCGGAAGCGCGGCGCGTGGCCGTCTTTCTCGGCAAGGCCGCGCTGCTCGTGGGCGCGCTATTCCTCGTGAGCCGCGCATTGCCGCTCATGCCGACGTTTGGCGTCGGCTTGCTTTGGGCGCTGGTCAGCGGCGTGTCGGCGGTCGTGCTTGCCTACCATGTGGTCATCCGCAAGACACATCGCCACCTGCAGTTCAAGGAAGGCGGCCGGCTCGCGCGGCTCAACAGCGGGCGAATCCTCAGCCTGATCGTGGGCTTCGTCGTCTCGGCGCTCTTCGTGGCGGGCTTGTTCCTCGAAGCCCCGAAATGGGGCGTGGCCGAATGGTGCCTGGTCGTGCTGGCCGTGCCCGTTTTTGCCGTCGTCCATGCCGCCATGGGGACATGGCTGAAAGGCGAATACGAGCAACCGTACCAGACGTCGCGCACCGTGCTCGCGAGCTGCGGCGTCGTGGGCGTGCTGATGTGCCTCCTCTATGCGGCGCTCTGCTTTGCGCAGCCCGCGCCGGAATACGCGAGCCTGGCCGAAGCCTACCTGTCGACGCCGCAGCCTTTCGCCGGCTCGCCCTCGCCGCTCATGTCCGAGGTGGGCAAGGTCACGGCGCTCGTCGACGGGTTGACGGCGTACGGTCTGGCGAAGGCGGGGCAGGTCTCGGTTGCCGGGTACCTCGCATGGCGCTGCGTGCTGTGCGCTTCGGCGTTTTTCGGCATCGCCAACTTGCTGGGCATGTGCGCTTTGGAAACGCCGGAGCTGCTCAAGGTGTTCCTGCCCCTCGGCGCCGCTAAGGCGGACGCGGCCGAAGGCGAGGTTCTTTCCGGCGAGGCGCGGCGTGCGAGCGAAGCTGCCGAGGGCGACAAGCTGTTTGAAGGCCGCAGGGCTCGTAGCGCGGGCGAAGCGGTTCTGGCCGATGCGGCGGCGAATGCGAGCGCCCGCGCTTCGGCGGTGCCTGTCAAAGCTGCTCCGCGGAAACCGGCGTATTCCCCCGTCAAGCGCTACGTCGCGGTGGCGGCGGCGCTTCCGGTGTGCTTGCTGGTGGCGTTCTGCGTTATCGATCACGGGGCGGGCGATGCTGTGCAGGCCGAGGGCTATACGGCGGCCGAGGCTTTCGTGCGCGACCAGGTCGACCTCGCCGTGTACCTGATCGACGGCAAGTACTACGAGCAGCAGGCCGTCGAGGAGCTGCTCGCGGAAGCGCACGCACAGGCCGAGCAGCTTTCCGACGAGGCCAAGGCGGCGCTTGTCCCGCTGATCAACGAGTCGTTTGACGCGCGGCTCGCCAACGTGGACGGCTATCTTGACTGGTACTACAGCCTGCCCGCCGATTACGAGCGGCTTGCAAGCTTGGTGGTCGGCACGGCGGAGCAGTACGCTTCCGACCAGTTTGCCGCCAAGATCGACGAGGGCATTGACGATTCAAAAATCGAGGAGGCACTGCAAAGCTACGCCGAGCAAGCCGCGGCGTTGCAGGATAACCTCGTTTCCCAATTGGCCGAGCACGAGGTGGCGAATGCTCCCGCGTGGATGATGATGGTCGCCGACGAGGTCGACCTTTCCACGCTCGCGGCCGAGCCGCTCGAGCCTTCGCAGAAGCTGCTCGACGCGCCGGCGCGCTTGGGCGTGAGCGCCGCGGCCGGCATCGGGGCGGGAATCATTGCGAAACGCCTGGTCAAAAAGGCGATAACCAAGGCATTTTACAAACAGGTTGTCAAGAAGGTCGCGGGAACGCTTTCGTCGAAGGCAGCTGCCACGGCCGCAGGCGGTGCCGTGGGGTCGATTGGCGGCCCGGCGGGCACGGCAGCGGGCGTGGCCATCGGTGCCGCCGCCTCCGTGGGGGTCGACTACGTCTTGCTCATGGTCGACGAGCAACTCAACCGCCAAAGCTATCGCGAGGAGATCGTGAACACCATCGAGGACGGCCGCACCGAGATGCTCTCTCTCGTGCAATAATCGCCTTTCTCGCACTCGGCAAGGCCAATGCCCCGCATCGTTTATCTGCTGTAGCGCGCCCTTGCCGGCGTCGATTCCCTCATGCGCAACAAGTTCTCCGCGGGAAAACGGTTTCCCCGCGGGAGTTTGATTCGCGCGTGCGACAAGTTCCCCGCGGGAGTTTGGTTGACGAAAAGCCCCTGTGAAGCGGTGATCCAGGTGGGCCGCTTCGCGGAGATCCCTCGCTTACGCTTGGGATGGCAGGACGAGATTTCCTCAAGCGGCTCGAAAACGGTTTCCCCGCGGGAGTTTGATTCGCGCTCGACAAGTTCCCCGTGGGAGTTTGGTTCGCGCGACAGGTTCCCCGCGGGAGCTTGATTTCGCCTTGCAGCCGTTTCGCCGATCAAGTTCCCGCGGGGAACTTGGTGAAGCGGAGCTCGTCGGCAGTCTGGCGGAAATCGTGCCGAGTAGCAGGTGGCGAGCTTGTTTTCTGACGCTATGGCGGCAAACTCCTATACTGTAAGAGTACGTTCCATAGTTCTAGAGGGGGACAACATGCCTGAAATGAACGGTGCAGGCAACACCCGCACGATACTCATCGACCCAGCGACCAATTGCATGTACACGAACGATCCCGCTACGGGGCAGCTTGTGCTGATCACGGATCCGACTTCGGGAATGCCGCTGGCCAACCGCGTTCTGAACATCGACGCTGCCAGCGGATGCTATTTCGTGACGGATTCCGCGACGGGCAAGGCGAGTTGGGTCATCGACCCCATCAGCGGGCGGCCCATGGTGGGCGCGGTGCCGCCGGCGCCAGTGGAGCTCCCCGCGCAAGGGCAGCTTTCGAACCAGGCCCAGCCTGGCGGGTCGCCGCAAGCGGCTGGGCAGGCGTTCGGGCAGCCGGCTTCTTCCGCTCAGCCGGCGACGGTTGTTCAGCAACCTTCCGCGCAACAGCAGTCTTTCAGCGCGCCAGCTGGCATGAACGGGCAAGCCACGCAGCAAGGGCATTTTGAGAAGGGGCCGGTGCCCGTGCAATCCGACCCGCTCTCAAACCAGCCCGCCTCTGCGCCGAGCATCCAAGCAGCGCCCGAGAAACCCATCGTTTCGACCGATCCGTATGCGAACCATGATTTGCAGGCAGGTTCTGCGGCCGCGCAGTCCGCAACGTCGGGCATGGCCGTCGCCGCGCTGGTCGTCGGCCTCGTGGCGATTGCCACCTCGTTCTTGCCCATCATCAACAACGGGTCGTTCGTGCTGGCCGTTCTAGGCGCGATTTTCGCGATCGTGGGCATCGTGGGAACGGGCGCGGGAAAGAAAAAGGGCCGCGGCATGGCGGTGGCAGGCCTGCTGCTCGGCGTTGCCGCTATCGGCATCACGTTGGCGACGCAGTCCCTTTACGGTGCTTATGTCGAAAACGTGCTCGACCAGATCCAGCACGGCACGTCTCCCGTGGCGGTTTCTCCTGCTGATGGCGACTCGACTGGCACAACCGGGCCTAATGCTGCACCTGGTAACGGCCAGGGCGGTGCGGCTGCGCCTGGCGGGGCCGACGCGTCGCAAGGCGATTACAGCGCGATGAAACCCGGCCAGACCGCCACTTTCGAAAACGGCCTTTCCGTCACCGTGAACAGCGTGAAGCTGGTCAAGAAGAGCTACGACAACTCCACGATGACCGAGGTTAACGTCTCGTACGCGAACGCGGGCTCGTCCAACGAGGCGTTCAACCTCTTCGACTGGAGGGCCGAGGACAAAAACGGCGCGATTCGCAGCGTGACGGCGTATTCGGGTGACAACCCGCTGAGCAGCGGTCAGCTTTCCGCGGGCGGAACGGTTACCGGCAACGTCTATTTCGACGGAGCCGTGGCCAAGGTGTACTACTACAACAACGTGCTCCAATCGGATTCCAACGTCTGCTGGATCGTGGAATAGCGGTCGGAAGCAGCGCTAGCGGGGAAGCTTGTCTAAATGCCCACTTGTCCTCGTCATGCTGAGCCGAGATCAAACTCCCGCGGGGAACGTGATCGGGCGACCGTTTTCCCGCGGGGAACGTGTTTTTGCGCGTGGATCAAACTCCCGCGGGGAACGTGATCGGGCGACTGTTTTCCCGCGGGGAAGATGATTGGGAAGATGATTCGGGGAGGGCGATTGGCGGCCGGCGGTAGCACTAGCGGGGAAGCTTGTCGATGAGCTTGCGGTAGATGCGGTCGCGGATCCAGGGCTCGGTGGACAGGCGGATGGCGTCTTCGAGGGGCGCCCAGCGCACGCCGCTGTTCTCGTCGGGCTTGATGCGGATGCTCTCGGCGGGGTCGGCGACCGCCAGGTAGGTGACGTTGAGGTGCAGGTGCGAGCTGACGTAAGTGCCGCGCTTTTCGTGCCCGTCGACGGTGAGCACTTCGAGCGAATAGATGTTGCCCGGCCCGCATTCGACGATGCGCGCATGCGAAACGCCCGTCTCTTCTTGCAGCTCGCGCAGGGCGACGGCTTGCAAGTCGGGCTCGCCGTCGGCATGCCCGCCGATCCAGCTCCACGAATCGTAGATGTTGTGGTACACGAGCAGCGTCTGCTCGTATGCGGGGTCGACCACCCAGATCGAGCAGGCCATGTGCGCCTGGGCGCTTCGGTCGAAGCAGTTCGGGTCGGTGTCAAGCGCATGCAGGATGACTTGCTGGTCGGCAGCTTCCTGCTCGTTGAACGGCGCAAATGCTGCAATCGCGTCGC